>JALHLO010000168.1 GCA_022844525.1 Ramlibacter sp.
CGACCTACACGGCCACCTGTAGGTCGTGGTGCGCGCGAAGCCGCACCGCGACACTTCAGCCTACGAATCCACCTTCTGCAGAAAGCGGCGCACCGGCGCCGGCAGCCCCAGCGCCGGCCATTCCCGTTCGCCGAACCACGCACCCTCCGCACCCCCCCACCCCGCCGGCACCAACGCCTGCACCGGATGCAAATGCAGGTCCTTGTGCGTCAGCACGTGCAGGAAGGGCTCGACGTCGCGCAACGTGCGCCGCACGGGCCGCGGCAGCACCTCCTCCAGCGCTTCGCGGCTGCCGAACACCGGCAGGCAGTACAGGCCCGCCCATACGCCCGGCGTCGGCCGCTTCTGCAGCCACACCGAGCCGTCGTCCGCGCGCGCGTGCAGCAGCCACAGCGACTCGGCGCTGCGTTTCAGTTTGCGCGTCTTCACGGGGTAGTCCTCGGGCCGCCCCGCCTGCGTCGCGGCGCATTGCGGCTGCACCGGGCAGATCAGGCAGCTCGGGTTGCGCGGCAGGCACACGGTGGCGCCGATGTCCATCAGCCCCTGCGTGTAGCGCGGCATGTTCTCCTGCAGCTCGCGCGCGGGCAGCAGGGCCCGGGCGTGGTCCCACAGCCGGCGTTCGTTCGCGCCCAGGCTGAGGTCGTCGCCGAAGGCCAGCACGCGGGTGAGCACGCGCTTGACGTTGCCGTCGAGGATGGCGGCGCGCTCGCCGAAGCAGAAGGAGGAGATCGCCGCGGCGGTGGAAAGGCCGATGCCGGGCAGCGTGGCGAGCACTTCGGCGGTGCGCGGAAACGCGCCGCCATGCACCGCCACCACGTCCTGCGCGCAGCGGTGCAGGTTGCGCGCGCGGCTGTAGTAGCCCAGCCCGCTCCACAGCGCCAGCACGTCGTCCAGCGGCGCGGCGGCCAGCGACTGCACGTCGGGAAAGCGCGCCAGGAAGCGTTCGTAGTAGCCCAGCACCGCCGCCACCTGCGTCTGCTGCAGCATGATTTCGGAGAGCCACACGCGGTAGGGATCGCGCGTGTTCTGCCAGGGAAGGGTGTTGCGGCCGTGGGTGCGCTGCCAGCGAACCACGCGGCCCGCGAAGCCGGCCGGTAGCATCGTCAGGCCGTCTTGAGGGCCTGCTGCGGCGCGGCCGCCTTGCCCGTCATCAGCGAGGAGCTGGTCAGGTGCGTGGTCAGCTCGGACAGCTTGGTTTCCAGGATGTCCAGCGCGGCTTCCTGCGCCTCGATCTCGGCGATGCGGTCGTCCAGGCCGCTGGCGGCCTGCTGGATGCGTTCGATCGCTTCCAGCCGGCGGCCGAAGTTGCGGCGGCGCTCGCGCAGCTGCGCATCGAGCTGGGCGGCGGCCGACTTGTTCCACAGCTCCACTTCGCCCAGCGCCGACTCGTAGATCACGCGCAGGCGCGTGGCCAGCGCGCGCACCAGCCGGTCGGCGAATTCGGGTTGCGCCAGCTTGAGCGCGTTGCTCACGCCCAGGTACTGGTTGTGGCTGCGCTCCACCAGGTCGAGGTCGCGTTCGTAGCGCGCCAGGTCCGGTTCGCGCGGCGCCTGCAGCGAGAAGCCGTACTCCGCGTTCAGCTGGCGGAAGGTGCCGGTCAGCATGGTCTGGATCTCGCCGCTGACCTTCTCGGCGCGGCGCAGGCCTTCGCGCAGGCGGTCGAAGGTCTGGCCGTAGGCCTTGCGCACGCCCAGCTTCAGGCCGGGGGTGCGCAGCGCGGTCGTGAGCTCCGACATCTCCTTCTTCAGCGTGGACGTGCCCAGCAGGTTGAACACGTCGCGCAGCAGCTTCAGGTGCACCGAGCGCACGGCGTGGATCTTGGCGCCGCTGGCGTCGAACTCGGCCTGCTCCTGCTCGATGCGCGCGCGCATGTGCTTGATGACCGAGGTGTTCTTGCCGCGCAGGCCCTTGAGCTCCACCATCTGCTCGGCGAGGTCGCGGCGGCGGATGCCCAGCGAGCGCGTCGCCTCCGAGCGCAGTTCGGCGATGTTGCTCGTGACCGAGGCGCGCAGGATCTTCTGCCGCTGCCCCATCACGCCTTCGGCCAGCGCGTGCTCCAGCGCCGGCAGGTTGCTCACCTTGAGCAGGTCGGCGTTGTTGTTGACCTTGGCGACCAGGCCCTTCTGGCCGGACACCGGGATCACCTGGTCTTCCTCGATGCCGAGGATTTCCGCCGTGGTCCTGCGCTGCCGCTCGATCTGCGCCTGCACCTGGTAGGGCGTGCTGAGCGCGTCCCACATGGTGTCGATCTTGTTCAGCACCACCAGGCGCGACGCGGAGTCGGTGTCTTCGGCGATCAGGTGCTCGCGCCAGATGGCGAGGTCCGACTTGGTCACGCCGGTGTCGGCCGCCAGGATGAACACCACGGCGTGCGCCTGCGGGATCAGGTTGACCGTCAGCTCGGGTTCGGCGCCGATCGCGTTGAGGCCGGGGGTGTCCAGGATCACCAGGCCCTGCTTGAGCAGCGGGTGGGCGATGTTGATCAGGGCATGGCGCCAGCGCGGGACTTCGACCAGGCCGTCGGCATGCACCATGGGGTTGTCTTCGGGCGCGTCCTCGTGCCAGAAGCCCAGGGCCTTGGCCTCCTCGATCGTGACGCGGCGGATCTCGGAGACCTTCTCGAAGGCCTGCGCGAGCTGCGCGGGGTCGTTCACGTCCAGGTCCACGCGGTGCCACTTCTCCGGCACCATGCGCCATTCCATCAGCGGCTGCATCTGCAGGCGCGTCTCGATCGGCAGCAGGCGCAGGCAGGGCGGGACCTCGGGGTCGTAGCCCAGCTCGGTCGGGCACATCGTGGTGCGCCCGGCGCTGGCCGGCATGATGCGGCGCTTGTAGCCGGCGAAGAAGATCGCGTTGATCAGCTCCGACTTGCCGCGCGAGAATTCGGCGACGAAGGCCACCATGACCTTGTCGGACCGCATCTGGCCTTCGAGGCGGCGCAGGCGCTCCTCGACGGCGCTATCGAGCAGGTCGTGGTCCTTCAGCCACTCGGACAGCAGTTTCAGGCGCAGGGCGAACTCGCGCCGCCACGCGCCATGCTGGTCGAACTGGTCGTTGAAGGATGTAGCCACTGGGTCCCCGATGCTCCGATTTGAATATAGCAGCGAACCCCTTTTTCCCTCAGGACTTCTGGCACGCGGGGCAGAAATACGTTGCGCGCGCGCCCTGCCGGATCATCCGGATGGGAGAGGCGCAGACCCGGCACGGCTCGCCCTCGCGGTCGTACACCATGGCCTCGAGCTGGAAGTAGCCGGACTGGCCCTGCGCATTGGAAAAATCCCGCAAGGTGCTGCCGCCTTTCGCCACGGCCCTGGCAAGTACTTCACGGATCGCGGCCTGCAGGCGCGCCGCGCGCGGGCGGCTGATGCGGCTGGCCGCCAGCGTGGGGCGGATGCCCGCGAGGAACAGGACCTCCGATGCATAGATGTTGCCCACGCCTACGACGATGTCCCCCGAAAGCAGCACCTGCTTGATCGCCGCCTTGCGCCTGCCCAGCGCCGCATGGAAGGCCGCGGCATCGAAGCCTTCGCCGAGCGGCTCCACGCCCAGGCCTCCCAGCAGCTTGGCCGCCTGCGGCGCGTCCTCGCTGTCGCTGTAAACCACCGCGCCGAAGCGCCGCGGATCGTTCAGGCGCAGCACGCCGCGCGTGGTGACGAGGTCGAAGTGGTCGTGCAGCGCCGGCTCGGGCATCGCGGCGTCGAAGCGCAGGCTGCCGGACATGCCAAGGTGCATCAGCAGCAGCCCGCGGTCCAGGTCGACCAGCAGGTATTTGCCGCGCCGCCGGACGGACGTCACTTTCCGGCCGACGAGCGATGCGGGCGCGCACCCGAGCGGCCAGCGCAAGGCCTTGCCGACGCGCACCTTTTCGATGCGCGCGCCGGCGATGCGATCGGCAAAGCTCTGGCGGGTGACCTCGACTTCGGGGAGTTCGGGCATGGGATGGCTGGGCAGTCCGCATTGTGATTCACCCGGCCGGCGACCTGGCCGGGTGAGCAAGTATCATGGTTCGATGATGCGATTTTCCCTGGTGGCGCTGGCCGCCCTGCTCGCGGCGTGTGCCGGGGGCGCCCCCGTGAAGGCGCAGGGTCCGCGCCCCTCCGTGATCGCCGCGGCTCCCTCCGGCAGCGGCATGGACGCCGAGCTGTTCTACCAGCTGTTGCTGGGCGAGCTCAACGCGCGCACCGACGAGTCGGGCGCGGGCTTCGCGCTGATCCTGGACGCCGCCCGCAAGACCGGCGACGCCACCCTGTACCAGCGCGCGGTGGAAGTCGCCTTCCAGGCCCGCAACGGCGAGGCCGCGCTGCAGGCCGCGCGCGCGTGGAAGCAGGCCGCCCCGCAGTCGCGCGAGGCGAACCGCTACGTGCTGCAGATCCTGGTGGCGCTCAATCGCATCCCCGAAAGCGTCGAGCCGCTGAAGACGGAGATCGCGCTGGCCGACCCCAAGGACCGGCCGGCGGTGATCGCCTCGCTGGCGCGCAACTACGCGCGCGCGGCCGACAAGAAGCAGGCGGCCGCCGCCGTCGAACAGGCGCTGGCCGACTACCTCGACAAGCCCGACACCGGGGCCGCGGCGTGGAGCTCGGTGGGCCGGCTGCGCTTGGCAGCGGGCGACACCGCCGGCGCGCTGGACGCCGCCCGCCGCGGGCAGGCCATCGGCCCCAAGGCGGAGGGCCCGGTGCTGCTCGCGCTGGAGCTGATGGACCCGAAGCAGCCGCAGGCCGAGGCCCTGGTGCGCGGCTACATGCAGTCGCAACCGCTGCCCGAAATGCGGATGGCCTATGCGCGCGCGCTGCTGGATGCGCAGCGCCATTCCGAGGCCCTGGCGCAGCTGAAGGCGGCGACGGGCGAGCGGCCGGACCTGGCGGAAGCCTGGCTCGCGCAAGGCACGCTGCTGGTGCAGGACAACCACCTGGCCGAGGGCGAGGTGGCCGTGCGCAAGTACATCGACCTGATGCAGGCGCAGCCGGCGGGCGAGGACAAGAGCCGCGGCCTGGCCCAGGCCTACCTGTCGATGGCGCAGATCGCCGAGCGCCGGCGCGACTTCCCCGCGGCCACCGCGTGGCTGGACCGCATCGAGAACTCGCAGGACCTGCTGCAGGCGCAGAACCGGCGCGCCTCCATCCTCGCGCGCCAGGGCAAGATGGACGAGGCCCGCAAGCTGCTGCGCGCGCTGCCCGAGCGCACGCCGGCCGATGCGCGCATGAAGACCATGGCCGAAGTGCAGCTGCTGCGCGACAACAAGCAGTACAAGGCCGCCTACGACCTGCTCGCGCAGGCCGTCACCAGCGACCCGGCGGACTCCGACCTGCTCTACGACCAGGCGATGCTGGCCGAGAAGATGGGGGACTTCGACCAGATGGAAAAGCTGCTGCGCCAGCTGATGGTGAAGAAGCCGGACTACCACCATGCCTACAACGCGCTGGGCTTCTCGCTGGCCGAGCGCAACGTGCGCCTGCCCGAGGCCAAGCAGCTGATCCAGAAGGCGCTGGAGTACGCGCCGGGCGACCCCTTCATCACGGACAGCCTGGGCTGGGTGGAGTACCGCATGGGCAACAAGGCGGAGGCGCTGCGCATCCTGCAGGCGGCCTACAAGGACCGGCCGGACCCGGAGATCGCCGCCCACCTCGGCGAGGTGCTGTGGAGCATTGGGCAGCGCGAGCAGGCGCAGGCCATCTGGCGCGAAGGCATGCTGCTCAACGCCGAGAACGAGACGCTGGTCGAGACGCTCAAGCGCCTGAAGGTGAAGCCGTGAAGCTGCCGCGCCTGGCCGCGTGGCTGTGGGCCGCGCTGTGCGCCCTGCTGCTGGCCGGTTGCGCGATCCCGCCGCGCACCCCCACCGCGCCGGGCGTGCAGGTGTGGACGGGGCGGCTGGCGCTGACGGTCGACGGCCAGGCCAACCAGTCCTTTTCCGCCGGCTTCGAACTCAAGGGTGCGCCGGACACGGGCGAGCTGCGCCTGTCCAACCCGCTGGGCGGCACGGTCGCCGTGCTGCTCTGGTCGCCCGGCCAGGCCACGCTGCGCAGCAACGGCAGCGAACGCGCCTTCCCCTCGCTGGAAGCACTGGCGCAGGAGGCCACGGGCGCGCCGCTGCCGGTGGCCGCCCTGTTCGACTGGCTGGCGGGCAAGCCCACGCCGGTGGCCGGCTGGCAGGCGGACGTGACGCAGGTGAGCGAAGGCCGCCTGCGCGCGCGCCGCAGCGACCCGCCGCCGGCGGCCGACTTGCGGGTGCTGTTCGAGCGCTGAGGCCGCGATGCGTTCGCTGCACGAGGTCGCGGCCCCCGCGAAGCTGAACCTCTTCCTGCACCTGACCGGGCGGCGGGCCGACGGCTACCACCTGCTGCAGTCTGTGTTCATGCTGCTGGACTGGCACGACACCCTGCATTTCGAGCGCCGCCCCGGCGGCAAGCTCAGCCGCGAGGACCTGGGCGCGCCGCTTCCTGAAGAAGACCTGACGCTGCGCGCCGCCCGCGCCCTGCAGCAGGCCGGCGGCACCGCCGAAGGCGCGCACATCGCGATCGAAAAACGGCTGCCGGCCGAAGCCGGCATGGGCGGCGGCTCCTCCGATGCCGCGAGCTGCCTGCTGGCGCTCAACCGCCTCTGGAACCTCCGGCTGCCGCTGTCGGCCCTCGAGAAGATCGGCCTGTCGCTCGGCGCCGACGTGCCCTTCTTCCTGCGCGGTCGCAACGCCTGGGTCGAGGGCGTGGGCGAGCGCATCACGCCCGTGACGCTGCCCCGAGCACGCTTCGCGGTGGTGAAACCGGCGCGCGGCCTGGCCACCCGGGACATCTTCCAGCACCCCGCGCTGAAACGGGACAGCGACGGTGCTACAATCTCGGGCTTTGCTGCAGATCCCTGGGGTTTCGGTCGGAACGATGCGGAACCCGTGGCCCGGCAGCTTTGTCCCGAGGTGGGCGAAGCGATCGAATGGCTGGGTTTGCAGGGCTTGCGGGCCCGCATGACGGGTTCGGGCAGCGCGGTCTTCGCGCTGCTGCCGCCGGGTGCGAACCTGGCGCAGGCCCCGAAGCACTGGGCCCGGGCTGGCTGGGTGGTGCGGGAATGCGGCAATATGGAGGTTCATCCCCTGGTGGGATGGGCACCCAGCGACGATTCGGTCGGCGGCTGATTTTCAGCGGTCGACCCGTGTAGGGGAGTCGCCAAGTTGGTTAAGGCACCGGATTTTGATTCCGGCATGCGAGGGTTCGAGTCCTTCCTCCCCTGCCAAACCGTTCGTTGAGTTGGGTTAAATCACTTTCATGCAGGTTGCTCCTCCCACCCCCGATTTCATGGTGTTCACCGGCAATGCGAATCCCGCATTGGCGGAAGAGATCGCCGGCCACCTGGGCATCGCGCTCGGCGCGGCCACGGTCGGACGCTTCTCGGACGGCGAAGTCACCGTGGAAGTCAACACCAACGTGCGGGCGCGGGACGTGTTCGTGGTGCAGTCCACCTGCGCCCCGACCAACGAAAGCCTGATGGAGCTGCTGATCATGGTCGACGCGCTCAAGCGCGCCTCGGCCGAACGCATCAGCGCCGTGATCCCCTACTTCGGCTACGCCCGCCAGGACCGCCGCCCGCGCTCCACGCGCGTGCCGATCTCGGCCAAGGTGGTGGCCAACCTGCTGCAGACGGTGGGCGTGGCGCGCGTCCTCACGATGGACCTGCACGCCGACCAGATCCAGGGCTTCTTCGACATCCCCGTCGACAACATCTACGCCTCGCCGGTGCTGCTGCGCGACCTGCGCCAGAAGAACTACGAGGACCTGATCGTGGTGTCGCCCGACGTCGGCGGCGTGGTGCGCGCCCGCGCGCTGGCC
The DNA here is from genome assembly GCA_022844525.1 of Ramlibacter sp. Lineage (GTDB taxonomy): Bacteria > Pseudomonadota > Gammaproteobacteria > Burkholderiales > Burkholderiaceae_C > Ramlibacter. Next base: position 7,815 of record JALHLO010000168.1, read on the forward strand.
AAGCAGCTGGGCACCGACCTCGCGATCATCGACAAGCGCCGCCCGAAGGCGAACGTGTCCGAAGTGATGCACGTCATCGGCGACATCGAGGGCCGCAACTGCGTGATCATGGACGACATGATCGACACGGCCGGCACGCTGGTGAAGGCCGCCGAAGTGCTCAAGGAGCGCGGCGCCAAGCACGTGTACGCCTATTGCACGCACCCGATCTTCTCGGGCCCGGCCATCGAGCGCATCGCCAAGGGCGCGGCGCTCGACGAGGTGGTGGTGACCAACACCATCCCGCTGTCGGAGGCCGCCCGCGGCTGCGCCAAGATCCGCCAGCTCACGGTGGCGCCGCTGATCGCCGAAACGATCCAGCGCATCGCCACCGGCGAGTCGGTGATGAGCCTGTTCTCGGACCAGGAAAACCTGTTCTGAGGCTTGCAGGGTGTGCAGCTGCGCTGCGCACCAAAGACGCCCCGCAAGGGGATTTTGAAACCGGCAGCACACTGGTCGCGGTGGCTGTCCGAATTGGAGAATGAACATGAAATTCGTCGCTTTCGAGCGCGCCAAGCAGGGTACGGGTGCGAGCCGCCGTCTCCGCAACACCGGCAAGACCCCGGGCATCGTGTACGGCGGCGAGGGCCAGCCCCAGCTGATCGAGCTCGATCACAACGCGCTGTTCCACGCCCTGAAGAAGGAAGCCTTCCACTCCTCCATCCTCGAGATGGAACTGGCCGGCAAGAGCGCCAAGGTGCTGCTGCGCGACGTGCAGTACCACCCCTACCGCCAGCAGGTCCAGCACGTGGACTTCCAGCGCGTGGACGCCAACACCCGCCTGCACATGAAGGTGCCGGTGCACTACAAGGGCGCCGAGGAATCGCCGGCCGTCAAGATCGAGCACTGCATGGTCAACCCGGTCGTGAACGACCTGGACATCTCCTGCCTGCCGGCCGACCTGCCCGAGTTCATCGAGGTGGACCTGTCCGGCCTGAAGAAGGGCATGACCCTGCACCTGAACGACATCACGCTGCCCAAGGGCGTGAAGGCCGTCACGCACGGCAAGCCGAACCCGGTGCTGGTGTCGGTGGTGACCTCCGCGGCCGAAGAGTCCGCCGAGACGGCCGCCGAAGGCGCCGCGCCCGCCGCCGCTGCCCCGGCTGCCGAAGCCAAGGCGGCCCCGGCCGCCAAGGGCGGCAAGGAAGCCGCCAAGCCGGCCGCCAAGGCGCCTGCCGCCAAGGCTCCCGCGAAGAAGTAAGCCCCCTGTCGTCGTTCCCGCCCGCGCGGGGGTGACGGAAGCGAAAGCCCGCGCAAGCGGGCTTTTTTCTGGTTCTTCACCGGATTCCGGGGAATGCGGCCCTGATCTTCAGGAAGAAGTAGGTGTCGTCACGGAAGCCATAGGCCATCCTTTTGATGACCTTGATCT
>JALHLO010000169.1 GCA_022844525.1 Ramlibacter sp.
GCCGCGCCGCCCAGGCTGTGGCCGACCAGCAGGGCCGGTGCCTGGTGCGTGCGGCGCAGCCAGTCGGCCGCGGCGACCAGGTCGGCCACGTTGGAGGAGAAGTTCGTGTTGGCGAACTCGCCTTCGCTGTGCCCCAGGCCGGTGAAGTCGAAACGCAGCACGGCGATGCCGTGTTCGACCAGCGCGCCGGCGATGCGGCTGGCCGCGAAGACGTCCTTGTTGCAGGTGAAGCAGTGCGCGAACAAGGCGTAGGCGCGCGCCGGCACGTCGGGCGAGTCCAGCCGCGCGGCGAGCATGCTTCCATGCGCGCCCGCGAACGAGGCCTGGGCGCTCTTCATGCGCGGTGCGCCGGCTACCGCGCGAGCGAAGCGACGAAGCCCTGCAGGAACTGCTGCAGCTGCGCGCGCATCTTCTCGTCCGTCATCTTCCCGTCGGCGTCGAACACCTGGCCGGCGCGCGACACCATCAGCCGGCCGCCGAACCAGGGCCGCGTGCCCAGCGTGCGCAGCACCGGCAGCCAGGCGTTCTGCGCCAGGATGGTGCCGAAGCCGCCGGGCGATGCGCCCAGCACGGCGACGGCGCGGTCGCCGAACACGCGCGCGATGTCCGCGTTGGGCCGGCTCAGCCAGTCGATCGCGTTCTTCAGCACGCCGGGGATGCCGTTGTTGTACTCGGGCGTTGCGAGCAGCAGGCCCTCGCACGCCACCACGCGTTCCTTGAGCGCCTGCACCGCGGGGGGCAGGCCGTCGCGCGCTTCGGCGTCGCCGTCGTACAGGGGAATGCCGTGCAGCGTCGCGATCTCGAGCGTCGAGCCGGGCGGCATCAGCTCCACGGCGGCGCGCAGCAGGGCGGTGTTGAAGGAGCCCGCGCGCAGGCTGCCGGAAATGCCGAGGAGTGCAGGCATGGTGGGTCGCTTCCTGAGGGTGTGGATCGGCGCGGTCGGTCGTCGAAGCAAGATAGCACCGAACGCGCGGCACCGGACCCGGAAGGGGCATCGCTACGGCGCTGCCCGCGCGCCGGGCTGCGGACACGGACCGACCCGCGGCCCATGCAGCCTTTGCGACAAGGTCATGTTCTTGCCGCCCATCTTGAGCTCGAGCACGGCCGAGAGGGAGTCCGCCCCGGGCGCGAACACCGCCGATCCGCTGGCCGCCTCGGGATTCGCGCAGCGCAAGGAGAAATGCAGGCCGTCGCCCGCCTGCGCATCGGGCACCAGCGCACATCCGGCGAAGGCCGGGTGCAGCAGCAGCGGGAAGAGGCCGGTGGGATCGGGCTCGCGCAGGCACCGTCGCTCATGCGTCGTCGCATAGCGCAGCGCCTCCTCCAGGTGGGGCAGCACGGTCTGCGCCGTCAGGTCGTATTCGCCCGGAGGTACGGCGACGCGCTCCGCGCCCTGCGCCGAAAGGCACATCGCGGCGAACAGGCCGGCAAGCCAGCGCGCCCGGAAAACCCGTGCACCCTTCATGGCGTGCCATCCTAGACGGCGGATCGCGGCCCGCCACCGCAACGCTACCGGCGACAGGGTCTTGCCCGCCACCGCGGGCCAGCGTGTTAGGGTGAGCCGCATGGATGCCAGGGTGACGCGCCTGCGAAGACGGCTCGGGGGGTGCCTGGGCGCAGCGCTGATCGCGCTGGGCGGCGGCGCGCCCGCGGCCGAACTCTCGCGCGAACAGGTCGCCCGCATGCTGGCCCAGGCGCCGGGCGCGCGCGCGGTGTTCGACGGCAAGGACCTGTCCGACCTGGACCTGAGCGGCCTCGACCTGCGCGGCGCCAGCCTGCGCGGCACGAACCTGTTCGCCAGCAAGCTGGTCTCCGCCGACCTGCGCGGCGCCGACTTGGCCGGGGCCAACCTCAATGGCGCGTGGTTGATGGGCGCCGATTTCACCGGGGCCCAGTTGCGCGGCGCGAGCCTGATGTCCGTCGTCATCCTCGGCGGGCAAGTGAAGAAGATGCCCAGCTTCAAGGGCGCCAACCTGCGCGGCACCCGCATCATTGCCGACCTGCCGGGCGCCGACCTGAGCGGCGCCGACCTCGGCCAGGCGCGCATCGGCGTCGACATCCGCAACCAGGGCATGGGCCAGATGCGCACCGACCTCACCGGCGCCAATCTCTCGGGGGTGAACTTCGAGCAGGCCGACCTGAACCGCACCCTGCTCGCCTTCGCGAACCTGCGCGACTGCAACCTGCGCGGCGCCAACCTGTTTCGCGCGAAGCTCGCGGGCGCGGACCTGGCCGGCGCGGACGTCTCCGGCGCCGACTTCACCGAGGCCGACCTCGCGGGGACCATCCTGCGCGGCGCCCGGGGGCTGGAGCAGGCGAAGGGGCTGGACCGCGCGGAAAACCTGGACCAGGCCGTTCGCTGACCCGATGCAGGTCGGCGCCTTGTCCGTCGCGCTTGCCGCGTGTCGGCCGACACGCGGCGGCCGCTCATCCGGACCCGCGCTCGCTAGAGTGACCCGATGACCGATCTCTACGCCGCCTTGCTTTCCTGGGCCGTGACACTGTCCGGGCATCCCGCTCCCGCCGAACCGCCGGTGGTCGTCCCCAAACCGCACACGTTCTTCGTGGAGCAGGCCTGCAACGGGCAGCCCTGCAAGGTGCTCGGCTGGTATGCCGGCGGCAGGAACATCTACATCGACGAGAAGCTGGATCCGGAGAACAACCTGTTCGCCAGTTCCATCGTGGTCCACGAGATGGTGCATTACCTGCAGGGCGTGGCACGCGGCGACGACGCGCTCGCCGTGGGAGCGGCCTTCGGCGTCGCGCCGTCCTGCGAACAGGCGGTGCGGTGGGAACACCAGGCCTACGCGGTGCAGCGCGAGTACATCCTGCGCTACGGCACCTACCTGCCGGTGGGCGCCTCCATGCTGCACGTGCACTGCGAGCCGGGGGAAGCCAATCCGGCGCAGCGCTAGCGAACTCTGAAAGAGCCGCCTTGGCGGATTTTCAAGAGTGACCCCCTAGGTCTCGATCAGCCCCCAGCGCAGCGCCACCAGCGTCAGCTCCGACTGGTTGGCGGCGCCCAGTTTCTGCTTGACGTGGTACAGGTGGGTGCCGACCGTGCTCGGCGACACCTTCAGGTTGCCCGCCACCTGCGCCACGGTCGCACCGCGCGCCAGCTGCACGAACACCGAGAATTCGCGCTCGCTCAGCACGTCGGCGGGACTGCCGGTGCCTTCGATCTCCGCCACGGCCAGGGCCTGCGCGGTCTGCGGATCGACGTAGCGTTCACCGCGCGCCACCACGCGCACGGCCGCGGCCAGCGCCTCGGGCGCGCTGCGCTTGGCCAGGTATCCCAGCGCACCGGCCCGCAGCACGCGACGCGGATGCGCCGTGTCTTCGTGCGCGGACAGCGCCAGCACGCGCGCCTTGGGGTCCTGGGCCAGCAGGCGGCGCACCGCTTCCAGGCCGCCCATGCCCGGCATCGACAGGTCCATCACGACCACGTCGGGCCGGATTCGCGGATAGTCCTGGCAGGCCTGCTCGCCGTCGCCCGCTTCGGCCACGACTTCCACCTGCGCATCGGCCAGCAGCATGCGAAAGCCCATGCGCACCAGGGCATGGTCGTCCACCAGCATGACGCGGATCACGTCGCCGCCTCCACTGCGTGGTCGAGCGGCACGCGCACGCGCAGGCACACGCCGCCCGCGCCGGAGGGCTCCACCTGGCAGTGGCCGCCCACGGAGGCCACCCGCTCGGCCAGCCAGCGCAGGCCCCGCTGGCCGCCGCCTTCGGGCCAGTCGACGGGCAGGCCCGTGCCGTCGTCCACCAGCTGCAGCGCGATGCCGTCGTCGCCGGCGCGTACCTGCAGGCGCAGCGAGCGCGCGTGGCCGTGGCGCAGCGCGTTGGTGATGCCTTCCTGCGCGGCCCGGTAAAGCGTGAGCGCCACCTCGCTGGACGGCCGGGCCCCGGCCAGCTGCGCATCGAGCTCGATGCGCACGCCGGGGTGGCTGCGCCGCGTGCGCTCCACCAGGTCGGTCAGGGCCTCGGGCAGCCCGAAGTTGTCCAGCACCAGGGGTGCCAGGCGCGGGATCAGCCCGTGCATCGCTTCGTACAGGCGCGACGACTCCTCGGCGATGACGCGCGCGGCGCGCTCCGATTCCGCGTCGACCCCGCGCATGCGCTGCGCGATCGACGAGGCCATGCTGCGGATCGCGGTCACCGACTGGCCCAGCTCGTCGTGCAGTTCGCGCGCGATGCTGCGCCGTTCCTGCTCGATCTGGCCCGCGACCCAGTGGGCCAGCTCGCGGCTGTCGGACAGCTCGCGCTCGGCGATCGCGGCGCGGCGCTCGCCGGCGATGTTCTGGCGCAGCATGCCCACCATGCGGTTGAAGGCCTCGCCGATGGCCGCCGCCTCCCTGCCGTGCAGCCGCGGCAGTTCGACGTCGAAGCGGCCGGCCTCCAGCTGGTTCAGCGCGCCCACGATCCGCCCGAAGGGACGCACCGCCCGGCCCACCAGCCAGAACACGGCGGCGTTGGCCGCGACCAGCAGCAGCAGCGACCAGCCCACGAGCGCGACGAACTCGTCCCAGGCGTCCAGGGCGGCGCGCGAGGCATCGGCCCGCACGACCAGCGTGCCGTCCGGGAAGCGGATGGTCTGCACCGACGGCGTCGGCGAGACCAGCGATTCGAACCAGTCGGGGGCGTTGCGGCCCTGCTTGTAGCTCGACGGTGGAGAACGGTAGAGCTCGGCGCCCTTCGCATCCTGCAGCGTGATGTCGTTGGAGCGCACCCGGCCCATGCCCGTCAGGTAGTCCACCAGCGCCTGCGGTCCCTGCGCGGCATGGCCCCACACCGCGCGCCTGAGCATCTGCGCCGCCACCCGGTTGGCCGCCACGACCTCCTCGTTGACGGACTTGCGCATGTCGTCCACCTGCTGGGCGAGCAGCGCCGCGAGGAAGAGCAGCGTCAGCGCACCGACGATCAGGTTGATCTTCAATCGCAGGGTCATGGCGGTGCCCCCAGTCTGCCGCATGGCGGCGGCCGGGCACGCAAGTCCCGCGCCCGATTCATGAAAATCATGAGGCCCGATTCATGGACCCGGGGCTACCCGGGTCCCGGCCGCGCGTCCAGCATCTCTCCCGGACATTGGGTCCATTCAAGGAGATGACGATGATCTGGCAAACCCCGCAGGCGCAGGACTTCCGTTTCGGCTTCGAGATCACGATGTACGTGGCGGCCCGCTGAAGCGGGCCCCATGCGCATCACCGTTCTCGGCAGCGGCGCGGGCGGCGGCTTTCCCCAGTGGAACTGCAACTGCCGCAACTGCGCCGGGGTGCGCGACGGCAGCGTGCGCGCGAAACCGCGCACGCAGTCGTCGCTCTTCGTGCGCCCTCACGAGGGCGCCGACGGCGTGCTGTTCAACGCCTCCCCGGACGTGCTGGAGCAGGTCCGGTCGTGCGCCGCCCTGCAGCCCGCGCGCCGGTTGCGCGACACCGCCATCGCGGCCGTGGTGCTGGTGGACGGGCAGGTCGACCACGCCACCGGCCTGCTGATGCTGCGCGAGCGCACTTCGCCGCTGCCGGTGTGGTGCACCGAGGCCGTCGCCGCCGACCTGGACAGCGGGTTGCCCGTGTTCGGGGTCCTGCGGCACTACTGCGGCGTCGACCCCCATGCGATCCCGCTGGACGGCGCGAGCTTCACGCTGCCGGCGGTGCCGGACCTGACCCTGCGCGCCCTCCCCGTCGCCGGCAAGGCCGCCCCCTATTCGCCGCACCGGCGCGAGGGTGCGCCCGGCGACAACATCGGCGTGACCATCACCGACCGCCGGCGCGGAACCTCGGCCTTCTACGCGCCCGGCCTGATGGAAGTCAGCCCGCCGGTGTTCGACGCGATGCACGGCGCCGATGCCGTGCTGGTGGACGGCACCTTCTGGACGGACGACGAGATGATCCGCCTGGGCCTGTCGCGCCACCGCGCGCGCGACATGGGCCACCTCGCCCTGTCCGGCCGCGGCGGCATGATCGAGTGGCTGGCGCGCCTGCCGCCGCGCACGCGGCGCTGCCTCATCCACGTCAACAACACCAACCCCATCCTCGACGAGGACTCGCCCGAACGCGCCGCGCTTGCGCAGGCCGGCATCGAGGTGTGCGAGGACGGCATGGAGATCGTGCTGTGAGCGAAACCCCCTGGACGCGGGAGGAGTTCGAGCGGCAGCTGCGCGCGCTCGGCGGCCGCTACCACATCCACCATCCGTTCAACCAGATGCTCAACACCGGGCGAGCGACGCCCGAGCAGATCCGCGGCTGGGTGGCCAACCGCTTCTATTACCAGGCGGCGATCCCGATCAAGGACGCGGCCATCCTGGCCAACTGCCCGGACCGCACCGTGCGGCGCCTGTGGGTGCAGCGCATCCTGGACCACGACGGCTTCGAGCTGGCCGGCGCGAAGGACGAAGGCGGCATCGAGGCCTGGCTGCGGCTGGCCGAGGCGACCGGGCTGGACCGCGAGCAGGTGCTGGACCTGCGCCACGTGGTTCCGGGCGTGCGCTTCGCCGTCGACGCCTACGTGAACTTTGCGCGGCGCGCGCCCTGGCAGGAGGCGGTGTGCTCGTCGCTGTCGGAGCTGTTCGCTCCCGAGATCCACCAGCAGCGGCTGGCGAACTGGCCGGAGCACTATCCCTGGATCGAAGCCGGCGGCCTGGGCTACTTCCGCGAGCGTGTGAGCCGCGCACGGCGCGACGTGGAACAGGGACTGGCGGTCACGCTGGGGCATTTCACGACGCCCGCCCTGCAGCAGCGCGCCCTGGAAGTGCTGCAGTTCAAGCTGGACGTGCTGTGGGCGATGAACGATGCCATGGCCCAGAGGTACGGCCTGTCATGAGCCCGGTGCCCGCCAGCGTCCCGTGCATCGCCCACGGCTTCCGCCTGCAGTGGGAGCCGGCGCAGGAGTGCCACGTGCTGCTGTACCCGGAAGGCATGGTGAAGCTGAACCAGAGCGCGGGGGAAATCCTCAAGCGCTGCGACGGCCGCCGCAGCGCCGGCGAGATCGTCGCCGAACTCGAGACGGCCTTCAGCGCCCAGGGCCTCGAAGGCGAGGTGTTCGCCTTCCTCGAACTGGCCGAGCGGCAGCGCTGGCTCGCCTGGGAGTGAAGCGATGAAGCCCGTGACCCGCCCCGGCCCCCCGCTCTGGCTGCTCGCGGAGCTCACCTACCGCTGCCCGCTGCACTGCGTGTTCTGCTTCAACCCGCTGGAGTTCGCGCGCCACGAGGAGGAACTGGGCACGGACGACTGGCTGCGGGTGCTGCGCGAAGCGCGCGCGCTGGGCGCGGTGCAGCTGGGCCTGTCGGGCGGCGAGCCCCTGCTGCGCGACGACCTGGAAACCATCGTCGCCGAGGCCCATCGCCTGGGCTTCTACAGCAACCTGCTCACCTCGGGCGTGGGCCTGACGGCGGAGCGTGCCCGGGCGCTGCGGCAGGCGGGGCTGGACCACGTGCAGCTGTCCTTCCAGGACTCCACCCGCGAGATGAACGACTTCCTCTCGCACACGAAGACCTTCGAACTGAAGAACCGCGTGGCCGGCCTGATCAGGGAACAGGGCTGGCCGATGGTGATGAACGTCGTCCTGCATCGCCTCAACATCGACCACGTGGACCGCATCATCGCGATGGCGCACGAGATGGGGGCCGGCTACCTGGAGCTCGCCAACACGCAGTACTACTCGTGGGCCTTCCTCAACCGCTCGCAGCTGCTGCCCACGCACGAGCAGCTGCGGCGCGCCGAGGAATGCGTGGAGGCCTGGCGCGCGCGGCTGGACGGGGCCATGCGCATCCTCTTCGTCGCGCCGGACTACCACGAGGGCACGGCCAAGCGCTGCGTGAACGGGTGGGGATCCACGCTGCTGAACGTCGCGCCGGATGGCGTCGCCCTGCCCTGCCACACCGCGCGCATGCTGCCCGGCCTGGCGTTTCCCAGCGTGCGCGAGCACGGCCTGCACGACATCTGGTACGGGTCCGAGGGCTTCGAACGCTACCGCGGCACCGGCTGGATGAAGGAGCCCTGCGCCAGCTGCGAGCACCGCGAGCAGGACCTGGGCGGCTGCCGCTGCCAGGCCTGGCTGGTGGCGCACGACGCGGAAGCGGCCGACCCGGTGTGCCGCAAGAGTCCCCACCACGAGGCCATCCTGCGCGCCGTGGCCGAAGCCGACGCGGGCGCGGCGGTCGAGCGTCCGCTGGTGTTCAGGGATCGCCGCGAGTCCTTGCGGCAAGGCGCCTAGGGCGTCGCCACCAGGCTGCGCAGCGGCCAGCCGCGCTGCCGCGCATGCGCCCGCAGCTGCGGATCGGGATCGACGGCCACCGGGTCGGTCACGGCCTCCAGCAAGGGCAGGTCGTGGATCGAGTCGGAATAGAACCAGCTGCGCCCGACATCGGCCCACGTGAGGCCGCTGCGCGCGAGCCAGGCCCGCACGTGCGTCACCTTGTGTTCGCGAAAGCAGGGCGGGCCCACGACCTCGCCCGTGTAGCGGTCGTCGTCGCCGACCTCCGGCTCGGTGGCGAGCACGTCCAGGCCGAGCGCGTGGCCGAAGGCCTCGGCGATGAAACGCGTGGTGGCTGTGACGAGCGCGCAGGTGTGGCCGGCGTCCCGATGCTGCTGCACGAGGCGCAGCGCGGCCGGCGGAATGCTCTGCGCGGCGCACTGCCGGAACTCGCCCAGCCAGCGCGCCAGCGTGGCGGGATCGTGCGCGGCCAGCGCGCCGACGGTGAAGCGGTGCATCGCCACGATGTCGATCCGTCCTGCCGCATAGCGCCGGCAGTAAGCCAGGTAGCGCGCCTCGAAGTCGGCCGGCAGCGCGCCCTGCGCGGCCAGGTAGCGCGTGAAGACCGACCCGCTGTCGAAGGGGATCAGCGTGTGGTCCAGGTCGAACAGCGCGATGTCCATCACCGCGGCAGCAGCCACTCGCCCTGCCCCTGCACGGCGAGGTCCCCCACCCAGCGCGCGACCGGCCTGCGGGGCAGGTCCGCGAACGGGCCGCCGAAGCGCGCGAGGTCGCGGGCCAAGAGTTGCCAGGTCACGGCCACGTCGGAGTCCACGGGCACGAAGGTGGCCGGCGGCGGCGGCGCCAGGCCCGCGAAGACGATGCTGCCGCGCCGCATGCCCCAGCCCGCGTGGGCGCCGCAGCGTCCGCCG
>JALHLO010000170.1 GCA_022844525.1 Ramlibacter sp.
ACCGCCCCCGCCGCCAGCCCCTGGCTGCACGAGGAGGTCGGGCGGCGCATGGAGGACCGGCTGCAGTGGATCAAGCGCGCCCCCGCGGCCTGGGCCGACTGGGAGCCGGTGCGCGGCGGCCTCGGGGCGCATGCGCTGGTCGCGCGCCGCTACCCGCAGTCGCGCGTGCACGTGGTGGAGCCGCAGCCCGGGCGGGCCGCGATCGCGCGCGAACGCCTGGGCCCGCCCTGGTGGAAGCGCCTGTCCGGCGGCAGGATGGACATCGGCCCGGTGCCGCCGCAAGCGGTGCAGATGCTCTGGTCCAACATGTACCTGCACATGAGCGCGGATCCCCTGGCGCTGATTAAGCAGTGGCACGAGGCGCTGGCCGTCGACGGCTTCCTGATGTTTTCCTGCCTGGGCCCGGACACGCTGAAAGAGTTGCGCGCAGCCTACAACTCCGCGGGCTGGCCGCCGCCCGCGCACGATTTCACCGACATGCACGACTGGGGCGACATGCTCGTTCAGGCCGGCTTCGCCGAGCCGGTGATGGACATGGAGCGAATCACTCTCAGTTTCGATACGCCCGCGCGCGCCCTCGCGGAACTGCGCGAACTGGGGGCCAACCTGCATCCCGGGCGCTTCCCCGCGCTGCGCGCGCGCGGCTGGCGGCAGCGGCTGGACGAGGTGCTGGCCACGCAGCTGCGCGGCGCGGACGGGAAGCTGACACTTACGTTCGAGGTAATCTATGGCCACGCGCTCAAGCCCGCGCCGCGCGCGCGCGTGGGCGAGCAGACCGCGGTCTCGGTGGACGACATGCGCGCGATGCTGCGCTCCGATCGCCGCGGTCGGGAATAGGATGGTCCCGCTTGTGCGAGGTCAAGGCGCAAGCCGGTGGCCCTTGCGCGGTGTCAATGCGGGATTGGGCGAAAAGTGGCACATCCAAGGCCGCTACAATGCGCGGTTGATTTTGGTGCGTTGTACGTGTCGGACCTCGCATTCCGCTTCGCCACCGTCCAGGGGCCGGCCATCCACTGGTTCCTGGGGCGCAACTGCTCGGTGACGCCGGCCCAGCTGGGCTGGCTGTACGCCTCGCTGTGCGTGGTGACGCTCGGGATCGGAACCTTTTTCTGGTTCCAGGGCGCGGTGATGGTCCTTGCGTTCGCGTGGCTCGAACTGGCGGCCGTGGGTGTCGCCTTCGTGGCCTACGCGCGGCACGCGGCCGACCGCGAGCACATCCTGCTGCAGGGGCGGCGGCTCGTGGTCGAACTGGAGAAGGCCGGGCGCCTGGAGCGGGCGGAATTCGACCGCGACCGGGTCCGGGTGGAGCCGGCGGTGGACGACCACTCCCTGATCGAGGTATCGGGGCAGGGACAGCGGGTGAGCGTGGGGCGCTACATGCGGCCCGAACTGCGGCCGGTGCTGGCGCGGGAAATCCGCAGGGCCTTGCGCGAGGCCTGAGGGTTGGACGCGGGACGGATTGGTTTATTGAAGGCTTGAGGCTGAAAACGATGAAGAGTATTTCGAAGATCGCGGCGCTGCTCTCGTTGGCGGGCGCGCTGTCCAGCCCGGCACTCGCCGCGGTGCAGGACCTCCCGGGCGGCCCGGCCGTGCGCCAGCTCAACCTCCACTCCGCCGCGACCCGCATCGCGGTCGAGATCTCCTGGCTGCACTGGTTCATGCTGATCACCTGCACGGTGATCTTCATCCTGGTGTTCGCGGTGATGTTCTATTCCATCTGGAAGCACCGCAAGTCGGTCGGCCACAAGCCCGCCAACTTCCACGAGTCGGTGACCGTGGAACTGGTCTGGACGGCGATTCCCTTCATCATCGTGATCCTGATGGCGCTGCCGGCCACCAAGGTGCTGGTGGCGTCCAAGGACACCTCCAACGCCGACGTGACCATCAAGGCCACCGGCTACCAGTGGAAATGGGGCTACGACTACCTGACCGGCGACGCGCAGGGCGTGAGCTTCCTGTCCACGCTCGACAGCACGCACCGCGAGATGTCCAACGACGGGGCCAGGGCCGCGGACATCCCCACCGACTACCTGCTCAAGGTCGACAACCCGCTGGTGGTGCCGGTCAACAAGAAGGTGCGCATCATCACGACCGCCAACGACGTGATCCACGCCTGGGGCGTCCCCGCCTTCGGCGTCAAGCAGGACGCCATCCCCGGCTTCGTGCGCGACACCTGGTTCCGCAGCGAGAAGACCGGCGACTTCTACGGCCAGTGCTACGAGCTGTGCGGCAAGGAGCACGCCTACATGCCCATCCACGTCAAGGTGGTGAGCCAGGACGAGTTCGTGAAGTGGTCGGCCGACCAGAAGAAGCTGCTGGCCGCCAAGGCCGACGACCCGGCCAAGGTCTGGCAGCTGGCCGACATCGTGGCCCGCGGCGAGAAGGTGTACGCGGCCAACTGCGCCGCCTGCCACCAGGCCAACGGCATGGGCGCCGGCCCGATCAAGGCGCTGAACCAGTCGCCCGTCGTGCTGGCCGCCGACAAGACCCAGGAAATCCACATCGTGCTGAACGGCAAGGGTGCCATGCCGCCGTGGAAGCAGCTCTCCGACACCGACCTGGCGGCGGTGATCAGCTACACCAAGAACGCCTGGACCAACAAGACCGGCCAGGTCGTGCAGCCGGCCGAAGTGCTGGCGCAGCGCGCCAAGTAATTCGCGGGCAGAGGAACCAAGAGGAAGACCATGAGCGCAGTTCTCGACCCCCACGGCCACGCTGCCGGGCATGACGACCACCACGACCACGCGCCCGCCGGGTGGCGCCGCTGGGTCTACGCGACCAACCACAAGGACATCGGGACGCTGTACCTGCTGTTCTCGTTCGCGATGCTGATGTTCGGCGGCATGCTCGCGATGCTGATCCGCGCCGAGCTGTTCCAGCCCGGCCTGCAGCTGGTGAACCCGGAGCTGTTCAACCAGCTGACCACCATGCACGGCCTGATCATGGTGTTCGGCGCGATCATGCCGGCCTTCGTGGGCTTCGCGAACTGGATGATCCCGATGCAGATCGGCGCGCCCGACATGGCGTTCGCCCGCATGAACAACTTCAGCTTCTGGCTGCTGATCCCGGCCGGCCTGATGCTGATCCTGTCGTTCTTCATGCCCGGCGGCGCACCGGCCGCCGGCTGGACGCTGTACGCGCCGCTGACGCTGCAGATGGGCCCGTCGATGGACGCCGGCATCTTCGCGATGCACATCATGGGCGCCTCCTCGATCATGGGCTCGATCAACATCATCGTGACCATCCTCAACATGCGCGCCCCGGGCATGACGCTGATGAAGATGCCGATGTTCAGCTGGACCTGGCTGATCACCGCCTACCTGCTGATCGCCGTGATGCCCGTGCTGGCCGGCGCGATCACCATGACGCTGACCGACCGCCACTTCGGCACGACCTTCTTCAACCCCGCCGGCGGCGGCGACCCGGTGATGTACCAGCACATCTTCTGGTTCTTCGGCCACCCCGAGGTCTACATCATGATCCTGCCGGCCTTCGGCATCATCAGCCAGGTCGTGCCCGCCTTCTCGCGCAAGCGCCTGTTCGGCTACGCCTCCATGGTGTACGCCACCAGCTCGATCGCGATCCTGTCCTTCATCGTGTGGGCGCACCACATGTTCACCACCGGCATGCCGGTGACGGGCCAGCTGTTCTTCATGTACGCGACCATGCTGATCGCGGTGCCCACGGCCGTGAAGATCTTCAACTGGATCGCCACGATGTGGCAGGGCTCGATGACCTTCGAGACGCCGATGCTGTTCTCGGTGGGCTTCATCTTCGTGTTCACCATCGGCGGCTTCACCGGCCTGATCCTGGCGATGGCGCCGATCGACCTGCTGCTGCAGGACACCTACTACGTGGTGGCGCACTTCCACTACGTGCTGGTGGCGGGCTCGCTGTTCGCCCTGTTCGCCGGCTACTACTACTGGTCGCCCAAGTGGACGGGCGTGATGTACAACGAGGCGCGCGGCAAGATCCACTTCTGGTGGACCATGATCGCGTTCAACGTGACCTTCTTCCCGATGCACTTCCTGGGCCTGGCCGGCATGCCCCGCCGCTACGCCGACTACCCGATGCAGTTCGCGGACTTCAACATGTGGGCTTCCGTCGGCGCCTTCGCCTTCGGCCTGGCGCAGGTGTACTTCTTCTTCTTCATCGTGCTGCCCACGATGCGCGGCCAGGGCGCGCCCGCCGCGCAGCGCCCGTGGAACGACCCCGACGGCCGCGGCGCCGAGGGCCTGGAATGGGAAGTGCCCTCGCCGGCGCCCTTCCACACCTTCGAGACGCCGCCCCGCCTGGACCCGAGCGCCACGCGCGTGCTGGACGCGCTGCCGAAGTCCATCAACCCGAACCAGGGCGCCGCGGCGCACTGAACGGAATGCGGCACGCGATGTCCGACGACGAGCGCAAGAAGGCGAACCTGCGGCTGGCGCTGATCCTGGCGTCGGTGGCGCTGGTGTTCCTGCTGGGCTTCGTGGCCAAGATGGTCCTGCTGGGGAAATAAGTGGCCCTGCGCGCGGAAAACCGGAAGATGGTGGGCAAGCTGGCCGTGGTCGCGGTCGGCATGTTCGCCTTCGGCTATGCGCTGATCCCGATCTACAAGCACGTGTGCGAGGCGCTCGGCATCAACATCCTCGCCGTGGGCGAGCGGCAGGTGCCCGGCGGGTCGACCGCGCGCGCCAACACCCAGGTGGACCGCACGCGCACGATCACCGTGGAGTTCGACGCCAACGCGCGCGGGCCCTGGATGTTCAAGCCGGCCCAGGCCTCCATCCAGGTGCACCCGGGCGAGCTCGCGACGGTGATGTACGAGTTCCAGAACGTGCAGGACCGCAGGATGGCCGCCCAGGCGATCCCGAGTTATGCGCCGCGGCAGGCCTCCGCGCACTTCAACAAGCTGGAGTGCTTCTGTTTCAACGAGTACGTGCTGGAGCCGGGCGAGAAGAAGCAGTGGCCGGTGGCCTTCGTCATCGACCCGCGGCTGCCGAAGGACGTGACGACGATCACGCTGTCCTATACCTTCTTCGAGGTGGGCGGCAAGACGCCGCCCGCGCCGACCGCGCAGGCGCCGCGGCAGGAGAACGGCGGTTGAGGCTGTTGCACACCATCCGGGCGGTGCTGTGGGCCTTCTTCGGCGTGCGCAAGCGCGCCGGCTACGAGGAGGACCTGGGCAAGCTGAGCCCCTTCGCGACCATCGCGGTGGCGCTGGCGCTGGTGCTCGCTTTCGTGGGCGGGCTGATCGCCCTGGTGAACTGGGTCGTCTGAAAAGAATTTCGATTGAGAGAATTTGAGGATCAGGAGTCGACATGAGCTCTAGCGCACACGGGACAACGCCCCACTACTTCGTGCCGCAGCCGTCGCGCCACCCGGCGTTCGCGGCCTTCGGTCTGTTCTTCGTCATCTTCGGCGCGGCCAACTGGATCAACGACGTCGACTGGGGCAAGTACCTCGTCCTGTTCGGGATGCTGTGGCTGTTCGGTGTGCTGTTCCAGTGGTTCCGCGACGCCGCGCGCGAGAGCGAGGCCGGCGCCTACGGCCGCAAGATCGACCTGTCCTTCCGCTGGAGCATGAGCTGGTTCATCTTCTCGGAGGTGATGTTCTTCGGCGCCTTCTTCACCGCCCTGTGGTGGATGCGCGCGCACTCGGTGCCGGCCCTGGGCGGCGCCGACAACGCGCTGCTGTGGCCCGACTTCAAGGCGGTGTGGCCCAGCATGGAGGCCGGCGCCACGGCTTCGCCCGGCGGCATCATCGAGCCCTTCCAGACCATGGGCCCGTTCTGGCTGCCCACGATCAACACGGCGCTGCTGCTCTCCTCCGGCGTCACGCTGACCATCGCGCACCACCTGCTGCGCGAGGGCAAGCGCGCGCAGACCATCCTGTGGATGTGGATCACCGTGATCCTGGGCGCGACCTTCGTCGGGGTGCAGGGCTATGAATACTTCCACGCCTACACCGACCTGAACCTGAAGCTCAGCTCCGGCGCCTACGGCTCCACCTTCTTCATGCTGACCGGCTTCCACGGCTTCCACGTGATCGTGGGCATGCTGATGCTGCTGTTCATCACGCTGCGGCTGATGGCCGGCCACTTCACCCCCGAGCGCCACTTCGGCTTCGAGGGCGCGGCCTGGTACTGGCACTTCGTGGACGTGGTCTGGCTGTTCCTGTACACCCTGGTCTACTGGTTGTAGGCGCCAGTCCCCCGAAGGCGGGGACCCGGGGCTTCCGAAGCAAGGGCCGCGCGAGCGGCCCTTTCTCCTTGCCCGGCGAGCCGGAACTAATTCAGCGGAACCCCGGTCGGCCGGATGTAGCCGAACTTCCAGGCGAGCAGGATGCACACGAACAGCAGGATGGAGAAACCGACGCGGAACGCCAGCGCGCGCGCCATGTTGCTGGTCTTGGGCCGCCCGTCCTGCCCGTCGCGCATCATGAAGAACAGCGCCGAGCCCAGGCTCGCGAGGATCGCCAGGAAGGCGAGGATCACCAGGTACTTCATGCGCGCATTATCGGCGGCCCCCCTGTGACATGCTGAAACGGCTGCTGATCACCATCGCCGCGCTCGCGGGCATCGCCCTGACGGCCAGCCTCGGCTTCTGGCAATGGAGCCGCGGCGAGCAGCGCACGGCCCTGCACGAGGCGACGCAGGCGCGCGCGCGGACCCCTGCCGTGACGCCGGCGGAACTGCTGGCGGCCCGGGACGGCGACGACAGCCTGCTGCACCGGCCCGTGGCGCTGCGCGGCGAATGGATCGCGGCGCGCACCGTGTTCCTCGACAACCGGCAGATGAACAACGCGCCGGGCTTCTACGTGGTCACCCCGCTGCGGCTGGAGGGCCGCCAGGCGTTCGTGCTGGTCCAGCGCGGCTGGGCGCCGCGCAACTTCATCCAGCGCGAACGGCTGCCGCCGGTGGACACCCCGGGCGGAATCGTCGAAGTCCGGGGCCGCTTGGCCCCGCCGCCCGCCAAGCTATATGCCTTCGACAAGGAAGAGCACGGCCCGATCCGGCAGAATCTCGACCTGGCCCGTTTTCGCGCGGAAACCGGCCTGCCCCTGCTGCCGCTGTCCGTGCAGCAGCTGGGCGCCCCTTCCGAAGGCTTGCTGCGGCAGTGGCCGCAGGCCGGAAGCGGCGCCGGGAAGAACTACGGCTACGCCTTCCAGTGGTGGGCCCTCGCCGCGCTGATCGCCATCCTCTATGTCTGGTTCCAACTCGTCCTCCCCCGCCGCCGCCGAGCCCGGGCTCCTTGAGCAGCCGCTCGGGCTGACCGTGCACTCGCTGCCGCGGCCGCAGGAAGCGGCGGTGGCCGACGAGCAGCGCACGCGCCGCGGCCGCCGGAACATGCTGCTGATGGCGCTGGTGTGCGCGGCGCCGGTGATCGCCTCCTACTTCACCTACTACGTCGTGCGGCCGGAGGGCCGGCGCAGCTACGGCGAGCTGATCGAGCCGCAGCGGCCCCTGCCCTCGATCACGGGCACGACCCTGGACGGCAGGCCGGTGGGCCTGCCTTCGCTGCAGGGGCAATGGCTGCTGGTGAGCGTGGCCGGCGGCGCCTGCGACGCGCAATGCGAGCGCCACCTGTACCTGCAGCGGCAGCTGCGCGAAGGCCTGGGCAAGGACAAGGACCGCCTGGACTGGGTCTGGCTGGTGCCGGACGACGCGCCGGTGCGCGCCGCGCTGCAGCCGGCGCTGCAGCAGGCCACCGTGCTGCGGGTCGACGCGGCGCAGCTCGCGCGGTGGCTGGCGCCCGCGCCGGGCCGGCAGCTGTCGGACCACCTCTACGTCGTCGACCCGCGGGGGCACTGGATGATGCGCTTTCCTCCCGGCGACGACATGGATGCCGCGACGAAGGTGCGCAAGGACCTGGGACGCCTGATGCGCGCCTCCGCCGGCTGGGACAAGCCGGGACGGGCGAACTGACGATGAACGACGCTTCCCTGTACGACCTCGCCCCGGCGCTGCGGCTCGCGCTGCTGGGGATCGCGGTGGCCGCCGGGCCGCTGGCCTGGGTGTGGCTGCGCAACAAGCAGGCGGCACCCGCGCAGCGGCTGGGCGCGCTCACCCTGCTCACGCTGTTCCTCACCTTCGACCTGGTCCTGTTCGGCGCCTTCACGCGGCTGACCGACTCCGGCCTCGGCTGCCCCGACTGGCCCGGCTGCTACGGCAACGCCAGCCCCACCGGCGCGCTGGCGCAGATCCGCGCGGAAGAAGCGCGCCTGCCCAGCGGCCCGGTCACGCACGGCAAGGCCTGGGTGGAGATGATCCACCGCTACCTGGCCACCGGCGTCGGCGTGCTGATCACGACGCTGGCGCTGGCCACCTGGCTGCAGCGCAAGCGCGGCCTGCCGGTGAGCCCGTGGTGGCCCGCGCTCACCTTCGTCTGGGTCTGCGTGCAGGGCGCGTTCGGCGCGCTCACCGTGACCATGAAGCTGTTCCCGGCCATCGTCACGCTGCACCTGCTCGGGGGGATGGTGCTGCTGGCGCTGCTGGCGATGCAGGCGGTCGCGTACCGGCAGGCGCAGCGCGGCACCGGCCCGCTGCCGGTGCCCGGGGGCGCGCGCCGCTGGCTGGTCGCCGCGAACGTCCTGTTGTGGGTGCAGGTGGCGCTGGGCGGCTGGGTCAGCACCAACTACGCGGTGCTGGCCTGCAGCGAATTCCCCACCTGCCAGGGCAGCTGGTGGCCGCTGATGGATTTCGCGCAGGGCTTCGAGCTCTGGCGCGAACTCGGCATGACCGGCGCCGGCGAGCACATCGGCTTCGCGGCTCTCACCGCCATCCACTACACGCACCGCCTGATGGCCTACCTCGTGTTCGTGGTGCTGGGCGTCGCCGCCTGGCGCCTGCGCGCGGGGCCGCTGCGCGCGACCAGCCGCTGGATCGCGGCGCTGGCGCTGTGGCAGTTCGCCACCGGCCTGTCCAACGTCGTGCTCGGCTGGCCGATCGCGGCGGCGGTGGCGCGCGCCGGCGGCGCCGCGGTGCTGGTGGTGGTGCTCACCCGGGCCCTGCGCGAGAGCCGCGCGCTGGCCGGCCGCAGCGTCCCCGCGGTGGCGGGCAGCGAGGTGTCGGCATGAGCATCGTC
>JALHLO010000171.1 GCA_022844525.1 Ramlibacter sp.
GGGCGCGGCTGAACGCGATCGCCACCGCCGCCGTCGCCGCCAGCACCAGCACCAGCACCACCGTGCTCGGCCAGCCGAGGAAGCCGGTGGTGCCGAGCAGGAAGGCCTGCATGCTGCGCAGCAGCTCCGGCGCCAGGAACATCGCCAGCGCCGCGAAGGCACCGAACACCATGCCGACGATCACGCCGGACAGCAGCAGGCGCGTGGTGTGCTGCACGCCGCGCGCCAGCGCCAGCGTCACCGCCACCGCCACCAGCGCGCCGATGAAGGCGGCGCCGGTCAGGCCGATGCGCGTGCCCCAGCTCGCCGCCGCGACCGGCGCCGCGCCCAGGAACACCAGCAGCAAGGCCACCCCGAAGGCCGCGCCGGTTGCGCTCCCCAGGAGATACGGGTCGGCCAGCGGATTGCGGAACAGCCCTTGCGCCATGGCACCGGCCAGTCCCAGCAGCGCGCCGGCCGCCCAGGCGCCCACCGTGCGCGGCAGCCGGATCTCCCACAGGATGGTCATGCCGGCACCGGTCTCGTCCAGCAGCGGCTCCCAGCCCATGCTGCCCACGGCGACGCCCAGCGCCAGCAGCCCGGCGCTGGCCGCGAGCAGCCAGGCGGCGATGGCCCCGGGGGCGCGGGCGGCGACGATCATCGGGCCACGCCGGCGGCCTTGCCGCGCAGGCACTGCACCATCAGCCGCGCCGCATCCGCCATGCCGGGACCGGCGCGCACCAGCACGTCCCGCTCCTCGTTGGTGAAGGCGCACACGCGCCCTTCGCGCACCGCGCGCAGCCGGTTCCAGCCCGGTCGCGTCTCGATGCGCGCGGCCGGCTCGTCCTCGGCCAGCATGATCACGTCGGGATCGGCGCGGACGACGAACTCCGGGTTGAGCTGGGGAAAGGGGCCGAGCGACCCGGGCACGATGTTGCGCACGCCGATGCGGGTGAGCAGCTCGCCCACGAAGGAGGACTCGCTGGCCGCATAGGGCGCGGTGCTCACCTCGAAGTACACGCGCACGCCGCGCAGGTGCGCGGGCAGCTCGCGCGCCGCCTGCGCGATGCCCTGCTCGGTTTCGCGCCACACCTGCTCGCCATCCCTCGCGGCCAGCACGGGTCCGAGCAGCTGCAATACCCGCCGGACGTCGGCGAAGGTGCGCGGCTCCACGGCCAGCACCTTCAGCCCCAGCGACCGCAGGCGCTCCAGCGCGCGCGAGGAGGTCGGCGCCAGCACCAGGTCCGGTTTCAGCGCGAAGATGGTCTCCACCCGCGCGTCCTCCATGCCGCCCACGTGCGGGAGCCGGCGCACCTGCTGCGGATGGTTGGAGTAGTCGTCCACCGCCACCAGCCGCTGGCAGGCGTCGAGCGCGCACACGAGTTCCGTGAGCGAGGGCATCAGCGACACGATGCGCTGCGGCGGCCGGTCGAAGCGCACGGCCTTGCCGAGGTCGTCCGTCACCGTCAGCGCGTGCAGCGGCTGCACGCACGCCAGCAGGAGCAGCGCGAGCCACTTACCCATGCGCGCGGCTCCATTCCAGCACGATGCGGTGCAGCTGCTCCACGCCGTCCGTGAGGGCGGCGGGGCCGGGCTGCAGGATGTCCGCCGACTTGATCTCGAACAGCTGCTTTTCCCGCACCGCGCTGACGTCCTGCCAGCCCGCGCGCGCGGCCACCTTCTCCGGGCGGAACTTCTTGCCGCACCAGGAGCCGACGACGATGTCGGGATTGCGGCGCACGATCTCGCCGGGGTCGGCCACGATGCGGTCCTTGCCCAGCGACTGCACGGCGAGCTCGGGGAACACGTCGTCGCCGCCCGCGATGCCCACCAGCTCGGACACCCAGCGGATGCCGCTGATGTGCGGCTCGTCCCATTCCTCGAAGAACACGCGGGGCCGCCGCGGCAGCGCCCGGCCCGCCGCCTCGATGGCGAGCAGGCGCGCGCGCATGCCTTCCAGCAGGCGCAGCCCGTCCTCGCCGCGGCCGACCATGGCCGCCACCTGGTACAGCATGGCGAAGATCTCCTCCACGCTGCGCTGGTTGAAGATGGTGACCTGCACGCCGCGCCTGACCAGCTCCGAGGCGATGTCCGCCTGCAGGTCGGAGAAGCCGAACACGCAGTCCGGTTTCAGCTCCAGGATGCGGGCTATCTTCGCGCTGAGGAAGGCGCTGACCTTCGGCTTCTCCTCGCGGGCACGGCGCGGGCGCACCGTGTAGCCGGAGATGCCGACGATGCGCGCCTCCTCGCCGAGCAGGTACAGCCACTCCGTCGTTTCCTCGGTGAGGCAGACGATGCGGCGGGGGCCGCGCGGAATGGCGATCACTGCTCCGGGCTCCCTGCTAGCCGCCGGAATAGCGCACGCCGAGGTACACCGAGCGACCGGCCGTGCCGTAGTCGCTGAAGGGTGCGAAGGTGACGCGATTGACCACGTAGTCCTTGTCGAGCGCGTTGCGGATGCTGGCGGTGAACGCCCAGCGCGGGTTCAGATGATAGGTTCCGCGCAGGCTGAGGAGGCCGTAGCCCGGCAGGCGCTGGGTGTTGGCCGCGTCGTTGTAGCGGTGGCTGAAGGCTTCCAGCCGGCCGCCGAGCTCCAGCGCGCCCCGGCGGTGCGACAGGTCCACGGCACCGAAGCGCGGCGTGCGGCGCTGCAGGGTGTTGCCGGTCGCGTCGTTGCGCGCGCTCAGCACGTCGTAGTGGCCGGAAAGGGTCCAGTCGCGCCACTTGTAGCTGCCTTCGAGGGTCGCCCCCTTGAGGGTGGCCGTGCTCACGTTGCGCATGGTGCCGATGAAGGTGGCCGGGTCGAAGAAGAACTCGATCAGGTCGCGCACGCGGTTGCGGTACGCGGTCAGCGACACGCGCGCGGTGCCGTCGTCGTAGGTGAGCCCGGCCTCGGCATTGCGCGAGCGCTCGGGCCGCAGGCCGGGGTTGCCCTCGAAGAAGTTCGCGGGATCGAAGGGCCAGTACAGGTCGTTGAAGCTCGGGGCGTGGAAGCCGGTGCCGACCGAAGCGCGCGCCACCCAGCTGCCGGCGAACTTGTAGCCATAGCCCAGGGTGCCCGTCTCCTCCGACGGCAGGTTGGAGATCCGGTCGTGGCGCGCGCTCGCCTGCAGCAGGTGCGGACCGATCCAGGCCTGGTAGCCCAGGGACAGGGAACTGGTGTCCTGCCGGGTGCGCACGAACTGCTGCGTGGAGCGCAACTTCACTTCCCGGTGCTCGGCCGCCGCCATCAGGATGCCCGGGCCGACGCGCACGTCGTTCTGCCAGGTGAACTGGCGCTGCGTGGTCCGGTAGCGCTGCACGTTCTCCGCCGGCACGCCGGGATCGAACAGCCAGGCACGCAGGTCGTCGCGGCCCACCCCGGCGCGCAAGCTGCTCTTCCAGGCCGGGTTGACCTGGTAGTCCGCCTGGACGCTGAAGGAATCGAGCTGCTGCTCGTCGCGGTTGTCGAAGTTGGCGGTGCAGGCGCTGAGGAAGGCGTCGCAGTTGATCGCGTCCGAGCGCTTGCGCCCGTTCGTCATCAGGTACTTCAGGCCCACCGACAGCGGCGCGCTGACCTGCTGCCGCACGCTCAGGCCCAGGTTGCGCTGCACGTAGCCGTCCGCGTCCGGGTGGAAGGAGTCGAAGAAGCCGCCCCTGGCCGCCTTGATGTCGCTGAAGCCGCGGCTGCTCTCGCCGCCGGCCTGCAGGTGGAAGGTCGTGTCGCCGATGCGCCCGCCGTAGCCCGCCGAGGCGATGGTCGTGTCGTAGGAGCCGCGGACGAGGGAAGCGGAAAGCGCCGGCTGGCCGGATCCGCCGCGGGTGAAGACCTGGATCACGCCGCCGATGGCGTCCGAGCCGTACAGGCTGCTGGCCGGGCCCCGGATCACCTCGATGCGATCGACCTGCTCCAGGGGGAGGTGCTGCACGGCCGTCGCCCCGGTCGTGGCGGAGGAAACCCGCTGGCCGTCGACCAGCACCAGCGTGTGCGCGTGGTTGCTGCCCCGGATGAACACCGAGGCGTTGGCGCCGCGCGTGCCGGGCGGCGACGCCTGCACCCCGGGCAGGGTGTTGAGCAGCTCGGTGACGTTGGAGATGCCGGAGCGCTCGATGTCCTCGCGCGTGAGGACGGTCACGTCCGTCAGCTGCTCGTCGACCCGCGTGGGCACGCGCGACGAGGTCACCACCGTCTGGCGCAGCGTGGCGGACGGGGACGTGGCGGACTGGGAGAAGGCGGAAGGAGCGCACAGGGAGACCGCGGCTGCCATCAGGCAGGCGGGCGCGCGCAGGGGATGCACGTTCGTTTTCATGGGTCGGGATACGCAAACAGTTGCCCGCGCCGGCTTCCCCGCCGGCGCACTGGGCGATCACGGCCGCGCGCGGGCGCGCAGCCACCTCGTTGGCCGGTATCCGGGCTGGCGGAAGAACTTCGGTCGCCTTCCCAGGACGGCTGTTTCAGGCGCGTCCCAGTGGCTGTGTGTGACCGAAGTGACCGGGCGAAAAGGAACCCGGTCTCCGCTTACCGTTGCGGGGGCAGCGCAGGTTGGCCTGGCACGTCGGGTGCGTCGGCGTCCTGCTTCCCGTTGAACTGCGGCATGCGAACCACACCGCGAGCACCAACGCGCGGATTCTAAGGCCTCGGAATTAACAAAACCCTACAATTCGCGCATATGGCCAGCGGCTCCCCCATCGACCCCCTCGTCGAACGCGTCGAGCGCCTGCTCGTGCGCTACGAGGAGCTGCAGCGCACCAACGCGCTGCTCGCCGAACAGGTGGAGCTGCTCACGCAGGAACGCGACTCGCTCAAGTCGCGCCTGTCCGCCGCCCGCGCGCGCGTCGACGCGCTGCTGGAACGCCTTCCCGACCTGAACACCCCCGCATGAAGCAGCTGGAAGTGCAGATCATGGGCCAGAGCTACCTGCTCGGGTGCCCTCCCGGCGGCGAGCAGCGCCTGCTGGAAGCGGTGGAGAAGGTGGACACGGCGATGTGCAGGATCCGCGACGCCGGCAAGGTCAAGGCGCGCGACCGCATCGCGGTGCTGGCGGCGCTGAACCTCGCCTTCGACGCGGAACGCAATGCGTCGCAGCAGCTGCACGCGGCCAGCTTCGCCAACGGCGACCAGACCCTCAACGGCGGGACCCACCTCGCCGACGACGTGCGCCTCGCGCAGCTGATGGTGCGCATCGACCAGGCGCTGGGCGACGACGGCCGCCTGCTCTGAACTCCTGATCCCCGATGGGCCGGCGCGCCGCGCGCCGCCAGGAAAAACGGGCTGCCCATGGGCAGCCCGTTCCGGTTGTTGGCGTCTGCGAGTGGCACCGGACCGCATCCTGAACCGGGGTTCAGGTGGGCGAGGTCAGCACTGGCGTTGGGTTCGTCTGACGCGAGACGATCACGCTCACCAGGCGATGTTCCAAGCCCTTGCTCAAAGAGCATTGGTTCAAGGAAATATAAAGCCCGATACGCACTGCAGACGAAGCCATTCTAGGACGCAAAACGCGGCGCGGTGCAAATCCCGCGTGAAGCCATGCAAGTATTCCGGACTTGACATGCACGCACTTAGCTGAACTGTGCGAGACCGCACGGCGGGCACCCGGCGACGTCCTGCGACAATGCGGCCTGCACCCGGCTCACGCGCCCATAACTACAACATGACGTCCGTCCTGGACCTGCAGCTCGTTCTCGAACTCCTCCTGATCGGCACCTGCACCGGCTTCCTCGCCGGCCTGCTGGGGATCGGCGGCGGCATGATCATGGTGCCCTTCGTGACCATGATCCTCACGTCCAAGGGCTACCCCGCCGACTACACCGTGAAGATGGCGGTGGCGACCTCGCTGGCGACGATCTGCTTCACCTCCATTTCCTCGGTGCGCGCGCACCACCGGCGCGGCGCGGTGCTGTGGCCGGTGGTGAAGGTGCTCGCGCCCGGCATCCTGGTCGGGTCGCTGCTCGGGGCGCAGGTCGCGGTGGCGCTTCCGGGCAAGCTGCTCGGGATCCTGTTCGCCATCTTCGTGGCCTTCTCCGCCACGCAGATGTTCCTCAATCGCAAGCCCAAGCCGAGCCGCACGCTGCCGGGGCCGCTGGCCACCTTCGGCGTGGGCAACGTGATCGGCATGCTGTCCGCGCTGGTCGGCGCCGGCGGCGCCTTCGTGTCGGTGCCCTTCATGACCTGGTGCAACATCCGGATCCACGATGCGGTCGGCACGTCGTCGGCGCTCGGTTTCCCGATCGCGCTGGCCGGCACGCTGGGCTACATCTGGGCCGGCCAGGGGCTGCCGCAGATGCCGCCCGGCTCCATCGGGTATCTTTACCTCCCGGGACTGTTCATCATCTCCGCGGCCAGCATGCTGATGGCGCCGCTGGGCGCGCGCACGGCGCACCGCATGGACATCCAGCCGCTCAAGAAGGTGTTCGCGCTGGTGCTGTACGGCCTGGCGGCGTATTTCCTCTTTCGCTGAAACCCCAGAAGAAAGCTCGACTCATGGCACGGATCGCGTTCATCGGACAACAGGAATTCGGCAAGGCCGTCCTCGAGGCCTTCATCGCCCGCGGCGACACCATCGCCGGCGTCTTCTGCATCCCGGACAAGCCCGGCGCCAGGCAGGACGCGCTGAAGGCCGACGCGCTCGCGCTCGGCCTGCCGGTGTTCACCTTCGCCAGCCTGCGCAGCCCGGAAGCGGCAGCGGCGATGCGCTCGCTCGATGCCGACATCGGCATCATGGCCTACGTGCTGCAGTTCGCGCCGCAGGACTTCGTGAACATCCCGAAGCACGGCACCATCCAGTACCACCCTTCCCTGCTGCCGCTGCACCGCGGGCCCTCGTCGATCAGCTGGCCCGTCGCCCTGGGCCGGCGCGAGACCGGCATCACCATCTTCCGCCCCACCGACGGCCTCGACGAAGGCCCGGTGGTGCTGCAGAAGACCTGCCCGATCGGGCCCGAGGAGACGCTGGGCGAGCTGTACTTCAACAAGCTGTTCCCCATGGGCGTGCAGGCCCTGCTGGAGGCCACGGACCTGGTGCTGGCGGGCCGGCACGAGGAGCGCGTGCAGGACGAGCGCCACGCCACCTACGAAGGCTGGATGCAGGACGAGGAGTGCGAGATCCACTGGCCGGGCCACGTGGACACCATCTACAACCTGATCCGCGCCTGCAACCCGGCGCCGGGCGCGTGGATGATGCTCGATGGCGTGAAGGTGCGCGTGTACGACTGCCGCAAGCACACGGTGGGCCGCTTCGTCTCGCGCGGCCACAAGCCGGGCGACGTCGCCGGCGTCACCGACAGCTCGATCGTGTTCTGGGCCCAGGGCGGCCTGATCGAGGTGCTGAAGCTGCGCGCCGAGGGCGGCGGCAAGATCGCTGCCGGCGAGTACGCGCGCCAGCGCGGCCTGCCTATCTCGACCGACTGGCAGTCCTGGGTGCGGCCCGCGTAGGCGTCTTCATCCCCAGGGCCTGGTCGATCAGCCGGGCCCCGTCCGACAGCAGGAAGTTCTTGAAGGCCTGCGCCACCGGCGGCAGCCGCTTGCCGTTGCGGTGCACGACGTACCAGTTCAGCATCAGCGGAAAGCCCTGCACGTCCAGCACCGTGAGCGCGCCGGACTGCAGCTCGCGGCTGATGGTGTGCGCCGACAGGAAGCTCACGCCCATGCCGGCCATCACCGCCTGCTTGATGGTCTCGGTGCTGCGGATCTCCATCGCGATGTTCAGCCCCGGCAGGTTGCCGCCGAAGCCCTCCACCATGGAGTTCCAGGTGTCCGAGCCCTTCTCGCGCACGACGAAGGGCTCGCGGATGATGCGGTACACGGGGATGCGCGGCGTCTTCGCCAGCGGGTGCGTGGGGGCGGCGACGATCACGTAGGGGTGCGGCGCGAACGGCTCGGCCACCGTGTCGCTGTCACCGGGCGGTCGCACCATCACCGCCAGGTCCGTCACGTTGTCCTTGAGCTGCGTGAGCAGTTCCTCGCGGTTGCACACGCCGAAGTTGAGCGTGACGCCTGCGTGCCGCTGCGCGAACTCGACCAGCAGGCGCGGAAAGAAGTAGTCGCCGGCGCTGATCACCGACACGTTCAGGCGCCCGCCCGAGACGCCCTTGAACTGCGCCATGGCCTCCTCGGCCTCCTGGAACTTCTCGATGATCTCGCGGCTCGACTGCAGCATCTGCACGCCCGCCGGCGTCAGGTGGATCTTCTTGCCGAGCTGCTCGAACAGCGGCAGGCCGGCGTGCTCCTCGAGCTTGCCCACCTGCGTGGACACGGCCGGCTGCGTCAGGTGCAGCTCCTCCGCGGCGCGCGAGAAGCTGCGATGGCGCGCGACCGCCTCGAACACTTTCAGCTGGCGCAGGGTGGCGTTCTTCATGGCCGGCGATCATAACTCCGGGATGATGGAAATCATCAAATACTTTCACTATCATTAATCGTTCACGGCACCTAGAGTTGCTCCATCGAAGCCAAGGAGACACACATGGGCAAGGACACCTACAGCGCCGACGAAGAACTGGACCTCAGCCGCGCATGGCACGAGGTCGGCGGCAACCGCGAAGGGCTGCGGGCCTGGCTGCAGAAGGAACAGCCGCACCTGCTGCGCTCCTACGACGCCGACTTCATCGTCGACGCGGTCGAGCGCACGCGCGAGCCCGCGCAGGCCAAGCGCTGAAACGCACGAATCTTCACGCGCCCGCGGCACGCGCTGCCGGGCGCGTTTTCCCGTTCCGTACGTGTTCCTACGAATGCCTCCGAAAGCCTGCATGCGGGCACGATCACCTTCGTCTGCACGAGGGAAGCAGCACCTCTCGGGACAAACCCTAGAAGCGGTCCTGACTTCCGAAAAATTGACCGCAGTCAAGAGGATTCAGGCCACAGTAGTCCGACCATGCGCTTGCGGTCTCGCGATGAACGTCATCGAAGGACAGATGGCGCGGGCGAGGCGAACCACAGGAGACAACGCGTGAAATTCACCCCCCTCAAATCCCGCATGCCGGTCGCAGCCGCGGCCGTGATGGCCTCGGCCGCGATGCTGGCCGCCCCCCTCGCGCATGCCGCGTGGGAACCCACGAAGCC
>JALHLO010000172.1 GCA_022844525.1 Ramlibacter sp.
CGTCCAGCGCGTCGGCCAGCGCCTGGCGGTACTCGGGCGGAAGGGCGCGGCCTTCCAGCGCAAAGGCGATGTCGATCATGCCGGCCCCATGCGCGCCGGCCTCAGTCGCGCGGCTGGGCGCGGGCCCAGGCGAGCAGTGCCTCGCCCCATTGCTGCGCCGTGGCCGGGTCGATGTCGAAGATGGTGAAGCGGCTCGCCTCGCGGATGCGGGTGCGCAGCAGGCTCATGCCGCCGGCCTCGAAGTCGACCTGCTGCAGCTCGATCTCCTGCCCGCCCAGGGGCACGCGCAGCTTGGACAGGGAATGGAGACGCGTCATGGCAGGGGTCGTTTCGGGATTGCAGCATTGAGCGCGCGGGCGCGCCGCAGCGTCCATACCCGCGGCGGGTGAGCGGCGGATACGCCATCCGGGTAGGGGCCGCCTGCCGCTCGGAGGGATGGCGCCGCGGGCGGCGCGCGCCGAGTATTCGCCCAGCGGGAGACCCCGGCCGGCGCCGGTCCGGCACCCGCAAGGAGACAAGCGATGGCCAAGAAAATGCACGAAACGCCGATGCTCGACGCGCTCGAGACCGGCCCGTGGCCCAGTTTCGTCACCGGCCTGAAACGGCTGGCGAAGGACAAGGACTACGTGGTCGACCTGCTCGGCACTCTCGAGACTTCCTACCGCACCAAGAAGGGCTACTGGAAGGGCGGCACGGTCGGCGTGTTCGGCTACGGCGGCGGCGTGATCCCGCGCTTCACCGAGCTGAAGGACGAGAACGACAAGCCGGTCTATCCGGACGCGGCGGAGCTGCACACGCTGCGCGTGCAGCCGCCGCCCGGCATGCACTACACCAGCGACGTGCTGCGCAAGATGTGCGACATCTGGGAGCGCCACGGCACCGGCCTGATCGCCTTCCACGGCCAGTCGGGCGACATCATGTTCCAGGGGGCGAAGACCGACAAGGTGCAGGACGCCTTCGACGAGCTCAACGAGCTGGGCTTCGACCTCGGCGGCGCCGGCCCCGCGGTGCGCACCTCCATGAGCTGCGTGGGCGCGGCCCGCTGCGAGCAGAGCTGCTACGACGAGGCGAAGGCGCACCGCACGGTGATCAACACCTTCACCGACGACATCCACCGCCCCGCGCTGCCCTACAAGTTCAAGTTCAAGTTCTCGGGCTGCCCGAACGACTGCATGAACTCGATCCAGCGCGCCGACATGGCCGTCATCGGCACCTGGCGCGACAACATCCGCACCGACGAGGCGCTGGCGCGCAAGTGGTTCGACAAGCACGGCATGAACGAGCTGGTCAACGACGTCGTCACGCGCTGTCCCACCAAGGCGATCATGCTCAAGGAGGTCAAGGACCTGCGCACGAACGACCCGAAGATCTCCACCGTCAAGGTGAACGACACGCACGGCCTGGAGATCCACAACGCCGACTGCGTGCGCTGCATGCACTGCATCAACGTGATGACCGGCGCGCTGGCGCACGGCACCGACACCGGCGCCACCATCCTGGTGGGCGGCAAGCGCACCCTGAAGATCGGCGACCTGATGGGCACCGTGGTGGTTCCCTTCCTGCCGCTGAAGACCGACGAGGACTACGAAGCCCTGGTGGACCTGGGCCAGCGGGTGATCGACTTCTTCGCCGAGAACGCGCTGGAGCACGAGCGCACCGGCGAGATGATCGAGCGCATCGGCCTGGTGAACTTCCTCGAAGGCGTGGGCGTGGAGATCGACCCGAACATGGTCTCCACCCCGCGCACCAACCCCTACGTGCGCACCGACGGCTGGGACGAGGAAGTGGCGAAGATCAACGCGAAGAAGGCGGCCTGACCATGGCACATCGCACCCCCATCGAGAGCGGCTGCCCCGACAACCGGCCCTACCTGCACCCCAAGCTGATCGAGAACTACGGCAACTGGAAGTACCACGACCGGCCGCGCCCGGGCGTGCTGCACCACGTGGCGCACTCCGGCGACGAGGTGTGGACCGTGCGCGCCGGCACGCAGCGGCAGATGGACGTCTACACGATCCGCAAGCTGTGCGACATCGCCGACACCTATGCCGACGGCCACGTGCGCTTCACCATCCGCTCGAACATCGAGTTCATGGTCGGCGACCCGGACAAGGTGGCGCCGCTGATCAACGCCCTGACCGAAAGCGGCTTCCCGGTGGGCGGCACCGGCAACTCGGTGTCCATGATCGCGCACACCCAGGGCTGGCTGCACTGCGACATCCCCGGCACCGACGCGTCGGGCGCGGTCAAGGCGCTGATGGACGAACTGCACGCCGAGTTCATCCGCGAGGAGATGCCCAACCGGGTGCACATGTCCACCTCCTGCTGCGAGATCAACTGCGGCGGCCAGGCGGACATCGCGATCATCGTGCAGCACACCAAGCCGCCCAAGATCAACCACGACCTGGTGGCCAACGTGTGCGAGCGCCCCGCCGTGGTCGCCCGCTGCCCGGTGGCGGCGATCCGGCCGGCGCTGGTCAACGGCAAGCCCTCGCTGGAAGTGGACGAGAAGAAGTGCATCTGCTGCGGCGCCTGCTACCCGCCGTGCCCGCCGATGCAGATCAACGATCCCGAGCACTCCAAGCTCGCGATCTGGGTGGGCGGCAAGAACTCCAACGCCCGCGGCAAACCCACCTTCATGAAGATGGTGGCCTCGGGCCTGCCGAACAACCCGCCGCGCTGGCCGGAAGTCTCGGACATGGTGAAGAAGATCCTCTACACCTACAAGGAAGACGCGCGTCCCTGGGAACGCCTGTCCGACTGGGTCGAGCGCATCGGCTGGCCGCGCTTCTTCGAGAAGTGCGACCTGCCCTTCACCAAGTACCTGATCGACGACTGGCGCGGCTCGCGCGCGAACCTGAACGCGTCGGCGCACATCCGATTCTGAAACCTTGCGGGACAGACCAGGAAATGCGCGCAGCGATGACTGCTCTGTCCCCAACCGATTGGGAAGCCATGAAGTTCTCCCTGCTGGTCAGCGAAGGACCGTACACGCACCAGGCGGCGGACACGGCCTGGCAGTTCGCCAGCGCCGCCATCGCCAAGGGCCACGAGGTCAAGCGCGTGTTCTTCTATCACGACGGCGTCTACAACGCGACCAGGCTCACCGAGCCGCCGCAGGACGACCGGCACATCGTCAACCGCTGGACCAAGCTGGCGGAGGTCCACAAGGTGGACCTCGTGGTCTGCGTCGCCGCGGCGCTGCGCCGCGGCATCAAGGACGAGGTGCTGGCACCCGGCTTCCGGATCTCGGGGCTCGGGCAACTGGTGGATGCGGGCATCAAGAGCGACCGCCTGGTGACCTTCGGGGACTGATGCGATGAAGAAATTCATGTTCGTCAACCGCAAGCCCCCGTACGGGACCGTCTACGCGCTGGAAAGCCTGGAGGTGGTGCTGATCGCGGCCACCTTCGACCAGGACTGCAGCCTGGTGTTCCTGGACGACGGCGTCTACCAGCTCGCCAAGGGCCAGAACACCAAGGCGATCGGGGTGAAGAACTTCTCGCCCACCTACCGGGCGCTGGACGACTACGACATCAACAAGCTGTACGTCGAGCGCGAGTCGCTGCAGGCGCGCGGCCTGACCGAGGACGACCTGATGGTGCCGGTGGCGGTGCTGTCGTCGTCGGAGCTCGGCGAGCTGATGGCGTCCCAGGACGTGGTCCTTTCCTTCTGAGGCGCGCATGCTGCACATCGTCAACAAATCACCCGAACAGGCGCGCAGCCTGGCGAGCTGCCTGCGCGTGGCGCAGGACGGCCACGCGCTGCTGCTGATCGAGGACGGCGTCTACGCGGCCACCGCGGCCGGCGCCACGGCTTGCGGCCTGGACCGGGCGCTCAAGCGGCTGAAGGTCTTCGTGCTGCTGCCCGACCTGGAAGCGCGCGGCATGGCGGCGCGGCGCATCGACGGGATCGAGTGCGTCGACTACGCCGGCTTCGTCGAGCTGGTCGCCGTGCACCCCACCCACCAATCCTGGCTCTGATTCAAAACGAGGAGTACGCATGGCCATCGAGATCAACGGCACCACTTACGAAACCGACGAGGAGGGCTACCTCGTCAACCTGGCGGACTGGAACGAGGAGCTCGCGAACATCATCGCGAAGACCGAGAACGTCGACATGACGCCCAGCCACTGGGAGGTCGTCACCTTCCTGCGCGACTACTACAGCGAATACCAGATCGCTCCGGCGGTGCGCGTGCTGACCAAGGCGATCGGCAAGCAGCTCGGCCCGGAGAAGGGCAACAGCAAGTACCTGTACGAGCTGTTCCCGTACGGGCCGGCCAAGCAGGCCTGCAAGATCGCCGGCCTGCCCAAGCCGACCGGCTGCGTCTGAGCGCTGCCGCTTCCACGCGCGCCCCGCCATGAATCCGCTGGCCTTTGCCTACGCCGCGCTGCTGTACCTGTCGGCGGCGATCCTGGTGGTGGGCGTGACGCTCAAGATCCGCAGCTACCTGCGCACGCCCGCGCCGCTGCCGGTCCCCACCACGCCCGCGCCGAAGACGCGGGGCGGCGTCGCGCTGCGGCTGGCGCGCGAGGTAGTGTTCTTCGAGAGCCTGTTCAAGGCCAGCAAGTGGACCTGGATCTTCGGCTGGACCTTCCACGCGGCGCTGCTGGTGGTGCTGCTGCGCCACCTGCGCTACTTCCAGCAGCCGGTCTGGGAACCCGTGGTCCTGGTGCAGTCGATCGGTGCCTACGCCGGCTTCGCGATGGTGGCGGGGCTGCTCGGCCTGTGGGCGCGGCGCTGGTTCGTGGACCGCGTGCGCTACATCTCCACGCCCTCCGACCACCTGCACCTGCTGCTGCTGGTGGCCATCGGCGCCAGCGGCCTGGTGATGCGTTTCGTGAACCACACCGACATCGTGGCCCTGAAGGCGTTCACGCTCGGCCTGGTGCGTCTCGACCTGCAGCCGCTGCCGGCCGACGGCCCGCTGCTGGTCCACCTGGCGCTGGTGGCCGTGCTGATGGCGATCTTCCCGATCAGCAAGCTGCTGCACGCCCCCG
Source organism: Ramlibacter sp. (assembly GCA_022844525.1). Classification (GTDB taxonomy): domain Bacteria; phylum Pseudomonadota; class Gammaproteobacteria; order Burkholderiales; family Burkholderiaceae_C; genus Ramlibacter. The sequence continues at coordinate 5,004 of JALHLO010000172.1, forward strand.
GCCTGTTCTTCAGCCCGGGCCGCAACCAGGCCGACACCGCGCGCGAGAAGCGCCACGTGACGCCCTGGGCCGCCAGCCCGCAAGGCCGTTCCTGAGGTCCGCATGGCCGCCGCCACCTTCCAGACCCCCAAGCTCAAGCCCTACCCGGTGATCCCGCTGGTGGCCGTGGGCGCGATGGCGCACAGCAAGCCCTTCGTGGCCTCGCCGCAGATCCAGTCGGCCATCGGCTTCCCCGGCGAGCTGGCCGAAGGCTGGGAGCAGCGGGCGCTCGGCAAGATGGGCGAATTGCTGGACAAGTACCGCAGCCTGCGCGTGTACATGGACGCCTGCGTGCACTGCGGCGCCTGCTCCGACAAGTGCCACTACTACCTGGGCACGGGCGACCCGAAGAACATGCCGGTGGCGCGCCAGGACCTGATGCGCGCGGTGTACCGGCGCTACTTCACCTTCGCCGGCAAGCACTTCCCGAAGCTGGTGGGCGCGACCGACCTGACCAAGGACGTGCTGGACCAGTGGTGGAGCTACTACAACCAGTGCTCCGAGTGCCGCCGCTGCTCGGTGTTCTGCCCCTACGGCATCGACACCGCCGAAGTGACCATGGCCGCGCGCGAGATCATGGACTCGGTGGGTCTGGGCCAGAAGTACGCCAACGAGATCATCGGCAAGGTCCACCGCATCGGCAACAACTTGGGCATCCCGGAGCCGGCGCTGGCCGATACCCTGCTGGGGCTGGAAGAGGACACGAAGGAAGAGACCGGCCTCGACGTGAAGTTCCCGCTCGACGTGGAGGGCGCCGAGGTGCTGCTGGTCACGCCCTCGGCCGACTTCTTCTCCGAGCCGCACGTGGAAAGCCTGATCGGCTACGCCAAGGTGTTCCACGCCGCCGGCATCTCCTGGACGCTCAGCTCCAAGGCCAGCGAGGCCGGCAACTTCGGCCTGTTCATCGGCAACTACGAGCAGATGCGCAGCATCTCGCTGCGGGTGAAGGAGGCGGCGCAGGAACTGGGCGTCAGGCGCATCGTGGTGGGCGAATGCGGCCATGCCTGGCGCGTGGCCTACAGCTTCTGGAACACGCTGATCGGCCCCTTCGACTGGCTCGATCCGCGCTACCCGGTGCCGCAGCACATCTGCGAGTTCACCCACGACCTGATAGGCCGCGGCGCGCTGAAGTTCGACAAGGAACGCAACGACGACCGGATCGTCACCTTCCACGACTCGTGCAACGTCGCCCGCGCCTCGCGCATGGGCAGCATGCCGGGCGGCCAGTTCGTGATCCCGCGCGAAATCATCCAGGCGGTGGCCAACCGCTTCCACGACATGGCGCCGGGGACCATCCATGAAGCCACCTTCTGCTGCGGCGGCGGTGGCGGCCTGCTCACCGACGACCTGATGGAGCTGCGGGTCAAGGGCGCGCTGCCGCGGATGGAGGCCCTGAAGAACGTGGTGGACGAACACGGCGTGAACTTCATGGCGACGATCTGCGCGATCTGCAAGGCGCAGTTCAGCAAGGTGCTGCCGTACTACGGCTTCGACATGAGCATGGTCGGCGGCGTGCACCAGCTGGTGAGCCGCGCCATCCGCCTCGGCGAGCACTGAACAACGAATCCAGGAGACACCTTCCATGTCCGCCAACCTCGACAACGTGCCGGCCAAGCCGCTCACCTTCCGCCGCTACAAGGAGGGCGACCACCAGCCGCTGGCCTGGCAGCAGGAGATCTTCGACGCGGACCACTCGCACAAGTGCCCGACCTATGTGCAGAGCACGCCGCCCTGCCAGGGCAGCTGCCCCTCGGGCGAGGACATCCGCGGCTACCTGAACATCGTGCGCGGCGTCGAGAAGCCGCCGGCGGGCGTCTCCTGGCAGGAATACGCCTGGCGCCGCCTGACCGAGGCCAACCCGCTGCCCTCGGTGATGGGCCGCGTGTGCCCCGCGCCCTGCGAGTCCGGCTGCAACCGCAACGAGGTCGAGGACTTCGTCGGAATCAATTCGGTCGAGCACTTCCTGGGCGAATGGGCCATCCAGAACAGGATGGCCTTCCCGAAGCCGCAGCAGCTCACCGGCAAGAAGGTGGCGGTGGTGGGCGGCGGCCCGGCCGGCCTGTCGGTGGCCTACCAGCTCGCGCGCAAGGGCCACTCGGTGACCATCTTCGACGAGCGCGAGCACCTGGGCGGCATGATGCGCTACGGCATCCCGGGCTTCCGCACGCCGCGCGAGGTGCTGGACGCCGAGATCCAGCGCATCCTCGACCTGGGGGTGCAGACGCGCATGAAGTGCCGCATCGGCACCGACGTCACGCTGGAGCAGCTGCGCGCCGACTTCGACGCCGTGTTCCTGGGCCTGGGCGCGCAGGCGGGACGCGCGCTGGCGGTGGAGGGCGCGGACGCGCCGAACTGCGTCACGGCCACGGCCTTCCTGAAGGCCTTCAACGACGGCCGCATGCGGCACGTGGGCAAGCGCGTGGTGGTGGTGGGCGGCGGCGACACCTCGATCGACGTCGCGACGGTCGCGCGCCGCCTGGGCCACATCGAGCACGCGCACGAGAGCGACCTGCCCGAGCGTGTGATCGCCGGCCATGCCGCACACGACGCGGCCTCGATCTCCGCGCGGCAGGGCGCGGAGGTGACGCTGACCTCGGTGTTCGCCGTCGAGAAGATGCAGGCCAACAAGCACGAGATCGAGCAGGCCATGGCCGAGGGCATCGCGATCCGCGGCGGCCTGGTGCCGGTGGCGGTGGTGCGCGACGGCCAGGGCCGCGCGACCGCGCTGCGGGTGGCGCGCTGCGAGGCCAAGCTGGTCGGCGGCCGCCTGGAGGTCAAGCCGATCGCGGGGACCGAGGAGGACATCGAAGCGGACCTGATCGTCTCGGCGATCGGCCAGGCGGTGGACTTCACCGGCCTGGAAACGCTGAACAACGGCAAGGGCGGCATCACCGCCGACCGGAACTACCAGGTGCAGGGCCAGGAAGGCATGTTCGTCGGCGGCGACGTCGTGCGGCCGCACCTGCTGACCACCGCCATCGGCCACGGCGCCATCGCCGCCGAGGGCATCGATCGCCACCTCAGGCGCGAGCCGCTGGACAAGCGCCCGAAGATCGACGTCCACAGCTTCGACCTGATGCGCAAGATGGTGGAGAAGGGCCTGCCCACGGACACCATCACCGCCCCGCTGCACGGCACCGACCAGAGCGCCGGCGCGATCCACAACTACGAGAACCGGTCGGACCGCTACGTCATCCCGCACACCGAGCTGTTCCTGGGCCACTTCCAGTACACCCCCCGCAACCGGCGCAAGGTGCTCACGCTGTCCAAGGAAGAGGCCCTGTCGAACTTCGAGGAGCGCATGCTGCCGCTGCTGGAGCAGCAGGCGCAGGCGGAGGCCAAGCGCTGCATGAGCTGCGGCCAGTGCTTCGAGTGCGACAACTGCGTGGTCTATTGCCCGCAGACCGCGGTGTTCAAGGTACCCAAGTCCAAGTCGACCACCGGCCGCTACGTCGACACCGACTACGCCAAGTGCATCGGCTGCCACATCTGCAAGGATGTCTGCCCCACCGGCTACATCCAGATGGGGCTGGGGGAATAGCGCATGCGCCACTCGCCGGCCCTGTTGCTCGCGCTGGCGCTGTCCGCCGCGGCGGCGCAGGACGGCGGGCGCACGCCGAAGCCGGTGGTGGAGCGCGCCGCGCAGGGCAGCCAGTGCGTGGCGGATCCCGCCTTCATGCGGCGCAACCACATGGACCTGCTCAAGCACCAGCGCGACGACACGGTGCGCGCGGGCGAGCGCAAGGGGCAGTACAGCCTCAAGGCTTGCATCCAGTGCCATGCGAGCCGGGAGACGCAGAGCGTGGCCGCGCGCGAGACCAACTTCTGCGTGAGCTGCCACAGCTACGCGGCGGTGAAGATCGACTGCTTCGAGTGCCACACCGGCAAGGCGCCGGCGCAGGGCGCGGCCTTCCATCCCGTGGTGCCGGCAGGGCCCGGCGCCGCCGGCGGC
>JALHLO010000173.1 GCA_022844525.1 Ramlibacter sp.
AGCGCTGCACCGCCAGCTCCTGCGCCTCGGCCAGCGACAGGGGCTGCGCGGCGATGCCGCCGCACAGGAGGACGAGCGCGGCCCCGGTGGCCAGGCGCGCGAGCAATGGGTTCCTTGACATGGCTTCCCCGCGATCAAGAGCGATGCGACGAGTGCGCCGGACGGCGCACGGCGAGTCCCGGCCGCGGCAGCGGACGGACTTCGGGCGGGAAGGCTCAGGAAATGGGCGGCTTGAGCCCCGGCTGGGGCTCGGCGCTCGCGAACGCGGGCGCGAAGGCGTACAGGGACGCGGCCGGCAGCGAGCGTGCCAACGGCAGCGGCGCCGCGGTCAGCGCGTGCATGGTGCAGTCCTGGCAGTGCAGGCTTTCCGTCGCGGCGAGATCGCCTTCGTCGGCCACCGCACCCGGACAGTCGGGCGCGTGCATGGACGCGGCATGCGCCGAAGGCAGGTGCAACTGCTGGGCCAGCATCTGCCCCGCCATGGCTTCGCCCACCCACCCGCGCAGGAGCAGGGCGGCGACGAGCAGGAGCAGGATGCGGCGGGCCACGCGGAAATGATAGCTCGCACCTGTCGCCGGGCCTCCTCCCTTCGGCCGCTCCATTGACGCGCGTCAATCGGGCATCATTGCCGCGGAAGCCCGCACCATGGCCATACCGCTGCCGAACCGTCCGCGCATCGCCTACTTCTCGATGGAGATCGCCCTCGAGGAGGGCATCCCCACGTACAGCGGCGGCCTCGGCGTGCTCGCCGGCGACATGATGCGCAGCGCCGCCGACCTGGGCGTGCCGCTCGTGGCGGTCACGCTGGTCAGCCGCGCCGGCTACTTCCGGCAGGAGATCGTCGCCGGGCGCCAGGCCGAACGGCCCGAGCACTGGGACCCGGCCTCGCGCGCGCAGCGGCTGGACTGCAAGGTGGCCGTGCGCGTGGGCGACCACGACGTGTGGATGGGCGCCTGGCAGTACGAGGTGGAGAGCCACTCGGACCAGTTCGCGCCGGTCCCGGTGATCCTGCTGGACACCGACCTGCCGGAGAACCGCGAGGAGGACCGCACCCTCACGCATTACCTGTACGGCGGCGACCCGACCTACCGGCTGCGGCAGGAGATGGTGCTGGGCGTGGGCGGCGTGCGCATGCTCAATGCCCTGGGCATCGACGTGCAGAAGTACCACCTCAACGAAGGGCACTCGGCGCTGCTGACGCTGGAGCTGCTGCGCCTGCGGGGCGCCGCCGACGCGCACGGCGAGTCGCTGCAGGAAGCGGTCGCCGCGGTGCGCCGGCGCTGCGTGTTCACGACCCACACGCCGGTGGAGGCGGGGCACGACCAGTATCCCTACGGCCTGGCGGAGCAATGGCTGGGCGGCCTGGTGCATGCGCGCGTGCTGCACAGCCTGGGCGGCCCGGACCGCCTGAACCTCACGCGGCTGGCGCTGTCCCTGTGCGGCTGGGTGAACGGCGTGGCGCAGCGGCATGCCGAGGTCTCGCGCGTGCTGTTCCCCGGCTACGAGGTGCACGCCATCACCAACGGCGTGCATGCGATGCGCTGGACCAGCGCCCCGATGCAGGCGCTGTTCGACCGCTACATCCACTCCTGGGCCCACGAGCCGGAGCTGCTGGTGCGCGCGCTGCGCATCCAGGACGCCGACATCGCGGCGGCGCACCTGCAGTCCAAGCAGGAGCTGATGCAGTACGTCACCGGCTTGCAGGGAGGGGTGTCGCACCTGGACCCGGCCCGCTTCACCATCGGCTTCGCGCGGCGCATGACCGACTACAAGCGCCCCGGCCTGCTGTTCTCCGACCTCGAGCGGCTGCGCGCCATCGCGCGGCGCTTCCCCTTCCAGGTGATCGTCGCCGGCAAGGCGCATCCGCACGACGAACCGGGCAAGCGCCACATCGCCAGCGTGCACGCCTGGGCGATGGAGCTCGGCCCGGCGGTGCCGGTGGTGTTCGTGCCGGACTACCGGCTGGACGTGGCGCGGCGCCTGGTCTCCGGCGTGGACCTGTGGCTGAACACGCCGCAGCCGCCGCTGGAAGCCTCGGGCACCAGCGGCATGAAGGCGGCCATGAACGGCGTGCCCAGCCTGAGCGTGCTGGACGGCTGGTGGCTGGAAGGCTGCGACGAGGGCGCGACCGGCTGGGCGATCGGCGACGACGGCGACTTCGACGCCAACCGGCACGCCGAGTCGCTCTACGACAAGCTGGAGCACACCATCCTGCCCACCTACTACCAGGGCGGCGCGGCGTGGTCCTTCATCATGAAGTCGACCATCGCGCGCAACGGCTCCTACTTCAACAGCCACCGCATGCTGCGGCGCTACGTGTCCGAGGCGTACTGGAACTGAAGGCGCCGGCCGCGCGCGCGGCGTGGATGCGCCTCAGTCCAGCTTGCGTCCGCGCAGGCGCAGCGCGTTGCCCACCACCGACGCCGAGCTCAGGCTCATCGCCAGCGCGGCGATCATCGGCGACAGCAGCCAGCCGGTGAAGGGATACAGCAGCCCGGCGGCGATGGGGACGCCCAGCACGTTGTAGACGAAGGCGAAGCCGAGGTTCTGCTTCATGTTCGCCACGGTGGCGCGCGACAGCGCGATGGCCGTCGCGATGCCGCGCAGGTCGCCCTTGACCAGCGTGAGCTGCGCGCTGTTCATCGCCACGTCGGTGCCCGTGCCCATCGCGATGCCCACGTCGGCGCGGGCGAGGGCCGGCGCATCGTTGATGCCGTCGCCGGCCATGGCGACGACGCGGCCCTCGGCCTGCAGGCGCTCGACCAGGGCCAGCTTGTCGGCCGGCTTCACTTCCCCGTGCACCTCGGGAATGCCCAGGCGCTGCGCCACCGCGCGCGCGGTGGTGAGGCCGTCGCCGGTGGCCATCACCACGCGCAGCCCCGCGTCGCGCAGGGACTGCAGCGCGGCCGGCGTGCTCGCCTTCACCGGGTCCGACACCGCCAGCAGGCCCGCCAGCCTGCCGTCGACCGCCAGGTGCATGACGCTCGCGCCCTGCGCGCGCAGTTCCTCGGCGGAAGCTGCCAGCGGCGCCACGTCCACCCCTTCCTGCTGCATCAGGACCGTGTTGCCCAGCGCCAGCTTGCGGCCTTCCACGACGCCGCGCACGCCGATGCCGGACCCGGAGTCGAACTGCTGCACGCCCGCCAGCGCCATCCCGCGCTGGCGCGCCGCGGCGACGATGGCCGCCGCGAGCGGATGTTCGCTGCCCTGGTCGAGGCTGGCGGCCAGGCGCAAGACCTCGTCGTCCGAAAAGCCGGCGGCCGCCACCGCGCGCTCGTACGCGGGCCGGCCTTCGGTGAGCGTGCCCGTCTTGTCGACGATGATGGTGTCGATGCGGCGCAGGTTCTCGATGGCGGCCGCATCGCGGAACAGCACGCCCTGCGTGGCGCCGCGGCCGGTCGCGACCATGATCGACATCGGCGTCGCCAGCCCGAGCGCGCAGGGGCAGGCGATGATCAGCACGGCGACCGCGTTGATCAGGCCGTAGACCCAGCGCGGCTCGGGACCGAACAGGCCCCAGCCGAACAAGGTAGCCAGCGCCACCAGCACCACGCCCACCACGAAGTAGCCGGCCACCGTATCGGCCATGCGCTGCATGGGCGCGCGCGAGCGCTGGGCCTGCGCCACCATCTGCACGATCTGCGCCAGCACCGTGGCCGCGCCGACCTTTTCCGAGCGCATGACCAGCGCGCCGCTGGTGTTCATGGTCGCGCCGATCAGCTTGTCGCCCGCGCGCTTGGTGACCGGCAGCGGCTCGCCGGTGAGCATGGATTCGTCCAGGGCGCTGGTGCCTTCCACCACCACGCCGTCCACCGGCACCTTCTCGCCGGGGCGCACCCGCAACAGGTCCCCCACGTGCACGTGGGCGATCGGCACGTCGTGCTCGCTGCCGTCGGCCGCGATCCGGCGTGCCGTCTTGGGTGCCAGCCCCAGCAGCGACTTGATGGCGGCGGAGGTCTGCGAGCGCGCCTTCAGTTCCAGGACCTGTCCCAGCAGCGTGAGGGAGATGATCACGGCCGCCGCCTCGAAGTACACGGCCACCCGGCCCATCGAGGAGAAGGACTCCGGGAAGACCTGCGGCGCGACGGTGGCGACGACGCTGTACGCGAAGGCCGCGCCCGTGCCCAGCCCGATCAGCGTCCACATGTTGGGGCTGCGGTTGGCCACGGACTGCCAGGCGCGCCGGAAGAAGGGCCAGCCCGCCCACAGCACGACCGGCAAGGTGAGCACCAGTTCCACCCAGCTCTGGGTGCGGCCGTGGAACCAGCCCAGCGAGTGGCCGAACATGGCGAGCACCGTGACGGCGACGGTGAAGGGCAGCGTCCACCAGAAGCGCCGCTGGAAATCGTCGAGTTCCGGGTTGCCCTCTTCCAGGGTGGGCATCAGCGGCTCCAGGGTCATCCCGCAGATCGGGCAGGTGCCGGGGCGGTCCTGGCGGATCTGCGGGTGCATGGGGCAGGTGTAGATCGTTCCGGCGGGGGCCTCGCTGGCCGGGAGCGGTGGCGCAGCGTGCCCGTGGTGGTGGCGGTGCTCGTGCTCCTGCGGGTGCGCGTGGTTCATGGGACCCCCCTGTCCGGCCAGTCTAGGCGACAGGCGACAATGCGGCCACGAGGACATCAGCGATGCGTTTGACCTTCATGGGCGCGGCCGGCACGGTGACCGGCTCCAAGTACCTGCTGGAGCACGAGGGCCGGCGGGTGCTCGTCGACTGCGGCCTGTTCCAGGGCCTCAAGCAGCTGCGGCTGCGCAACTGGGAGCCCTTCCCGCTGCCGGCGCGGCAGATCGATGCCGTCGTGCTCACGCACGCGCACATCGACCACAGCGGCTACCTGCCCGGGCTGGCGAAGCAGGGCTTCCGCGGGCCGGTGTTCGCCACCGAAGCGACCCGCGACCTGTGCGCGCTGCTGCTGCCGGACTCCGGGCACCTGCAGGAAGAGGACGCCCTCTACGCCAACCGGCATGGCTTTTCCAAGCACCACCCCGCGCTGCCGCTCTATACCGAGGAGGACGGCCGGCGCGCGCTGAAGCTGTTCAAGCCGCGCGGGCTGGGGGTGAGCTTCGAGCCCATCCCCGGCGTGCGCATGCGCTACAGCCGGGCCGGCCACATCCTGGGCGCGGCCAGCGTGCACGTCTCGTGGGACGGCGGCTCGGTGCTGTTCTCGGGCGACCTCGGGCGCGACCACGACATCCTGATGCTGCCGCCCGAGCCGCCGCCCGCGGCCGACCACGTGGTGATGGAGTCCACCTACGGCGACCGCAGCCACGAGCAGGAAGACCCGGCCATGCTGCTGGCGGAGACCGTCAACCGGACGGCGGCGCGCGGCGGCGTGGTCGTGGTGCCGGCCTTCGCCGTCGGGCGCGCCCAGTCGCTGCTGTACCTGCTGGGGCGCCTGAAGGACGAACGCCGCATCCCGGACCTGCCGGTGTTCCTGAACAGCCCGATGGCCGCCGACGTGACCGAGATCTACCACCGGCACGGCGGCGAGCACCGCCTGAGCCCGCAGCAGTGCCGCCACATGTGCGACACCGCGCGCGTGGTCAACACGGTGGAGGAGTCGCGCAAGCTCAACGAACTGCGCTATCCCGCCGTGATCGTGTCGGCCAGCGGCATGGCCACCGGCGGCCGCGTGATCCACCACCTGAAGGCCTTCGCGCCGGACCACCGCAACACCATCCTGCTGGCCGGCTACCAGGCCGCCGGGACGCGCGGCGCGGCGCTGGCGGGCGGCGCGCGCGAAGTGAAGATCCATGGCGAGCACGTGCCGGTGCGCGCCGACGTGGTGAGCCTGGGCTCGCTGTCGGCCCACGCGGATCGCGGGGAACTGCTGGCGTGGATCGGCAAGCTGGCACGGCCGCCGCGCCGCGTGTTCCTGACGCACGGCGAGCCGGCGGCGGCGGACAGCCTGCGCCAGGCCATCGAGGAGCGCCACCACTGGCCTTGCACGGTGCCGGAACACCAGCAGCAAGTGGGGCTGTGAGGATCGCCGCGGGCGCCCGCGGGATTACTTCTTCGCCTGCGCCTCGACGGCGGTGACGATCATTTCGCCGGCCGCGTTCTTGTCGGCGGCGAACTTGATCCTGTCGCCCTTCCTGACCTTGTCCAGCAGGGCCTTGTCCTTGACGCCGAACACCATGGTCATGGGCGGCATGTCGAGGTTCTTGATCTCGCCGTGCTTCAGCGTGATCTTGCCGGCGGCCTTGTCGACCTTGCGCACTTCGCCTTCCGTGAGGGCCTGCGCGAACGCGGAAGCCGCCAGGACAGCGGCCAGCAGGGCCGCGAAAACACGTTTCATCATTTCTTTCACTCCGGTCGGGATTTTTTTCAGGCCTTGTGGTACGAGGCGAACACCTTCGGTTCGCCCGACTTGAGCACCAGCAGCACGTCGTAGGGATCCTTGCGGCCCTTGTACACGGGGTCGTCCATGCCGGGCGTGCCCACCGGCATGCCGGGCACCGTGAGTCCCACGGCCTGCGGCTTTTCCTTGAGCAGGCGGCGGATCTCCTTCGCGGGCACGTGGCCCTCGACGGCGTAGCCGCCCACCAGCGCGGTGTGGCAGGAGCCGAGCTTCGCCGGGATGCCCAGCTTCGCGCGCATCTCGCCGTTGCCGCCGAAGTTGACCTTGACCGCGAAACCGTTCTTCTCCAGGTGCTTCACCCAGTCCTTGCAGCAACCGCAGTTCGGGTCCTTCCACACTTCGACCAGTACCTTGGCCGGCTGCTGCGCGAACGAGGCGAACGGCAGCGCGCCCAGGGCGAGCAGGAGGGAGCGGCGGGTGGCGGCGGGGGCTCTCATGGCTTGTTTCCTTGGGGCGCGGCCGGCGTGACCACGATGGTGCCGGTCATCCCCGCATCGTAGTGCCCGGGGATCAGGCATGCGAATTGGAACGTACCCGGACGGTTGAAGTTCCAGACGATCTGCCCTTTTCGACCCGACTTGACATGGGTCATGTGGGGTTCGTCGTGTTCCATTTTCGGGAATCTCTTCATCAGCGCCGCGTGTTCACGCAGGGCTTCGGGCGTGCCGATCACCATTTCGTGCAGCACTTTCCCCTTGTTGCGCACGACGAAGCGCACGGTCTCGCCCTGGCGCACCTCGATGCGGTCGGGGACGAAGCGCATGTCGTCGCCCATGCGGACTTCGATCGTGCGGGCGCCCTTGGCCGCGGCGGCGATGCCCCAGGGCGTCTGCTCCGCGTCGTGCCTGCCGGCGGCGTGGCCGCTGCCGGCGGCAGCCGCGAAGGTGAGCGTGAGCGACAGCGCCAGCGCGGCCGCCGGTTTCCCAATCGTGAAGTTCTGCATTGCTTTCCTAGTGGTCTCCATGGTGGCCGCCGGACGGCTTGCGCACGTCCAGCGGAACCGATTTCTTCCTCGGGGCGGGGGCGCTCGTGCGCGCGGGCGCCGGCAGCTCGCCGGTCCATTCGCGCGCCACCGTGCCCTGCGGATGCCGGAACCAGCCCGGGTCCGCGTAGTCGCCCGGCTTCTGGTCGCGGCGCACCTTCACCAGCGTGAACATGCCGCCCATCTCCGCGCTTCCGAAGGGGCCGCGGCCGCCCATCATGGGCAGGGTGTTGTCCGGCAGCGGCATCTCCATCGCGCCCATGTCGGCCATGCCGCGCTCGCCCATCACCATGTAGTCGGGCACGATCTTCTGCAGCTTCTTCACCAGGCCGCGGTGGTCCACGCCGATCATGGTGGGCACCTCGTGGCCCATCGCGTTCATGGTGTGGTGGCTCTTGTGGCAGTGCAGGGGCCAGTCGCCCTCGGCTTCGGCGACGAACTCCATCTGCCGCATCTGGCCGACGGCGATGTCCACCGTGACCTCCGGCCAGCGGCCGGCGCGCGGCACCGGGCCGCCGTCGGTGCCGGTCACCACGTACTCGTGGCCGTGCACGTGGATCGGGTGGTTGGTCATCGACAGGTTGCCGACGCGCACGCGCACCTTGTCGCCCTGCCGCACGTTGAGCGAGGCGATGCCCGGGAACACGCGGCTGTTGAAGGTCCACAGGTTGAAGTCGGTCATGGTGGCGACCTTGGGCGTGGCGCTGCCGGGGGCGATGTCGAAGGCGGACAGCAGGAAGCAGAAGTCGCGGTCCACCCGCTCGATCAGCGGGTGCGTGCCGCGCGGGTGCGTGATCCACAGGCCCATCATCCCCATCGCCATCTGCACCATCTCGTCGCCGTGCGGGTGGTACATGAAGGTGCCGGGGCGCTTCGCCTCGAACTCGTACACGAAGGTCTTGCCGGCCGGGATGTGCGGCTGCGTGATGCCGCCCACGCCGTCCATGCCGTTGGGCAGGCGCTGGCCGTGCCAGTGCACCGAGGTGTGCTCGGGCAGCCGGTTGGTGACGAAGATGCGCACGCGGTCGCCTTCCACCACCTCGATGGTCGGGCCCGGCGACTGGCCGTTGTAGCCCCACAGGCGCGCCGTCATGCCGGGCGCCAGTTCGCGCTCCACCGGCTCGGCGACCAGGTGGAACTCCTTGACGCCCTGGTTCATGCGCCAGGGCAGGGTCCAGCCATTGAGGGTGACGACCGGGTTGTAGGGCCGGCCGGTGGGCGGCAGCAGGGGCGGCGCGGTGTCGGCCGTGTCCACGCTGACGGCTTCGGGCAGGGCGGCCAGCGCCGCCTTGCCGACGGAGGTGGCGGCCATCGCCGTCACCGCGGCGCCGCCGAAAAAGGATCTTCTCTTCATCTCAGTGTCCTTGCGCGGCGGCGGGCGCGCGGTCCGCCGCGCCCATGGCGGCCAGCGCACCGGGGGAGGTGCCGGTCAGGGCCGTCTGCAGGTCGGTGTCGGCGATCCAGAAATCGCGCTGGGCGGCGATCGCCGCATTCACGGCGGCGATCTGGTTGCGCGCCTCGCCCAGCAGGTCCCAGACGCTGGCGAGCATGCCGTTGTAGCGCAGCTGCGTTTCGTCCGTGATGAACTTGCGCAGCGGCACGACCTCGTCGCGGTA
>JALHLO010000174.1 GCA_022844525.1 Ramlibacter sp.
CGCCGCGCGCGAGCGCCTGTAGGCGCGCGCAGGCGCGGGCTGTGGGCCGGGGCGCGGCCGCGGGTCCCGGCTCAGTCGCCCAGCAGGATCGCCAGGCCCGCGTCCGGTTCGAAGCGCTGGTTGCGCCAGGACAGCCGGGTCGGCCCGGGCAGCACCTGCTCGCCCTGCGAATGCCCGGGGTCGCCGGGATAGCACACCACGCGCACGCCGTCGACGTCGCGCGGCTCCGGCCGGATGCAAGGCGGCGGGCGCGACCCGGCGGCGGCCAGCACGCCGGCGACGCTGCGGTGGCGCGCCAGGTGCGTGAGGCTCATGATCTGCGGCGGCGCCATCTCGATCAGGCCGTCCCAGTACTGGCGCAGCGCGGTGCGCGGGGCCAGCCACAGGCTCTCGGTCGCTTCGTGTTCGTCGTGTGCCGGTTCCTGGCCGGGCGGCACGGTGGCCACGAAGAAGCGCGTGTCGAAGCGCTTGCGGCCCACGCTGCTGAGGGTCGGCGTGATCCACCGCGACCAGGGATGCAGCGCGCCCGCGCGCAGCCGCACGCCCAGCGGTGCCAGCAGTTCGTCGAAGCGCGGACCCGCGCGCAGCGCCGCCCACGCCTGGCGCGCGCGCTCGGGCGTGACGTCGGCGAACAGCAGGCCGGTCTCTTCGAACACTTCGCGGATGGCGGTCACGAACAGGCCCGCCGCTTCCAGTTCGGTGAGTTCCGGCTCGCCGAGCAGCGCGTGCAGTTCGGCGGGCGCGCGGTCCAGGCGGTCCGCCCACTCCGCGTCTTCCGCGTCCACCTTGCCGCCGGGAAACACGTAGGCGCCGCCCAGCACGTCGGACTGGCCGTGGCGGCGCAGCAGGAAGACCTCGAGGTCGTCGGCCGCGTCGCGCAGCACCACCACGGTGGCGGACGGTGCGGGCTTGCCCTCGTTGCGGATCGTGTTGAGCTCCATGGCAGGAGGCTAGCAGAGCGCGCCGCCGCTATGCTCGCGGCATGCCCGATTTCAGCGAAGCCATTGCCCACGCCCAGGCCCACGAGGTGCCCTGGCCCCGCGACCCCGCCGCCGACCCGCACCGCTGGGGCGTGCACCACGCGGACCCGCCGCCGTACAACCGCCTGCGCGGCCCGGTGCATCCGCGCGGCGGCGTCTCCGGCGTGATCCGCGTGGGCGGCGAGGAGGTCGTGTCCTGGGGCGAGCCGGACCGGGCCGACCTCACCTTCAGCGTCGCGAAGACCTACCTCGCGCTGCTGGCGGGCGTCGCGCACGCGCGCGGCCTGCTGCCCGATGCCGACGAGCCGATCTCGGCGCGCTTGCCGGGCATCGGCTTCGACGACGCGCACAACCGCGCGATCACCTGGGCGCACATGCTGGAGCAGACCAGCGAGTGGCAAGGCAGCTGCTTCGGCATGCCGGACCAGGTGGAGCACAACCGGCGCGTCGCGCACGACCCCAAGCCGCCGCAGGGCAACAAGGGCGAGGCGCGCGTGCTCCAGCGCCCCGGCACCTGGTGGGAATACAACGACGTGCGCATCAACCAGCTCTCGCTGGCCCTGCTGCACCTGTTCCGGAGGCCGCTGCCGGAGGTGTTCGAGGAGGCCGTGCTGCGGCCGCTGGGCGCGGGGGAGGGCTTTCGCTGGGCCGGCTACGACGACGCCTGGGTCGAGGTCGACGGCCGGCGCATGCAGTCGGTTCCCGGCGGCACGCACTGGGGCGCGGGCGTGTCGATCAGCGCGCGCGACCAGGCACGCATCGGCCAGATGCTGCTCGACGAAGGCCGGCACGCGGGCCAGCAACTGCTGCCGGCGCACTGGGTGCGCCGCATGCGGCAGCCCTGCGCGATCGCGCCCTTCTACGGCTGGCTGACCTGGTTGAACCGCGACGGCGCGATGTTCCGCGACGCCTCGCGCGAGAGCTGGTTCATGGTGGGCGCGGGCGGCCACTACGTCTGGATCGATCCCGCGCACGATGCGGTGGTGGTGGTGCGCTGGCTCGACGGCGCGCACAGCCCGGGTTTCGTCAGCCGCGTCGCGGCTGCGCTGGGCTAGGAGCCGTCCCGCAGCCGGTCTTCGATCAGCTGCCGGGTCGCGCGCACTTCGCCCGCGAAGGGGCTGCGCGGATCGTCGGCCTGCTGGATCAGCGTGAGCGCCTCGCGGTGCCGTCCCAGGTCGGACAGGGTCTGCGCCAGGTTGTTCAGCACGATCACCGATTGCGGATGCCGCTGCATGGCGGCGCGCAGCACGCCCGCGGCTTCGTGCAGCGAGCCGCGCGCATGCAGGTGGTTGGCCAGGCCGACGGCGGCCGGCAGGCTGTCCGGCCAGCGCGCGAGGGCGGTGCGGTAGCCGCGCACCGTGGCGTCCGCGTTGCCGGCGCGCGCCAGCGCCAGCAGGGCCTGCAGCCAGCCCGGTTCGGTCGCGGTGGCCGGGATGCGGTCGGGCGCCGTGACCACCATGGCCCAGTGGCGCCCGGGGATCCAGGTGCGCTCGAAGTAGGTGAAGGGCATCTGCTGGCGGAACTGCAGGCCCGAGCGCAGGAAGAGGGTCCCGGTCTCGTAGTCGAAGCCGTTGACCACGGCGTAGTGCCACTGGGGCAGCATGGTGCCCACGTCCTGCAGCACGACCACCGGGTTGCCGGCGGCGAGTTCACGCAGCAGGTCGGCGTAGCGCGGCGCCAGCAGGTAGCTCACGAGGCCGTGCTTGCGCGGCGCGGCGAGCATCTCCAGCTGCAGGCTGCCGTTGCGCGCGGGCAGCCAGACCTCGTCGACCAGCGAGGCCGCAGACACCCGCGCGCCCGCGCTGTGCATCGCCATGGCGAGCGCGGCGGGGCCGCACTGGTAGTCGTCCTGGGGAAAGAAGGGCACCTGCGCCAGCTCCACCTGGCGCGGCACGCCCGCGGGCCAGTCGGTGCGCAGCGCGATGGTCTGCGGCACGAGCGAGCCGCAGCCGCCCAGCAGCAGCACGGCGGCCCACAGGGTGAACCACCGCGCCCGCTGCAGGAGGGGCGCCAGGCGTCCCGTCATCCGTCCTTACTTGCGGAAGGCGTAGTACCAGACCAGGGCGGCGACCAGCACGATCGCCACCCAGCCCCAGGTGCTCACGCCGCCGGCAGGCGCGGTCTGGATGTCCTGGGCCAGCGCGTGCACTTCGGCATCGGTCATGGACTGCACACGTTCGCGCGCCGAGCGCGGGTCGACCCCGGCAGCCTGCAGTTGCGCGGCGACTTCGCCGCGGTCCAGCGTGGCCAGCACCATCGCGCGTTCGGCGCTCATCGTTCCGGCGGCGGCCTGGTCGGCGCCGATCAGTCCGGCATTCGCGGTCTGGAACGACAGGGCGAGCAGGGACACCACCAGCACGCGACACGTCGTTTTCTTGAAGGCGAGGTTCATGGTTTGCGCTCCTTGGTTGTTACCCGTGCTCGGCGTCCTGCCGCTCGCGGAACAGCCATTTACGCACGCGTCCCGCCTCGGCGGTGTGGCGCTTCACCACCCGGAAACACGTTGCTACAAGTGTTGCGGACGCGCGCGCCGAGGCGCCGCCAGCCCGACGACGGGCGACGGCGCGGCGGCGCGGCGCTGCGCTCAGGCGCGCGGCGGAACGATCTCCTCGATCACGTCCGGGTCGCGCCGGATCGTTTCGCGCTCGCGGTGCTCGCGGCGATCCTGCTTGCCGAAGGCGTGGTCCAGCGCGTGCGCGAGCTTGTCGGCCGCACCGCGGAAGGCAAGGTTCTGGTCCTGGGCGAAGGCCGTCACGGCGACCGGCGCGCGGCCCGCAACGCGCGCCTCCAGCATGCAGCGCTTGTCGACGCCGCCCTTGCCCGAGTGGTTCTCGTCCGTCATCTGCACCTCGATGCTCGTGATGTCCTGCTCGAAGCGGCCCAGGTGTTCGTTCAGGTATTCGCTGGCCCAGCGCTCCAGGGACTCCTTGTTGTCGATGTCGTTGGAGGTGTTGACTTGCACTTTCATGCGGTTTCCTTTCTGGTCTGCTTCCATGGTGCGCACGGCCGGGTTGCGTGGGAAGTCGGACGGCTTTGATAAGCCTGTCGGACACGGCCTGCCGGCCGCGGGCAGGCTATGCTCGCGGCCGGACTAGGAGGTGACTGCATGCTGGACATGATCGAGGCGGAGTCGGGCGACAACCCACGCGCCACCCTCATCATCCTCCACGGGCTCGGCGCGGACGGGAACGATTTCGTGCCGATCGCCGAGGAACTGGAGCTGGACGCGGTGGGGCCGGTGCGCTTCATCTTCCCACATGCGCCGGTGATGCCGGTGACGATCAACGGCGGCATGCGCATGCGCGCCTGGTACGACATCACCGGTTTCGACGCCGGCAGCGCGCAGGACGAGGCCGGGCTGCGGCGCTCGGCCGCGCTGGTGGAGGCGATCCTGCAGCGGGAGAAGGAACGGGGTGTGCCCGCCAACCGCATCGTGCTGGCCGGCTTCTCGCAAGGCTGCGCCATGGCGCTGCTCACCGGGCTGCGGCACCGCGAGCGGCTGGCCGGGATCGCCGGGCTGTCGGGGTACCTGCCGCTGGCGGACACGACCCAGGCGGAGCGCTCGCAGGCCAACGCGGACGTGCCGGTGTTCCTGGCCCATGGCACGCACGACGAGGTGGTCGGGCTGGAACGCGCAGAGGCCTCGCGCGACGCGCTGCTGGCACTGGGCTACCCCGTGGAGTGGCACGAATACATCGTCGGGCACGGCGTGCACCCGCTGGAGGTCGCCGAACTGAACGAGTGGCTGGTGCGGGTGTTGTCCGCGCCTTAGCGCGCGGCTTCAGCGACCGGCAGCCGGTCGAGCAGGTGGTGGGCCGCGAGGTGCAGGCTTCGTGAGTTCCCGTGACACCGCAGCGCTCAGACTTCGCCGCCGAAGGTCTTCACCAGGTTGGCGATGTACTTCTCCACCAGCTTCTCGAATTCCGCCGCCACGATCGGCTCGACCACCAGCTTCATGAGCGCGGGCACGGGCACGTCGACCGTGCCCTCGGTCTTGAGCACCAGCTTGGTCGACTTGCCCCTGTGGTCGGTGATCTTCCAGCTGCCGCCCACCTGCGCGTTGCCCACGCCCTTGACCGGCGTCCACTTCACCGTGCCCTTGGCCGGGTCGCTCGTGTACCTGCAGGCATAGACCGTCTGGATGTTCACCTGCGCGGTGCCCACCTTCTGCATCTCCCACTGGTAGACGCCTTCTTCCAGCCGGGTGAGCTTGTCCACCTTGGGGAAATGCGACACCGAGCGCGGCACGTCCGAGAGCACCGCGAACACCTCGTCGTACGCCGCCTTCACCTCGAACTCGTAGCCGAGGTCGATGTGCACCGTCACCGTCATGGCAGGGCCCTCCTGGCGGGGCATTCTGCCACCCCGGCCCGGCCGTCCATCCGGCCCGCCGGCCCCTAGCACAAGGGGATGAGCCGTGCTTGATCCGTGGCAAGCAGGTTTTGCCGGAAGGTGTTAACTTCGCACGCGAAACGACGAGGTCCCCCACGGGCGGCGAGCGAGACAAGACCCCATGAGCAAACTGCAAGAAGCCTTGAGCACGCTGGCCCCCGCGCGCCTGCAAGGCATCCGCCGCGGCATCGAGAAGGAAAGCCTGCGCGCCACGCCCACCGGCGCGCTGGCGATGACCCCGCACCCCACGGCGCTGGGCTCGGCGCTCACGCACCCGAACATCACCACCGACTACAGCGAGTCGCAGCTGGAGCTGATCACCGGCGTGCACGGCAGCGTCGAGCAGTGCCTGGAAGAGCTGACCCAGGTCCACCAGTTCACCTACCGCGCGCTCGGCGACGAGCTGATGTGGGTCGGCAGCATGCCGTGCAGCCTGCCGGCCGACGAGAACATCCCCATCGGCCGCTACGGCTCGTCCAACGTCGGGCGCGCCAAGAGCGTGTACCGCATGGGCCTGGCGCACCGCTACGGCCGGCGCATGCAGACCATCTCCGGCATCCACTACAACTGGTCGCTGCCGGGCGTGACCGACGCGCAGTACTTCGGCCTGATCCGCAACTTCCGGCGCCACGCCTTCCTGCTGCTGTACCTGTTCGGCGCCTCGCCGGCCGCCTGTTCGACCTTCGTCGCCGGCCGCAAGCACGAACTGCAGACGCTCACGCCGGGCACGGTGTACATGCCCTACGGCACTTCGCTGCGCATGGGCCGCCTGGGCTACCAGAGCGAGGCGCAGGCCAGCCTGGCGGTCAGCTACAACAGCCTGGACGGCTACGCGGCCTCGCTGCACGAGGCCCTGACCAAGCCCTATCCGGCCTACGAGAAGATCGGCATCACCAATCCCGGCGGCGAGTACAACCAGCTCGCCACCACGCTGCTGCAGATCGAGAACGAGTTCTACGGCACCATCCGGCCCAAGCGCGTGATCCGCCCGGGCGAGCGTCCGCTGCACGCCCTGCGCGAGCGCGGCGTCGAGTACGTGGAAGTGCGGCTGATGGACCTCGATCCCTTCGTGCCGGTCGGCATCAAGGCGCAGACCATCCGCTTCCTCGACGTGTTCCTGCTGCACTGCCTGCTGGCGGACAGCCCCGACGACACGCCGCAGGAGATCGCCGCGCTGGGCCGCAACCAGCACCGCACCGCCGCCTTCGGGCGCGACCCGTCCGTCCTGCTGGAGCGGGACGGCCGGGAGGCGAAGCTGACCGACTGGGGCGGGCAGATCGTGGCCGAATGCGCGCCGATCGCGGCGATGCTGGACGCGGTGCACAACACCACCGACTACGGCGACGCCCTGCGCGCCGCCGAAGCGCTGCTGCAGAACCCGGACATGCTGCCGTCGGCGCGCGTGCTCTCCGCGATGGCGCGCGACCACCAGAACAGCTTTGCGGCGTTCACCCTGGCGCAGTCCGCCCTCGCCAAGGACAAGCTGCTCAGGCTGCCCTACACCGGCGGCCTGCAGGCGCGCATGGAAGCGGTCGCCCGGCAGTCCGTGGCCGACCAGGCCGCGGTGGAGGCGGCCGACACCATGCCCTTCGAGCAGTACCGGCAGCAGTACATCTCGCCGGAGCGCCTGGGGCTCACGCAGGCCGCGGTGGCGCCGGCACTCGCGACCGTCTGACCCCCTGCGGGGACCGCCCGGCCCCCTGGCGGCGCAGACGCGGCCGTATCCGACACGCTCGCGGTCAACGCCGCGCCGCAAGTTCGCGTTGGCGAGAGGTCCGACACGAACGAAGGAATCACGATGTACACGAATGCGCGCGCGAACCGGCTGCTGGCCGTCCTGCTGGCCGTCCTGCTGGCCGCCTGCCTGGGCGCCGGCCCGGTGCTGGCCCAGCCTCCCTGGGCCGGCGGCGGTGGCAAGGGCGGCGACGACAAGCACGAGCGCAAGGACAAGAAGGAGAAGAAGGACAAGAGGTCCAGGGGCGACGATGACTTCGGCAAGGGCAGGGACGGCGCGCGCAAGGCGCAGCACGGCGCCCATTTCAACGACCGCAGCCGCGACGCCGTGCACACCTACTACGCGTCCGCCGGCAAGGGCGGCAAGGGCTGCCCGCCCGGGCTGGCCAAGAAGAACAACGGCTGCCTGCCGCCCGGCCAGGCGAAGAAGTGGGCGGTCGGCCAGCCGCTGCCGCGCGACGTGGTGGTTTACCCGGTGCCGAGCCAGATCGTGGTGTCGCTGCCGCCGGTGCCGGTGGGCCACAAGTACGTGCAGGTCGCGGGCGACATCCTGCTGATCGCCATCGGTTCCAAGATGGTGGTCGACGGCATCAACGGGCTGTCCGGCCGCTGAGCCCGCGTCCGGCCGCCGCGCGCCCCGGCGCGCGCGCCTGCAGGCGCCAGCGCGGCAGCTTACAATGACGGGACCTGGGACCCGAACACGACGCGAATGGCGAAGGAAGAACTGATCGAAATGAACGGCCGGGTGGCCGAAATCCTCCCGGATTCGCGCTACCGCGTGATCCTGGACAACGGCCACGAGCTGGTGGCGTACACCGGCGGCAAGATGCGCAAGAACCACATCCGCATCATTGCCGGCGACCTGGTGAGCCTGGAGCTGTCGCCCTACGACCTGACCAAGGGCCGCATCATGTTCCGCCACCTGCCCAACCGCGGCACGGGTGGCCCGCCGCCGCAGCGCCGCCGCTGAAGCGCAACCCCCCCCGAAGCGGCCGCCAGGCCGCTTTTTTCATTGCACCCGCACCGTCCGCAGGTGCTCGCGCAGCCGCTCGATGTCCGCGTGCAGCGCCTGCGGGTCGCCTTCGGCCGCCCGCGCCGAGATCGCGCGGCTCTGCCAAGCCGCCCACTGGAACCCGAACAGCGCCAGCCCGCCCGCGGCCCGGTGCGCCACCGAGCGCAGCAGTCCCCGGTCGCCGCGGGACAGCGCCGTCGCCATGGTCTCCACCATCTCCCGGCGCGAATCCAGGAAGGCCGGCACTTCCTGCCGCAGCTCCGGGTCGACCCGGACCACCGCATCGGCCGCCGGGGCCGGGTGGGCGGAGGAGGGATGCGGCGCCAGGTCCTGCGGCGCAAGCGCCGGCCCGGGCGCGCCGCCCTGGTCCAGTTCGAGCAGCAGCGCGAGCAGCGCCTCGCGGGTGAAGGGCTTGGTCAGGAAGCGGTCGCTGCCCGCGTCGAGCCCGCGCCGGATCGAGGCCGCGTCGTCGTTGGAGGACATCATCACGACCAGGCAGGGCTTGCGGCCCTCGCGCCGCTCGCGTTCGCGGATCCAGGCCACCGCCTTCAGGCCGTCCATCACCGGCATCTCCATGTCGACCAGCACGAAGTCAGGCCACTGGCGGGCCACCGCCTCGGTCGCGGCAAGGCCGTGGGCGGCCGTGTCCAGCGTGAACGGCGGCGAAGGCAGGTAGCGCATCAGCAGCAGCCGGTTGTATTCGTCGTCGTCGACCACCAGCACGCGGCGCGGCGCGAAGGCCGCGGCGGTCACCGCCGGCGCCGGGGCCGGCC
>JALHLO010000175.1 GCA_022844525.1 Ramlibacter sp.
GCGTCGGCCACCGCCCGCGCCTCCGGCGGCAGGCGGCCCACGCGCGCCAGCAGGTCCTCGGCCTGGGGGCGGAACCATTCGCCCGCCGCCGTGAGGCGCGCCGGCTGCGTGCTGCGGTCGAACAGCTCCACGCCCAGCCACTCCTCCAGCGCCCGCACGCGCCGGCTGAAGGCGGGCTGGGTCATGTGCCGGTCCTCCGCGGCACGGGAGAAGTTGCCGGTGGCGGCCAGCGCGAGGAAGTCCTCCAGCCAGGACAGGTTCATGGGCGGTGCCGCGGCGGCATCAAAGAAGAGAAAAAGGGCATTGGTGCGCGGCGCGGGCTTTGGCGATGATCACGCCCTGTTTCCAGGAGTCCCCATGAAGATCGTCGAGATCCGCGAGAAGACCGTTCCCATCAGCTCCCCCATCCGCAACGCGTACATCGACTTTAGCAAGATGACGCTGAGCCTCGTGGCCGTCATCACCGACGTCGTGCGCGACGGCAAGCCGGTGGTGGGCTACGGCTTCAATTCCAACGGCCGCTACGGCCAGGGCCAGCTGATGCGCGAGCGCTTCCTGCCCCGCATCACGGAGGCGAAGCCCGACACGCTGCTGGACGAGCGCGGCGTGCTCGACCCGCACAAGGTGTGGGACACGATGTTCCGCAACGAGAAGCCCGGCGGCCACGGCGAGCGCTCGGTCGCCATGGGCACCATCGACATGGCCGTCTGGGACGCCGTGGCGAAGATCGAAGGCAAGCCGCTGTTCCAGCTGCTGGCCGACCGCTACGGCGACGGCACGGTCAACCGCAAGGTGTTCGTCTACGCGGCCGGCGGCTACTACTACCCCGGCAAGGACGACGAGCAGCTGAAGAACGAGATGCGCAGCTACCTCGATCGGGGCTACTCGGTGGTGAAGATGAAGATCGGCGGCGCCTCGCTGGCCGAGGACCAGCGCCGCATCGAGTCGGTGCTGTCCATCCTGAAGGACGGCCAGCGCCTGTGCGTGGACGCCAACGGCCGCTTCGACATGGACACGGCCATCGCCTACGCCAAGGCGCTGCAGCAGTACAACCTGTTCTGGTACGAGGAAGCGGGCGACCCGCTGGACTACGAGCTGCAGGCGGTGCTGCGCAGCTACTACACGAACCCGATGGCCACCGGCGAGAACCTGTTCTCGATGCAGGACGCGCGCAACCTCATTCGCTACGGCGGCATGCGCCCCGACCGCGACTGGCTGCAGTTCGACTGCGCGCTGTCGTACGGCCTGGTCGAATACCTGCGCACGCTGGACATGCTCAGGCAGCACGGCTGGTCGGCCAGCCGCTGCGTGCCGCACGGCGGCCACCAGATGTCGCTGAACATCGCGGCCGGCCTGGGCCTGGGCGGCAACGAGTCCTATCCGGACCTGTTCCAGCCCTATGGCGGCTTCCCCGACGGCGTGAAGGTGGACAACAGCTACGTGACCATGCCGGACCTGCCCGGCATCGGCTTCGAGGGCAAGTCCGACCTGATCCGGGAGATGCGGGCGCTGTCGGACTGATCCCTTTTGCACGAAGACGCACGCGGTGAAGGAAAATTTCCGAACCTGTCGCCGCTTTAGTGACCGACTTGCGCCGCACGCCGCTGGCCCCCCAACGGCGACCGCCCAGCGCAGTGCAATCTGTGCTGACTCATTACACGCGTGAGCAGGTGTCACAGCTTTGCGCGGTTTACGACAGGTCGCGCGGCCGCTGCCGCCGCCGCCGCCGGCAGTGCGCTTGCTGCTTTTCATCGCTTGTCCCTACATTCCCCTCCAACACGGAATGGGAGAGGCACAAGAATGGACACGGTCCGAGAAACGGCCGATGACGGCGTGCGATGCGCACGCGCGGCGCGCAGAAGCTTCCTGGGACTGTGCGGCGCCGGCGGCATCGTCGCCGCACTGGGCGCACAGGCCGCCACCGTCACGCGCAAGACGGTGAACGATGCGCCCTGGCGACTGCTGGTGAACGAGGCGGTCACCGGCGAATCGAACCTCTTCATCCTCACCTCGCGCTACCAGCCGTTCACCGAGCACATCACGGGGCAGCTGCGCGCCCACCCGGCGATCGGCATCGAGCCGGTGGTGAACATCAGCCGCTTCATGACGATCGCGCAGGACGCCGTCAAGCCGCAACTGGTGTTCGGCAAGTCGGTGAACCAGCTCGCCAAGCTGGTGCGCGACCACGGCTACCAGCCGCTCGTGCGCCGCGCCGATCCGTACAAGGCCGCGTTCATCGTCGCCAAGGACTCGCCGTTCCGCACGCTGGCGGACGTGGCGCGGGCGAAGGCGCGCGTGATCATGCCGGACGAGTTCGCGGCCACCAGCGCGGTTGCGCGGGCCGAGCTGCGGCGGCAGAACGCCAGCGCGGTGCAGGTCGTGCACACGCGCTACCAGGAAGCGGTGGCGCAGCAGGTCGCCAACGGCTTCGCGCAGGTCGGCGTGGTCAATCCCACCACCGCGAAGAAATGGGTGGAGGACGGCGGCCGCGTGCTGGCGGAAACGCTGCCCGTGGTCAATTGGTCGGTGCTGGCCTCGCCCGCGCTGCCCAATGACGACGTGCAGCAAGTGCGCGCCGTGCTGCTCGCCATGAATGCACAGGCGCCGCAGCTGCTGGCCGCACTGGGCATCAAGCAATGGGCTGCCGCCGAGCGGCAGGATTACCTGGCCCTGCTGGATTACACGAAGGAGTGAGAAACATGAAACGACCCAACACGATCCGCCTTGCCGGCCTGCTGGCCGCCGCTGCCCTGCTCACCGCCGCGCCGGCACGGGCGCAGCAGGACACCGCCGTCCCTGCCGCCGTCGATGCGCTGGCGCGCGCGGTGGCCGCCGAACTCCTGATGAAGTGCCCGCTGGCCAACGCCAGCGACGCGGCGGCCTTCGAAACCTGCCGCGCCGGCCTCTACGGGGGCGGCGCCCTGCGTTCGCACCTGCCCAGCTTCCTGCTGTGGGGCCGCCAGAGCGGCAACGTGCACGCCACGCTGCGGCAGACCAACCTGACGCAGTTCGCCCCGGACGTCTGGACGCATCTGTACGCGCCGCTGTTCATGTTCAACGGCAACTACAAGGTGGAGTGGGTGCCGCAGGAAAAGCAGTTCGTCGTGCGCCTGGAAGCGGCGTTCCGCAACCGGCTGTCGCCGGGACAGTTCCCCTATCCGTTCTGGCACGAGGAATCCAAGTGGCAGACGTACCAGAACGCCAACGGCTGGCTGCTGTGGGTGAACCCGAAGACGGCGCGCATCCAGGCGGTGCAGTTCACCAATCGCGCCGAGACCCCGATGCTGCAGGCGGTGGTGCCGGTGGAGCACAAGTTCGACGGCCAGTGGCTGTGGACCGATGCCGGCGGCCGCACGCAGCCGGCCGTCACGCTGTTCGACGGCCTGTATCGCGCCGACAACCCCTACCTGCGGCCGCTGGACCGGCAGTACCGCGACCTCGCGCTGCAGATGCGCGAGGCGCAGTGCAGCAGCTGCCACGTGCCGAACAACCCGGACAAGTCGAGCCGGCTGGTGCTGCTGTCCACGCCCGCGCACGCCGCCGGCGAGATCGATCGGGTGATCAAGGCCGTGCGCGACGACAAGATGCCCATGGACGAATTCCGCAACAGCTACGCGCTGTCGGACGAAGACAAGAAATGGCTGCTGCAGAGCGCCGAAGCCTTCCGCGACACGGTCCGCGCGGCCAAGGACTGGGAGGCCCAGGCCGCCCGCAAGGCGCCGCCGACGGCCTTGCGGCCGGTCGCACTCGAGAAGCGCGTGGAGGTGTCGCAATGAACGCCCCTGCCGCCGTGCGCCTGACCCGGCGCCACATCCTGCGCGCCGGCGTCGGCGCCGCCCTCTGCGGCCTGCCCGCGGGCTGGGCCCAGTCGACTCCCAGCACACGCCTGCTGATCAACGAGGCGGTGACGGCCGACCTGAGCATCTCCATGCTGGCCTTGCGCTACCGCGCCTGGGCCGATTACATCGCACCGCAGCTGAAGGCCGGCAAGATGACGGTGGACCCGATCGTCGACATCCGGCGCTTCGTGCAGGTGGCGCTGGCCGACGAAAAGCCGCTGGTGCTGTTCGGCAAGTCGGTCAACCAGCTGGCGAAGCTGGTGCGCGACCACGGCTACCAGCCCCTGGTGTCGCGCGCCGATCCGTATCGGGCCGCCTTCATCGTGCCGAAGAACTCGGCGATCCGCGACGTGGGGCAGCTGGGCGGCCGCAAGGTGCTGATGCCCGACGAATCCTCCGCCACCGCCGCCGTGGCGAAGGCGGAGCTGCGCCAGCGCGGCGTGCGCGATCTCTACATCTCGCACACGAAGTACCAGGACAGCGTCGCGTCGCAGGTCGCCGCGGGAACGGCCGAAGCCGGCGTCGTCAACCCGACGATCGCGCGCAAGTGGAAGGAGGCCGGCGGCATCGTGATCGGCGAGACGCAGCCGGTGGTGAACTGGTCGGTGCTCGCGGGCCCCAAGGCGCCGCCCGAACTGGCCGCGCGCCTGACCGAAGCGCTGCTGGCGATGAACGCGCAGCCGGCCATGCTGGCGGAGATCGGCGTCAAGCAGTGGCAGAAGGCCGAGCGCAAGGAGTTCCTTGCATTGCTGGAGTACACGGGCGAATGAACACCTCGACGCGCAACCTGCTCCTCGCCGCGCTGCTGTGCGCGGGACACGCGATGCCGGCGCAGGCCCAGTTCGCCCGGACCGACGAGGCAGTGAAGTACCGCCAGGGCGCGTGGTTCGTCCTGAACCACCACTTCACGCGCATCGGCCAAATGGCGCGCGGCCGCCTGCCCTTCGACGCGCGGCTGGCGGTGCAGGACGCCGAGGTGGTGGCCGTGCTGGCGCGGCTGCCGCTCTCCGCGTTCGCCGCCGGCACCGACCTGCCCACCGACCACGCGCGGCCGGAGATCTGGACCGAATCGGCGCGCTTTCGCGAACACGGCGAGCGGCTGGTGGTCGAGAGCAGCCGGCTGCTGGCAGCCGCCAGGACCCAGGACCTGGCGCAGATCAAGGCGGCTTTCGGGCCCGCCGCGAACACCTGCAAGGAGTGCCACGATGCCTACCGCAGCCAGTGATTCCAGCTTCGGCCTGCGGGTGCCGCTGCCGCGTCCGCGTGCCGCGGAGGTGCAGGTGCAAGACGCGCAAGCCGGCATGCTCCGGGTGCGCATCTGGGACCTGCCGACGCGGGTCTTTCACTGGTCGCTTGCCTGCGCCCTGGTCGGCATGACGGTCACCGGCTATGGGGGCGGCGCCTGGATGGAATGGCACGGCCGCATCGGCAGCTTCGTGCTGGCGCTGCTGCTGTTCCGCGTGGTGTGGGGATGCGTGGGCGGCCGCTGGTCGCGGTTCGCCACCTTCCTCCCGACGCCCGCACGCCTGAAGCGTTACCTGCAAGGGCCCGAGACGCCGGACCAGCAGGTGGGGCACAGTCCCATCGCCGCCCTGTCGGTCCTGGCCATGCTGCTGGTGCTGTTCGCGCAGGTGTTCACCGGGCTGGCCAGCGACGACGGCGGCGGCTACACGGGGCCGCTGAACGAGTACCTGTCCAGCGCCGCCGGCCTGGCGGCCACCGCGCTGCACAAGAACGTCGGGCAATGGCTGCTGCTCGCGCTGGTGCTGCTGCACATCGCGGCGATCGCCTTCTACCGCGTCGTGCGCCGGCGCAAGCTGGTGCAGGCGATGCTCGACGGCGACCAGCGTGTGCAATTCTGCGTGCCGCCGTCGCGCGACGACGCCCGCAGCCGTGCGCTGGCCGCGGTGGTGTTCGGGGTGTGCCTGATGGGCGTGGGGTCGGTGATCGGCTTCTAGGAGCCTGCACGCGACCGGCGCGGCGCCCGCGCGACGCACGGCGCCGGATCCGTCGGGCAATCGCGCCCTTCGTGAACGAGTAGCGGCGGCGGCCGCTCATCCCCCGCCGCCGACCGGGCGTTCGCCCCTCGCCGGTGCATCCTGTGACCCGACGTTAGTGCGCGTGAAGAGCTGTCACGCGGACGGTGCCTCACGTCGCCGAAGACGCGCCGCTCATTGCCGGTTGCCTTGCCGGGCTGCACTGCGCCTTCCACCATGGCGGTGCAACAGGAGGAGCTCATGAAGAAGTCGCAGCCATCCATCCGTCACCTGGCCAGCATCGTGCTGGCCGCATCCCTGTTCGCCGCCGCGCCGGCGGACGCCGCGCCCGAGGCCGCCGTGCCGCCGGCGATCGCTTCCATGGCGCGCGCCATCGCCGCGGAACTGCTGATGCACTGCCCCCTGGCGGACGCGGACGACACCGCCGCGCTGGAAGGGTGCCGCGCCGGCATCGAGGGCCAGGCGATCCTGCGCTCCCACCTTCCCGCCGTGGTCCTGTGGGGGCACCATGGCGCGCAGCCGGGCGGGCAACTGCCGCGGGTGCGGATGACGCAGCTGGCACCCGACACCTGGGCGCAGCTGTACGCGCCGCTGTTCATGTTCAACGGCAATCACGAAGTCGAGTGGATGCCGCAGGAGAACCTGTACGTGATCCGGCTCGAAGCGGCTTTCCGCAACCGCCTGCCGCCCGGCCAGTTCCCCACCCCGTTCTGGCACGACGCGGACCAGTGGGCGGCCTACCAGAAGACCAACGGCCTGCTGCTCTGGGTGCAGCCGCAGACCCGGCGCATCCACGTGGCGCAGTTCACCGACCGGGCGGCCACGCCGCTGCTGCAGGCGGTGACGCCGGTGGCGCGTGCGTTCGACGGCCAGTGGCTGTGGACCGATGGGGCGGGCCGCGCGCAGCCGGCGGTGGCGCAGTTCGAAGGCCTGTACGGCGCCGAGAATCCCCACCTGCGTTCGCTGGAAAAGGCGTACCGCGACCTCAGCCTGCAGATGCGCGACGCGCGCTGCGGCGAGTGCCACGTGCCGAGCAACCCGGCCGGGACGGACCGGCTCGTGCTCCTGTCCTCCCCCGCCCACGCCGCCGGCGAGATCGACCGCGTGATCCAGTCCCTGCACAAGGGCAGCATGCCGCCGGCCAGCCACGCGCTGCCCGCGGACGATCGCGAATGGCTGCTGCGCAGCGCGCAGGCATTCCGCGACACCTTGCGCGCCGCGCGCGCCTGGGCCAGGGAAGTCGTCGGCGAGGAGCGAGCGTCCTCCGGGCCGTCGGCGTCGCTGGGCCGCTGAGCCCTGCCAGGCGGCACGCGCAAGCTGTGCCGAGCAGGACTTCACGCGCCCTTCCCTTCTCCCTGTAGGACCACGCCGCGATCGCGTGTCCCTGTGCCCATGGCCGAGCAGTTGCTATCGCAAACTCCCGCCCCAGACAAGCAGTACAGGGAGTACGCACATGGAAAGGATCTGGGGGCCCGTCAACGGCTTCTACCTCGCGGCCTACGCGGCG
This sequence comes from Ramlibacter sp., assembly GCA_022844525.1. Classification (GTDB taxonomy): domain Bacteria; phylum Pseudomonadota; class Gammaproteobacteria; order Burkholderiales; family Burkholderiaceae_C; genus Ramlibacter. The sequence goes on from JALHLO010000175.1 coordinate 7,344, forward strand.
CCCATGGGAGAGGGTGACCGCTATTGCAGCTATGCCAAGGTGTGCTGGACGCGCCCGGACAGCTACTGGGACGCGGACTGCGCCTTCAAGGTCTTCGGCGGCGAACACCACCGCTCGCTCGAAGGCGCGCTCAGCGCGGTCGCGCTCGACGCGCGCAACGAGATCTCCTGCCTGCCGCGGCATGCGCGCTCGCTCGCCGAGCAGCGCCAGCGGGACCACATCCCGATCCCGCGGCTGTTCGTCACCTCCTTCTTCCGGCACCGTGCAGCCTGAGCGCGCTGCTCTTTTTGTAGCAGCGAACCCACATCCTGCCCAATGACGAACGCTTTTGCTGGACGCACGGCCGAGGAAGCTATGAAAATCGTAGCGATGGCCGAGTCCATGCCCACCTACTACGACGTGCTGCAGGTCGAGCGCGATGCGACGCCCGAGCGCGTGCGCGCCGCCTACCGCAAGCTGGCGCAGAAGTACCACCCGGACAAGATGCCCGGCAACGCGAACGCGGTGCGGGCCATGACGGCGATCAACGCCGCCTACGAAGTGCTGTCCGATGCGCACCGCCGCGCCGAGCACGACCTCTGGATCCGCCGCGCCGAACGCATGACCCGCGAGGTGCAGCCCGCCCCGGCCCTGCCCAAGGACGTATGGGCCTATCTCCATCCCGCCATCAGCTGGCCCTGGTACCTGCTGTTCGGCACCACCGTGGTCGCGATCGGCACGGTCGCCACCGCCGTGTACCTCACCGTGATGCCCGCGCGCACGGCCGCGGCGCCCGCAGCCCAGCCCTGCCAGCCGACGATCACGGCGACGGCACGGGCCTGCCAGCCGCGTACCTGATCCGCTGCGCCCGCGCGGCGCAAGCCGGACACCGCTGACGAGCAGACCCGCCCGGGTCCGATGCCGCCGACCCCGGCGCGGCCGCACCTTGTCCTTATTCGACAAGGAGTGATCCATGAACAGAAAAACCCTGATCGCCGCCGCGCTCGCCGCCGGCTCCCTGGTGGGCGTCGCCTCCGTGGCGCACGCCGTCCCGGCCGTGGTCGCCGGCACCGGCGCCGCCCCCGCCTACCCGTACCCCTACGGCCATCCGCAGGCGGTGCTGGTGCAGCCCGCCCCGCCGGCACCGCTGTACGAGCCCGTCCCGGCCCAGCGCGCCGGCTACATCTGGGCGCCGGGCCACTACGTGTGGAACGGCAACCAGTACGTCTGGCAGGGCGGCACCTGGCTGGAGATGCGCCATGGCTACGCCTGGCAGGCCCCGCACTGGCAGCAGCGCGCCGACGGCTCCTGGTACCTGGCCGGCGGCACCTGGGTGCGGACCGACAACCTGGCCTATGACCGCGGCGACCGCCGCATGAACCGCGGCCCGAACGGCGACATGGACCACGACGGCATCCGCAACGCGGACGACGACGACCGCGACGGCGACGGCGTCGCCAACTGGCGCGACAACTTCCCGAGCAACCGCAATCGCAGTTGAGGCAGGAGCGCGGTGCGGGCACGGCGCCCGCGCCGCGCCGGCTTTCAGCGCTTGCGGGC
>JALHLO010000176.1 GCA_022844525.1 Ramlibacter sp.
CGAGCTTGCGCGCCTGTTCGGCGCTGACCACGGTCACGCCGGCCAGGGAGGCCGGGGTCTCCGCGGCGTGGGCGGCGGCGGCGCCGGCCAGCAGCAGTGCCGCGGCGGCACGGCCCCACAGGCGCAGCGGGCGAGGCGTCGTCATCGGTGTGCTGGTCTTCGTCATGGCCGTGGTCTCCGTATTGACTTGTATCAAGTTGATACGAGACTAACGATGCCGCGCGCTTTCCACCGACCGTGCACACCCAAATAAGCACCGCTGGTCCGCAACGGCTTCCACGCCGTGACTTTCCGCACGTACCGGCTTAGGGCGGCGGCTGATGCCCTGCGGGCATCAATGGCTGCGGAACTCCGTATTGGACGGCGACGGGCGCCCACCGCACACTCGCGCGGGCCCCGACCTCCAGGAGACACCATGACCATCCGCCGCGCCGTCCTGACCCGCCGCCAGGCCACGCTCGCCCTGCTGGCCGCCACTGCCGCCCCTGCCTGGGCGCAGGAGTGGACGCCGACCCAGCCGATCACCATTCTCGTGGGCTTCGCGCCCGGCGGCTCCGCCGACCAGATCGCGCGCCAGCTGTCCTTCGCCGCCAAGGGCATCATCCCGGTGCCCGTGGTGGTGGTGAACAAGGCGGGCGCCGCCGGCGCGATCGCCGCGCAGGCCACGGCCGAAGCGAAGCCGGACGGCTACACGCTGTTCGTCGGCGGCGGCAGCGAGACCACCTCGGTGGGCAACCACAAGCCGCTGGCCTACGACCCGCGCAAGTCCTTCACCCCGGTGATCAAGGTGTCGCGCGCGCCCAGCATCCTGGCGGTGCGCGCCGATTCGAAGTTCGCCGACATGAAGGCGCTGCTGGCCGAGGCGAAGGCCGGCGCGGAGAAGGTCTCCTACGGCTCCACCGGGGAAGGCGGCATCTTCCATTCCACCGGCCTGGTGCTGGAAAAGCAGGCCGGCGTGAAGCTGCTGCACGTGCCGTACAAGGGCGCCGCGGATTCCATGACCGCGCTGCTGGGCGGCCAGGTGGATTCCGCCTTCGGCGCCTACGAGGAGATGAAGGCGATGATCGACGCCGGCCGCGTGCGGCCGATCGCGCTGTTCTCGCGCACGCGCCTGCCGGCGCTGCCCAACGTGCCGACCATGAGCGAGCTGGGCGTGCCCATCGTGCTGGACAACATGAAGGGCCTCATGGGCCCGGCGGGCATGCCGCCGCAGGTGGTGCGCTACCTGCACGACCACTTCCGCAAGGCGATGCAGACGCCGGCCTGGAAGGACTACGTCGCCAAGTCCGGCCTGACCGAGGACTACGCCGAGGGTCCCGCGTTCCAGAAGGAGATCGTGGAAGCCTACGAGCTGATCGGCAAGGCGATCGCGAAATGACGGGCCCCTTCGGCAAGCATACCCAGGTCGGCTTCGTCGGCCTGGGGGTGATGGGCAGCGGCATGGCGCACTGCCTGCTGCGCGCGGGCTATGCGCTGCACGTGTTCGCGCGCCGGGACGATGCCGCACGGCCGCTGGTGGCGGCGGGCGCGACGCGCGCGGCTTCGCTGACCGATCTGGCGCGCGCCTGCCCGCTGGTGTTCCTGTGCCTGTCCGACGACGCGGCGGTGGAGGAGGTTCTGTTCGGCGAAGGCGGGCTCGCGCCGGGCCTGGCCTCCGGCAGCTGCGTGGTGGACACGAGCACGATCTCGGCGACCTCGGCCCGGCGCTTCGCCGAGCGGCTGGCGCAGCGCGGGGTCGCTTTCCTCGACGCGCCCATCAGCGGCGGCCAGCAGGGCGCCGAAAGCGGCACGCTCGCCTGCATGGTGGGCGGGCCGGCCGCAGCGGTGGCCGCCTGCCGCGACGTGATGTCGGCCTTCTGCAAGACGATCACGCACGTGGGCGCGAGCGGCGCCGGCCAGACGGTGAAGTCCTGCAACCAGGTCGCGGTGGCCGGCGCGCTGCTGGGCGTGGCCGACGCGATCGCGCTGGCGAAGTCGCAGGGCGTGGACCCCAAGGTGATGCGCGACGTGCTCCTGGGCGGCACGGCACGCAGCTTCGTGCTGGAAAAGCATGGCCAGCGCGTGATCGACGGCGACTTCCAGCCCGGCTTCCGCGCCCGCCTGATGCGCAAGGACTTGCGCATCGCGCTGGCCACCGCGCGCAGTGCCGGGGCGCAGTTGCAGGGAGCGGTGCTGGCGGAGCAGCTGGTGGGCGAGTTGTGCGACGGCGGCCGCGGCGAGCTGGACTGGGCGGCGCTGGGCGCGCTGGTGCAGGAGAAGGGCAAGGCCTAGCAGCCCGCGAAACGGGGCGGGCACCTACAAGCCGGCGCCGCGCGCCTGCCTTATCGTCGGCTCGCCATGAAGAGCCCCGACACGGATGCCCGTTTCCTCCACGAACTGCTCGACCGCTTCCGCGGCGAGCGCGCGGGCCAGGCCGCCGGCTACACGCCGGAAGCACCCGGCACCGACCAGGACAGCTTCGCCATCGCGCTGGCCTCGGTGGACGGCGAGCTGGTCTCGGCCGGCGACGACCGTCATCCCTTCACCCTGCAGTCGATCTCCAAGCCCTTCATCTACGGCCTGGCGCTCGACCGCTTCGGGCGCGAGGCGGTGCACCGCAAGGTGAACGTCGAGCCCACGGGCGAGGCCTTCAATTCGATCATCGAGCTGGAGGAGGACCACCTGCCCTACAACCCGATGATCAACTCGGGCGCGATCGCGATGTCGGCCCTGCTGCACCACGCGGACCCGCGGCGCTCCGGCGCGGCCATCATGGAGATGTTCGGCCGCTACCTCGGAAGGACGGCGCAGCTGCACCCGAACACCGACCTGTCGCTCGAAGGCGGCCACCGCAACCAGGCCATCGCCCACCTGCTGCGCCACTTCGAGGTGATCGGCGACGACATCGACGGCGCGCTGCAGCTCTATGGCCGCCAGTGCACCGTGGCGCTGGACGTGCGCGAGCTCGCGCTGATGGCCGCCACGCTGGCCAACGGCGGCGTGCACCCGCGCACCGGCGTGCGGGCCCTGGAACGCACGCACCTGCGCGACGTGCTGACGCTGATGTTCACCTGCGGCATGTACGACAGCTCCGGCAACTGGGCCTACAGCGTCGGGCTGCCGGCCAAGAGCGGCGTGAGCGGCGGCATCCTGGCGGTGGTGCCCGGCCGCATGGGGCTGGCGGTCTATTCGCCGCGGCTCGATGCGCACGGGCACAGCGTGCGCGGGGTCGAGGTCTTCAAGGCCTGGTCCGCCGCGTGGGGACTGAGCATGTTCGAACCCGCGGGCGGGGAGGCCGGCACATGAACGCATCCCTCCTCTGGTTCCTGAGCGCCGGGCTGGTCCTGGTGGGGCTGGCCGGCATCGTCCTGCCGGCGCTGCCCGGCACCCTCCTCGTGTTCGCCGGCCTGGCGCTGGGCGCCTGGATCGACGATTTCACCCGCGTGGGGTGGTTCGCGCTCGGGGCCATCGCGGTGTTGGCGGTGCTGGCCTGGCTGATGGACTACGTGTCGGCGATGCTGGGCGCCAAGCGCGCCGGCGCCAGCCGGCAGGCGATCGTCGGCGCCGCCATCGGCACCGTCGCCGGCATCTTCCTGGGCATCGTGGGCGTGCTGTTCATGCCGCTGGTGGGCGCTGCGGTCGGCGAATTCATGGCCCGTCGCAACCACCAGCAGGCGGTGCGCGTGGGCATCGCGACCTGGATCGGCCTCATGGCGGGCATGCTGGCCAAGTTCGTGCTGGCCTTCATGATGATCGGCATCTTCGTGGTGGCGCTGCTGGTGTAGGTTCATTCCAGCTTCACCCCCGCGTCCTTCACCACCTTGCCCCAGCGCTCGAGTTCGACCGCGAGGTAGGCGCCCATCTCCTGCGGTGTCGACGGCGAGGGCTCCACGCCGGCATCGAACAGCGCCTTCTTCGTCTCGGGCGACGCCATCAGCTTCGCCACTTCGGCGCTGAGCTTGTGCACGATCTCCGGCGGCGTGCCCGCCGGCGCCAGCAGCGCCAGCCAGACCGACGCGTCGTAGCCTGCCACGCCGGCTTCCTGCAGCGTCGGCACGTCGGGCAGCTGCGGCGCGCGTTTCGCGGTGGTGACGGCCAGCGCCTTCAGCCGCCCCTGCGGCACCTGCGCCAGGGCATTGGGCACGCCGGCGAAGCTGCTCTCGACGATGCCCGCCACCAGGTCGTTGGCCGCGCCGGAACTGCCCTTGTAGGGCACGTGCTTGAGCGGCGCGCCCGTCATCGCCGCGAACAGCCCGCCCATGAGGTGCTGCGCGCTGCCGTTGCCCGAGGACGCGTAGTGCACCTTCTCGGGCGCGGACTTGGCCAGCGCGATGAACTCCTGCACGTTCTTCGCCGGCACCTTGGGGTGCACCAGCAGGACGTAGGGCGAGTCCACCAGCTTGGCCACCGGCGCGAAGCTCTTCACCGGGTCGTAGGGCAGGTTCCTGTACAGCCAGGGGCTGATCACGTGCGTGCTGGAGACCATCAGCAGGGTGTAGCCGTCCGGCGGCGCCTTGGCCACGAGGTCGGTGCCTATGGTGGAGCCCGCGCCGGCCTTGTTCTCGATCACGAACTGCTGCCCCATGGACTGCGACAGCTTGTGGCCCAGGATGCGGGCCACCACGTCGGTGAAGCCGCCGGGCGCGAAGGGCACGACCAGCTTCACCGGCCGGTTCGGATAGCCCGCGGCCGCCGATTGCGCCTGCGCCGCCGCTCCCCCGAGCGCCAGCGCGAGGCCGAGGACCCAGGAAGAAGCGGCGTGTCGCATGGCATCACCCCGTGTAGACGGGATCCTGCAGGGTGAAGAACGCGTGCAGGATCTGGTAGACCATCATGTAGTTCTTCTGCTGGAAGCTCGCGTGCGAGATGCCGCGCATCACGCTGAACTGCTTCTGCATGTTGGGCAGCCGCTGGTAGAAGGCCAGCAGGTCCTCCAGGCTCGCGATGCCGTCCCACTCGCCGCGCAGGATGAGGGTGGGCACGTCGATCCGCTCCGGGTCGCACACCGGCAGCTTCGAGCACATGTCCACGTAGGTGCCGGTGGGCATCGAGGAATCGAGCGTCAGGATCGCGTCGGCGAAGGCCTCGATCGTGGCTTCGTCGGCGGTGCCCGGGTGGTCGCGGTTGAAGATGCTGTGCACGAAGGCGCGGTCGATGGGCCGGCGGTTCTTCGCGAGGAACTCGGGCAGCTTCTTGCGCCGCTGCTCCAGGGTGGGGCTGCCTTCGCCGGTCCACACGAAGGCATCGAGCGCCAGCTTGGCCAGCACGCCCGGGTTGCGCTGCGCGAACAGGGCGGCCTTGAGCGCGCCGGAGGAGATGCCGTACATGAGCAGCTGCTTCGCGCCGGTGGCCTGCATCACGTATTCGGTGCCGGCGGCGAGGTCATCGGCGCCGGTGCTGATGTCGGAGTTGATGGGCCGGTGCTTGTCAGAGCGGCCGTAGCCCTCGTTGTCCATCGTCCAGGTATCGAAGCCCTGCCGCGTGAACCAGTCCATGGCCGACGAGAAGGGCCGGCCCGGCACGTGCAGGTCGAAGGTCGGCTGCGAAGCCATCGAGGACCCGTGCACGAAGAAGATCGTGCCGGCATGGGGAACGCCCGCGGCCGCCTTCTTGTTCCACAGGAACAGCCTGACGTCGCCCTTGCGCGTCCAGTGTTCCGTGCCGCCGGTCCATTTCACTTCGGTCATCGCGCCGATCTCCTTGCAGGGGTGACCGGGACGATTCTGGACGGCTGCCTTCGCCGCGGGCAAGGGGGTTCGCCCCAGCCTCCGCCAGGCGAAGGAGGCGCTACCAGCGCGCGCCGAAGGTCGTGCGCAGGTCCTGGATGTCCTCGGGGGAAAGCGGCTGCGGCTTGGGCTCGGCCAGCTGCCAGAGCCTGGCCGTCTCTTCCAGTTCCTCCAGCACCGCCATCGCCTGCGCGGGCGTGTCGTGCCAGACGTTGGGGCCCAGGCGCGTCAGCATCACGGCGCGCAGCGGCATGCCCTGCGCGGCATAGCGGCCGATCAGTTCCGACACGGCGTCGGCCGCTTCCGGCGCGCCGGGGCGGAAGTAGGGCACCACCGGGACATGGCCCACCTTCATCACGAAGTAGGGGGTGATCGGCGGCAGCAGGTCGCCATGGGGGTCGCCCAGCGTCAGCGCGACGCAGTGCGTGCTGTGCGTGTGGATGACGCAGCCGGCCCCGCGGCTGACCCCGTAGATGCGCCGGTGCAGCGCCAGCGTCTTGCTCGCCGGCGCGCCGCTGACCTGCCGCCCCTCGTTGTCCACCTTCGAGAGCGCGTCGGGATCGAGGAAACCCAGGCAGGCATCCGTGGGCGTGATCAGGAAGCCGTCGTCCAGCCGCACGCTGATGTTGCCGGCGGTGGCGTGCACGTAGCCGCGCTCGAAGAGGCTGCGGCCGACGCGGCAGATTTCCTGGCGGGCCTGGGATTCGTTCATGCGAGTCTTTCGAAGGATTTGCGGAAGAAGTCGGGAGTGCCGAAATTGCCGGATTTCAGGGCCAGGTGCAGCTGCGCCTCGCAGGCGGTGGCGGCGGCGTGGCACCAGGGCACGCCGGGGTCGATCTGCGGGCCGATGCGCAGCTGCTGCACGCCCAGCGCCTGCACCACCGCGCCGGAGGTTTCGCCGCCGGCCACCACCAGCTGCCGCACGCCGCGTTCGACCAGTGCGCGGCCGATCGCCGCCAGCGCCTGCTCGACCAGCTCGCCGGCCTGCTGCACGCCCAGGTCCTGCTGCACGGCGCGCACGGCTTCCGGCGTCGCGGTGGAATAGACCAGCACGGGACCTTGCGCCAGGCGCGGCTGCGCCCACTCCAGCACGGCGGCTATCACCGACTGCCGGCGCTGGGCGAGCTGCAGCGGCTCGATCACGTAGGAGGCGCCGCCGGCGCGCTGGAACTCCGCCACCTGCTGCTGCGTCGCCAGCGAACAGCTGCCGGAGATGATGGCCTGCGCGCCGCGCGCGGGCGGCAGCGCGGCGGCCGCGGCCGATGGCTGCAGCCCGTGGTTGCGCGGCAGGCCGATCGCGACGCCGGAGCCGGCCACCACCAGCGGGGCATCGGCGATCGCCTGGCCCAGCGCCATCAGGTCCTCGTTGGCCACCGCGTCGACGATGCCGAAGCGAACGCCTTCGGCGCGCAGCTGAGCGATGCGTTGCCGGATCGCGTCGCTGCCCGAGCGCACCACCGCATGCGGCACCAGGCCGACCTTGCCTTCGGACTGCGCCTGCATCACCCGCACCAGGTTCGCGTCGGTCATCGGCGTGAGCGGGTGGTTGCGCATGCCAGACTCGTTGAGCAGCACCTCGCCCACGAACAGGTAGCCCTGGTAGACGGTGCGCGCGTTCTCCGGAAAGGCGGGCGTGACGCAGCAGAAGTCCGCGCCCAGCGCTTCCATCAGCGCCTCGGCCACCGGCCCGATGTTGCCGTGCGGCGTAGAGTCGAAGGTGGAGCACACCTTGAAATAGAACTGGCGGCAGCCCTGGTCGCGCAGCCAGCGCAGGGCTGCCAGCGACTGCGCCACGGCCTCGGCCGCGGGGATGGTGCGCGACTTCAGCGCCACCACCACGGCGTCGACGTCCGCGACCGGGCCGCGCGGCACGCCGATGGTCTGCACCACCTGCATGCCGGCGCGCACGAGGTTGTTGGCCAGGTCGGTGGCGCCGGTGAAGTCGTCGGCGATGCAGCCGAGGAGGAGGGGACGGGGAGCGTTCATGGGCCGGAGCCTCCTTGTTCCTGCATGCCTTGCCGGATGGCTTCCAGCAGCGCCTCGGGTGGCGCCGGCTTCACCAGATGGTGCCGGAAACCGGCGTCGTGCGCCTTGGCGACGTCCGCCGCCGTACCGTAGCCGGTGAGCGCCACGAGGTAGCAGTGTGCGCCATTGCGGTGCTTGCGCAAGCGCACGGCGAGCTCGTAGCCGCTCATGCCGGGCAGGCCGATGTCCAGCACCGCCACCTGCGGGGCGAACTGGTCCAGCAGGGTGAGGGCCACGCCCGGGTCGTACGCGACCTGCACCTCGTAGCCCGAAATCTCCAGCAGGGTGCCGCCGGTGTCGGCGGCGTCCTGGTTGTCGTCCACCAGCAGCACGCGTCCCTTGCCGTTGCCGGCCGGGGCCGCGTCGGCCGCGGAGGCCTGGGTCGCGGGAGGTGTCATGGTCGGCAGCGTGAGGGTGAATGCGCTGCCGCGGCCGTCGCCGCCGCTTTCGGCCTGCACCGTGCCGCCGTGCATCTCCACCAGGCTGCGCACGATCGCCAGGCCCAGGCCGAGCCCTCCACGCGCCCGGTCCGGGCCCTGCGGCGCCTGGTAGAACAGGTCGAACACGTGTTCCAGCACCTCCGGGGGCATGCCGAAGCCGGTGTCCAGCACCTCGATCAGCGCCTGCCCGTCCGGCGCGCGCTTCAGGCGCAGGGTGATCGTGCCCTCCGGTCCCGTGAACTTGATGGCGTTGCCCAGCAGGTTGTTGAGCACCTGCCCCAGGCGCACTTCGTCGCCCGAGACCCACAGCTTGCGCGCGTTGTCCTCGATCTCCACTTCCAGCCGGCGCAGGCCCAGCACCGGCTGCACCGCCTGGGCGGCGTGCCGCACCAGGTCCGCCACGCGCAGCGGCTGCATGCGCATCTCCAGCCGCTTGCCGGTGATGCGCGAGACGTCCAGCAGGTCGTCCACCAGCCGCTTCATGTGCGCGACCTGGCGCTCCATCACCTCGCGTTCCGCGCGGGTGCCGGGGTCGCCCTTGCGCGCCATCAGGTGCAGCGCCGTGGCCATGGGCGCCAGCGGGTTGCGCAGCTCGTGCGCCAGCATGGCCAGGAACTCGTCCTTGCTGCGGCCGGCTTCCTCGGCGCGCCGCAGCGCCTCGGTCGCGCGGGCGAGCAG
>JALHLO010000177.1 GCA_022844525.1 Ramlibacter sp.
GGCATAGGCGGGCTCGCCGCCCAGCTGGCCGCGCAACCGGCGGATGATCGCGAAGGCGAGCGCGCCCAGCGTGAGCACCACGAACATCACCAGGCCCAGCATCATCCAGCGGGTGGATCGCATCGCGTCGACGACCGGCGCGGCCGCGGCGGCCAGTTCGGCCGCCACGCGGTCCTCGTTGGCCATCATGCGGAACCAGACGGCGCCGCCGCTGCCCAGGATCAGCAACGCCATGAAGACGAAGGCGACTCCGAGCTGCCGGCCGAGTCGATCCTGTTCCATGGCGGGCTTCCTTTGTTGCTCAGGACAGCAGCATCGCGCCTTCGCGGCCCGACAGCCGCACGAGATGCGCCACGTCCAGGATCAGCGCGACCGACCCATCGCCCATGACGGTGGCGCCGGACAGCCCCGGGACCTTGCGGAAATTGGTTTCCAGGCTCTTGACCACCACCTGCTGCTGGCCGACCAGTTCGTCCACCAGCAGCGCCGCCTTGGAGCCGTCGGTCTCGACGATGACGGCGATGCCCGCCGCCTGCTCGCGCGGCTTCTGCGGCGGAAAGAGGCGCCCCAGGTGCAGCACCGGCAGGTATTCCTCGCGCACCCGCAGCGTGTCGCCGTGTCCCGGCAGCGCGTGCAGCTCGTCGCTGGCGACGCTGAGGGACTCGACCACGCAGGCCAGCGGCAGGACATAGGTCTCGCCGCCGATGGCAATGGTCATGGCTTCCATGATCGCCAGTGTCAGCGGCACGCTCACGGTCACCCGCGTGCCCTGCCCCTTCACCGAGCTCAGGTCCACGGTGCCGCTCAAGGCCTGGATGTTGCGCTTGACCACGTCCATGCCGACGCCGCGGCCGGAGACGTCGGTGACTTTCTCCGCGGTGGAGAAGCCGGCCTCGAAGATCAGCTGGAACACGTCGGCGTCCGGCGCGTCCGGCGAGATCGCCACGCCGCGCTGCAGCGCGCGCGCCAGGATCCGCTCGCGGTCCAGGCCACGGCCGTCGTCGCTCACCTCGATGATGATGTTGCCGCCGCGCTGGCTCGCGCGCAGGCTCACGGTGCCGACGGCCGGCTTGCCGGCGGCGACGCGCGCCTCGGGCGTCTCCAGGCCGTGGTCGATCGCGTTGCGCACCAGGTGCGTGAGCGGGTCGGAGATCTTCTCGATCAGCCCGCGATCGAGCTCGGTGCTCTCGCCGGACATCTTGAGTTCGACCTTCTTGCCCAGGCGCGCCGACAGCTCGTGCACCACGCGCGGGAAGCGCTGGAACACGTTCGAGATCGGCAGCATGCGGATGGCCAGCACGGCCTCCTGCAGGTTGCGGGTGTGCCGCGACAGGTCGGCCAGGCCGCTGCCGGCGGAGTAGCGGCCGTCGTTGCCCGCGTCCGCGACCGCTCCGGTGCGCGCCAGCATGGCCTCGGTGATCACCAGTTCGCCCACCAGGTTCACCAGCAGGTCGATCTTCTCCGTGGAGACACGGATGAAGGTGGTCTCGTGCGAGGAGGACAGCGCCGCGTCGTGCAGGTCCGCCGTGGGCACCGGCGCGGGCGCGGGGGCGCGCTGCTTGCGCTCCTTCTTGAACTGCTCGGGGCTCACGAACAGATCCACGTTGTCGGGGGCATGTTCGGGCGCCAGCGTCGCCAGCGGCTTGGGAGGCACGACGGCCTTCTTCTTCAGGTCGGCCGGCTCGACGAAGAATTCGTCCAGGCCGTTGCCCTTCTTCTTCTTCAGTTCGCCCGGGTCCACGAAGAACTCGTCGAGCGCCTCGGCCGCCGGTGCCACGGGCGCGACGGCGTGCAGCTCGGGCGCGGCAGCCTTCGGTCCTTGCGCCGGCGCATCGGGGGCGGCCTGGGCCGGGGCGACGCCCAGCGTTTCGATCTGGATCTGCTCGGGCGCGACCACCAGCGACAGCACGCTCTGCAGGTCGGCCGCCGCACCCTGCAGCAGCACGTCGAAGGACACGCCGCCGCCGGCCCTGTTGTCCACGACGGTCTCCGTCACGGTGCCCATGTCGGACAGGCCGGTCAGCATCATGTCCAGTTCGAGCTCGTCGATCGGCGCGGCCAGCGGGCCGAGCCGCACGCGGAAGCTGCGGCTCACCGGGCCGGAGTGGCCGTCCACGGCGTCGGACGAGGGCTGCGCCACGCGATCGCGCAGCAGCGCCTCGACGCCGGCGGCGTCCGGCGCGTCGGCCACCGCCCCGCGGCGGTGCAGCACCTGCAGGCGCAGCACGTCGCCGGCCTGCAGCATCGCGTTCACGTCCTCGCCGGCGATCGGGCGCTCGCCCTTGCGCAGCAGGTCCAGCAGGTTCTCCTGCAGGTGCGTGAGCGCGGCGATCTCGGCGCAGCCCAGCATGGCGGCGCTGCCCTTGATGGAATGCACGGCGCGGAAGATCGCGTTCAGGTCGTCGGGGTGCGGGGCGTCGGTGTCCATCCGCAGCAGGATCGCCTCGACGTTGGCCAGGTGCTCCTGCGCCTCCTCGAAGAAGATGGTGCGGAACGCGAGCGGATCGCCGAAGGCGTTGGATGGCTGGAACATGTTCCCTCCCCGGGTCCCGTCAGATGAACTTGCCGACGATGTCCAGCATGCGCTGGGGATCGAAGGGCTTGGCCATCCAGCCGGTCGCGCCGGCCTCGCGGCCCTTCTGCTTGAGTTCGGCGCTGGCCTCGGTGGACAGGACGATCAGCGCCACCGGGTCGTAGTTGGGCAGCGCGCGCAGCTCGCGCACCAGGGTCACGCCGTCCATGACGGGCATGTTGTGGTCGGTCACCACCATGTCGAAGACGCGCTGGCGCGCCAGCTGCAGCGCTTCCATGCCGTCGGCGGCCTCGGCCACCTCGTAGCCCGCGCCCTGCAGCACGGCCGCCACCATGGCGCGCATGGACCGCGTGTCGTCCACCACCAGAATCGATTTGCTCATTATTGTTTGCTCCCGGATTTGTCGCGCTTCTTGCGGCTGGAGGGCAGGAACTGGGCGATGACCTCCAGCAGGCGGTCCTCGTCGAGCGGCTTGGTCAGGTACTCGTCGCAGCCCGCCAGCGAGCCGCGCAGCTTGTCGAAGGGCGAACTGCGGCTGGTGAGCATCACCACCGCGGTCTTCTTCATCGCGTGCTTGTTGGCCTTGATCAGCTTGCAGACCTGGTAGCCGTCGATGCCCGGCAGCACCACGTCCAGGAACACGCAGGTGTACTCGCGCGTGCCGGTCAGGCCCACGGCCTCCTCGCCGGTCTCGGCGAAGTCGACCTCGAAGTTGAAGGGCGCGAGCTTGGCCTTCATGAACATGCGCACCGAGGCGTTGTCGTCCACCACCAGCACGGTGTCGCCGAGCGCGCGCTTCTTGGCGGCGGCCTCGTCCAGGGGGGCCGGGCTGGCGCCCGGGTGCGAGCGGCCGGCGCTGCTGGCCGACAGCGTCTTGCCCAGGGGCAGCGTGCCGTCGTCGTCCTCGCGCCTGGCCTTGCCGCCGGTGCCGGAGGCCGACACCGTGTCCTCCAGCGCCTGCAGCAGGCGGGCCCACTGCAGCGGCCGCGGCAGCATGGTGAAGCCCATGCTGTCGCCGCCGGAGCCGATCATCACGGCGGGCAGGTTGGCGCGCTTGGCGAGCGTCTTGAATTCGTTGAGCGCATCGGGGTTCTCGGCATCGACCAGGTAGATGTCGGCCGAGCCGCTGACGGTGGAGGCAGGGTCGTACTGCACGAAGCCGGGATCGCGCCGCGCGGCGAGCGCGAAGATGCTGGCCAGCATCGAGCGCTCCACCGGGTTGAAGCCGATCACGTCGACCAGGTATTGTTCATTCAGGGTCACGTCGACACCTCTGGCCGATCAGGCCGAGAACGGCATCCCCGTCGGGAAGCCGGTATTGCACCTCTTTGCACAGCATGCGGTCCAGGAGCGGCTGCAGGTCCGCGTGTTCGGCGGGCAGCGGCGCGGGTTGGGCGAGCAGGTGCTGGGAGCAGATCTCCATCAGCGTCTCGCCGGGAAACGGGGGGCGGCCGCACAGCATCTCGTACAGCAGCACCCCCAGCGAATAGACGTCGGCCGCGGGCGCGGCGGGCGCGCCCTGCAGCTGCTCGGGCGCGACGTAGGCGGGGGTGCCGACGATCGCGCCTTCGGCGAACGCGGGGTCCACGCTGCCCTGCTCCGCCACCAGCCCGAAGTCGGCCAGCACGAGGCTGCCGTCGCCGCGCAGCAGGAAGTTCGCGGGCTTCACGTCCCGGTGCACCAGCCGCTGCCGGTGCAGCTGCGCGAGCGCGCGCGCGCCCTGGGTGAACAGCGCCAGCGCTTCCTCGCGGCCGACCGGCGAGCGCATGCGCTGCGCCAGGTCGCCGCCGGCGACGTGCTCCATCGCGACGAAGGACCACTGCGCCGTGCGCCCATGACCGTGCACGTGCACCAGGTGGGGGCCCTGCACGCGGGCGGCGATCACGCAATCGCGCTCCAGCGACGCGCCGGGCGCGGCTTCCAGCTTGAGCACCACGTCGGCGCGGCGGTTCAGGTCGAAGGCCAGCCAGGCGGCGGTGCGGCGCCCGCTGCCGATGTGGCGCAGCAGACGGTAGCCCGGCACCCGCGGCGGCGCATGGAAGGCGCCGGCGTCGTGGCCGGCCGAACGCGGCGTGCGCCAGGCGGGAAGCATCGCGGCCTGCTGCATCACAGGCCCATCCCGGCCAGGTCCGCCAGCAGCGCCTTGGCCGAGGGGTAGCGCTGCTCGCGGTCCTTGGCCATCATGCTTTCCATCACCGCCTGCAGCGCCGCGTGCTCGGGCGGCAGCATCGGCACCGGCTCCTGCACGTGCATGCGCAGCAGCTCCTGCGCGGAGCTCGCGTGGTAGGGCTTGCGGCCGGTGAGCAGCTCGAAGGCCAGCACGCCCAGGCTGTAGATGTCGCAGCGCGCGTCCACCTGCTGGCCGAGCGCCTGCTCGGGACTCAGGTAGTAGGGCGTGCCGACGATGTCGCCGTCGCCGGTGTCCGTGATCTTCATGGAGGTCTGCTTGGCGACGCCGAAATCGGCCAGCGCCAGGCTGCCGTCCTGCCGGAACATCAGGTTGTCCGGCTTGAGGTCGCGGTGCACGATGCCGACGTCGTGGATGGCGGACAGGCCCGCGGCCGTCTGCTTGATGTACGAGATCGCCATCTCCGGCGTGATGCCGCCGGCCTTCATGCGCGCGCGCAGGTCGCCCTGCGGAAAGTACTCCATCGCGATGTAGGCATGCGCCACCGAGAAGTCCTGGCGGAAGATGCGCGCCACGTTCGGGTGCTGGATCTGCGCCAGCAGCGCGTATTCCTGGATGAAGCGCTGCAGGCCGTCGGCCTCCACCGCCTTGTCCAGCTGCATCACCTTGAGCACCTGCGGCGGCCCGCCTTCGGCGCCCTGCGCCAGGAAGATCTGGGCCATGCCGCCTTCGCCGATCTTGCGCATGACGCGGAAGCCCTCGATCAGGAACTGCGCGCCCGACATCGGGGCGGCGTTCACGGCGGGCGCGGCGGTGACGGCGCGCTTGCGCGCCTGCGCGTTCGTGACCAGCGACTCGCGCAGCATCTCGAACACCCGCGGCGGCGTGTTGGAGCCCTTGCGCGGCACCAGGCCGGTGATTTCGACGATGTCGATGAAGCTCGCGTCCGGCAGGCCGACGGAGCCGATGCGGCCGCCTTCGGCCCGGCCCGCGGACGCCAGCCGGGTGCCGGAGGACGTGGCCACGCTCCAGCTCAGGTCCATCGCCGTCACCTCGAGCAGGCGCGCCACTTCCACCGCATCGCCGGCGGCATGGACCTTGGTGTTGCCGCCGTTGCTGCGGCGGGACAGTTCCGCGGCGCCCAGGTGCACGCCGGCGGCCAGGCTCAGCAGCGGCAGGTTGGCCAGCTGCGGCCGGGCCGACACCAGCTGGGCGAGCTGCACGGCCTCGTGCACCAGCAGGATGGCCGCGTGCAGGCCGCGCTGCGCGTGGTTGGGCTTGCGGTCGTCCGGCTTGTTGCTGAAGACGGCCAGGATCGAATCGGGGCGGCGCTGGGCCACCTCGCCCCCCAGCTTCATGATGGGCTCGGTCAGCAGCCGCCGCACCTCGTTGACGAAGGACGCGGCTTCGTCGGGGCCGAGCGCGTTGCACACGGCCGAGAAGTTGTGCAGGCGCGCGTAGAGGAAGGTCGCGACGGTCTGGCCGTCGCACATGCTGACGTCGCCCATCGTCGAGTGAAGTTGCGAGGAGGGTGCGAAGTCGCCCATCCGGGGGGCCTGGGGCGCCTCGGCGGGTGAACGGGCTTCGACGGGTTGTCGCATTTGGTTACATGCTAGCGGTATCTACATTTGGTCACAAGAAGGCGTGTGCTACTTTGTCACGCGTTCGCGACGTGTATTCCATACTGCTCATCCGGCGTGGTTCCACTGTTACAGACGCAGGGACCGGCGGCATGTGCCAGCCGCCAGCCGGTCCGCGGTGCCGACGGGCGGGCCCGCACGCGCGTGGTGCGTGGCATGGACCCATCGTTGGCGCGCCCGTTGCTACGATGACTGGCTATGTCCATTCACGCCGCGCTGAACCACGTCACCCATTACATATACGACCGGCCGGTGACCCTGGGACCGCAGGTGGTGCGGCTGCGGCCCGCCCCCCATTCGCGCAGCAAGGTGGTTTCCTATTCGCTGCGGGTGGAACCGGCGAAACACTTCATCAACTGGCAGCAGGACCCGTTCGCGAACTTCCAGGCGCGCCTGGTGTTCCCGGAGAAGACCACCGAGTTCAAGGTGACCGTCGACCTGGTGGTCGAGATGGCGGTCTACAACCCCTTCGACTTCTTCCTGGAGCCGAGCGCCGACAAGTTCCCCTTCAAGTACGAACCCGCGGTGGCGGAGGAACTGGTGCCCTACCTCCAGTGCGAGCCGCTCACGCCCCTGGTGCAGGGCTACCTGGAGAAGATCGACCGGCGGCCGCGCGCCACCATCGACTTCCTGGTCGCCCTGAACCAGCAGGTGCAGGGCGACGTGAAGTACCTGATCCGCATGGAGCCCGGCGTGCAGACGCCCGAGGAGACGCTGAAGCTGGCGAGCGGCTCCTGCCGCGACTCGGGCTGGCTGCTGGTGCAGCTGCTGCGCCGGCTCGGGCTGGCGGCCCGCTTCGTCTCCGGCTACCTGATCCAGCTGAAGTCCGACGTGAAGGCCCTGGACGGCCCGAGCGGCACCGAAGTGGATTTCACCGACCTGCACGCCTGGTGCGAGGTCTACCTGCCCGGTGCCGGCTGGATCGGCCTGGACCCGACCTCGGGCCTGCTGGCCGGCGAGGGCCACGTGCCGCTCGCCTGCACGCCGCAGCCTTCGGGCGCCGCGCCGATCGAGGGCCTGGTCGACGACGCCGAGGTGGAGTTCAGCCACCACATGCAGGTCACGCGCATCCACGAATCGCCGCGCGTCACCAAGCCCTACACCGAGGAGCAGTGGGGCGAGGTGCTGACGCTGGGCGACGCGGTGGATCGCGAGCTGCAGGCCGGCGACGTGCGCCTGACCATGGGCGGTGAGCCCACCTTCGTGGCCGTCGAGGACCGCGACGCCGCCGAATGGAACACCGACGCCCTCGGTCCCACCAAGCGCGGCTTCGCCACCGAGCTGGTGCACAGGCTGCGCGCGGAATACGGCAAAGGCGGCTTCCTGCACTTCGGCCAGGGCAAGTGGTATCCCGGCGAGCAGTTGCCGCGCTGGGCCTTGTCGATCTGCTGGCGCGCCGACGGCGTGCCGTGCTGGCGCGATCCCTCGCTGTTCGCCGATGAACGCGTGCCCGCGCACTACACCAGCGAGGACGCCGAGCGCTTCGTGCGCACGGTCACCGGCAAGCTGGGCCTGACCGACCGGCACGTGCAGGCCGCGTACGAGGACGTGTTCTATTTCCTCTGGCGCGAGCGCAAGCTGCCGGTGAACGTCGACCCGCACGATTCGCGGCTGGACGACGAACTGGAACGCGCCCGCCTGCGCCGCGTCTTCGAGCAGAAGCTCGGAAGCGTCGTGGGCTACGTGCTGCCGCTGCAGGCGCACGACGAGGAGCCGCGCCTGGCGGGCCCGACCTGGCGCACCGGCCCCTGGTTCCTGCGCGACGACCGCATGTACCTGATCCCGGGCGACTCGCCCATGGGGTATCGGCTGCCGCTCGATTCGCTGCCGTGGGTGAAGGCCGCCGACTACCCGCACATGATCCCGCGCGATCCCTTCGAACAGCGGGCGCAGCTGCCCGTGCCCACGCAGTTGCGCGACCAGTTCCCGCCTGGCGACCCGCGGCTGGCCGAAGGCGGCATGGTGGGCCGCGTCGAGCTGCCGGGACGGCGCGCGGCGCAAGATGCCGAGCTCGCGAACCTGCGCGGCGAAGCCGAGCCTTCGCACGCGCGCACGGTCGACACGCGCAAGCCGGAGAAGCACGAGTCCGCGCATTGGATCACCCGCACCGCGCTGTGCGTGGAGGTGCGCGACCCGCAGCGCGCCAACGGCCCGAAGGCCGAGCGCGAACACGGCGGCAAGAGCGGCATGCTCTACGTCTTCATGCCGCCGCTGGCGCGGCTGGAGGACTACCTGGAGCTGCTCGCCGCGGTGGAAGCGACGGCGCGGGAACTGGGCGTGAAGATCGTGCTGGAAGGCTACCCGCCGCCGCGCGACCCGCGCCTGAAGGTGCTGCAGGTGACGCCGGACCCGGGCGTGATCGAGGTGAACATCCACCCGGCGCACGACTGGAACGAGCTGGTGCAGCACACCGAGTTCCTGTACCAGGCCGCGTTCCAAAGCCGGCTGTCCGCCGAGAAGTTCATGACCGACGGCCGCCACACCGGCACCGGCGGCGGCAACCACTTCGTGATGGGCGGCGCCACGCCGGCGGACTC
>JALHLO010000178.1 GCA_022844525.1 Ramlibacter sp.
CCACCAGCGGCGGCGGCGGGGCCGCGGCGTGCATGCACACCGGGCCGTGGCCAGCGCCGCCGGCAGCGCGATCGGCGTGCGCCGCGTGGGTGTCGAGGGCCGCGGCGGAACCGCAGCCCTCCATTTCATGTCCTTCGTGGCCGGCATGCGCGCCGGCGGCGCTGCACTCATGCAGCGCCTGCGGTTCGGCCAGGTACGGCGCGGCCGTCATTCCCGCGAACCACAGCAGCACCCACGCCGCGACCAGGCGGGCGAGTCTGTTGGAGCGGCGCAGGGCGTTCATGGCTTCGGGTTCAGGCTGGATTGTTCAACGGAAAGACGGCGGGACCCGTTCTTGCATCGTGCTGGCGGTTGATCTGCATCAGCCGGTCCCAGCAATTGTCGGGCCCGCCCTGTTCGACCACTCCTAGAATGGCCACCATGCACCGGAGAGCCCTGCTCACTGCCCTCGCCGCCGCGATCGCCGCGCCGGCGTGGGCCTTCCACACGCTGCCGGAGAAATTCGATCCGAAGCGCGATGCCGCAGCGGACCTGCAGCAGGCGCTGGCGCTCGCGCAGGCGCAGCGCAAGATGGTGTTCGTGGACGTCGGCGGCGAGTGGTGCGCCTGGTGCCACATCTTCGACCGCTTCGTGGGCGCGCGCCCCGCCGTGCAGAAGGCGCTGCAGGACCACTACATCCTGGTGAAGGTCAACTACTCGCCGCAGAACCGCAACGAGGCCGTTCTCTCGCAGTGGCCCAAGGCGAAGGGCTACCCGCACTTCTACGTGCTGGACGCCGGCGGCAAGGTGCTCGCATCGCAGCCTTCGGGCGAACTCGAGTCCGGCCGGGACTACGACGAGGCGAAGGTGCTCGCCTTCCTGCGCCGCCACCTCGCCGCGCAATAGGCCGCGCGACCAAGGCGCGCGCCGCGGGCCTCCCGCGTTCCCCAATCTTGGGGAGTCCCGCCCCCAACCCCCACCCGGTTCCCCCACGTCCCGCAGGGTCACTGCGCGGCCCCGGCCCACGGCATCTACAGAGGAGAACTCACACAAAAGAACAACTTGGCACGCTTGATGCGGAACCCCAGGCGGTGATCCCCGCGCGTTGCGACGGCAGCGCACCCAGCCCACCCGCCCCTTTTGAGGAGTAGAACGCATGCAAGAGACCGCCAAGCGCCGGCCACGCCCACGTGCCGGCACCCCATGGTTCGTGTTGACCGCCACCTTCGCCGCCTGCCTGGCCTCGGTGACGCTCAATGCGAGCAATGCCCAGACCCTGGACTTCTTCGGCCCCCCGCCCGCCGGCGACCCCTCGGCCCACCAGCCGCAGCCGCGCGACCCGGAGCAGGCCGCCGAGGATCTCGAGAACCTGCCCCACGCCTTCGAAGGCGCGCTGGAACTTCCCGGCGGCGCCCACGGCGACGAAGGCACGGTCACCCAGAACAACGTGCTGCAGCCCGGCGCGCAGACGTCGTTCAACTACCCCACCAACGGCCTGCCCACCCCGCTCTTCGGCGCCACCCCGTGGTCGCAGAAGCTGCTGATGTTCGAGGAGTTCGGCCTCGAGAACCTCGATCCGAACGCCCCGGCGCCGACCCTCCCCTTCCCGCGTCCCACCACGGGTCCGGCTCCTTCCCAGGACCCGAACAACGTGGCGCAGAGCGGCCCCGAAACGACCGCGCTGGACGCCTTCCTGCGGCAGGGCGGCGTGAACCCCTTCCCGCAGGAGTTCTCCAACACGCTGATCACCAACCCCTGGAAGGCCGACGTCGAGGGCTTCCTCGGCCGCGTGCTGGCAACGGCGCCCGGCGAAGGCCGTCCGCCGGGCCGCGGCTGGGCGCACCAGCGCTGGAACGAGTTCCAGCCGCGCAAGGTCTTCACGACCGTCCAGGCCGGCGCCCGCCCCAACGGCGGCGCGCGTGACCAGCGGCAGATGCACGGCTACCAGCTCGGCGAGTTCGGCCCCGGCGGCCTGTACCACAACACCACGGGCCTGCCCGGGTTCGAGGGCACGACCGCCGGCATCGCCATCAAGATCCACCCGAACATGCCGGTCCAGGACCACAAGTCGGTGTGGACCTTCGACGGCACGCTGCCGCCGAAGCTGCTGATGGCGCGCTACGGCCAGCCGACGCTCCTGCGGCACTACAACGCGCTGCCGATCGACCCCGCCGCCAACCGCGGGTTCGGCCTGCACACGATCTCGACGCACGAGCACAACGGCCACAACCCGGCGGAAAGCGACGGCTTCGCCAACGCCTTCTACTTCCCGGGCCAGTTCTACGACTACCGCTGGCCGCTGCAGCTCGCGGGCTACGACTCGATCAACACGAGCGCCACCGACCCCCGCGCGGCCACCCCCTGCGCGCCCGGCGAAGTGCTGTTCGTGAACGACGCGAACCCCGGCCCGAAGACCTGCGACAACGGGACGATCAAGATCCGCGGCGACTTCCGCGAGACCATGAGCACGCACTGGTTCCACGACCACATGCTCGATTTCACCGCGATGAACGTCTACAAGGGCAACGCGGCGATGATGAACTACTACAGCGCGCTGGACCGCGGCAACGAGGCGATCGACGACGGCGTCAACCTCCGCCTGCCCTCCGGCTCCGCGCTGCCCTGGGGCAACCGCGACTACGACATCAACCTCGTGGTGGCGGACAAGGCCACGGACCAGGAAGGCCAGCTGTGGTTCAACCCGTTCAACAACGACGGCTTCCTGGGCGACGTGATGACGGTGAACTGGCAGTACGCCCCCTACCTGGACGTGCGTGCCCGCCGCTACCGCTTCCGGATCCTGAACGGCTCGGTGTCGCGCTACTTCACCATCGCCCTGGTGCGCGAAGTGAACGGCACCGGCGGCCAGATGCAGGGCCCGGCCGGCTCCGGCAAGTCCTACA
This sequence comes from Ramlibacter sp., assembly GCA_022844525.1. Lineage (GTDB taxonomy): Bacteria > Pseudomonadota > Gammaproteobacteria > Burkholderiales > Burkholderiaceae_C > Ramlibacter. The sequence continues at coordinate 2,883 of JALHLO010000178.1, forward strand.
ACCGCGTGCCCTTCCACATGGTCGCCAACGACGGCAACATCATGGAGCACGCCGTTCCCTTCGACGGCACCCGTGACCTGGACCGCGACGGCAACCTGCAGGACCACAACGCCATCCTGCCGACGCAGTCGATCGCCGAGCGCTACGACATCGTGGTGGACTTCGCCAAGAACGGCATCCAGCCCGGCGACAAGCTGTACTTCGTCAACCTGATGCACCACGACACGGGCATCGGCGCGAAGGAGCCGATCCCGCTGGCCAGCGTGCTGAACGAGACGTACAAGGCGACGCGGTCGGCCGACGGCACCCGGTACGAGGGCGGCGACCCGGCCGTGGGCAAGTTCATGGAACTGCGCGTGCACGCCTACGCGGGCACCGACGTGAGCATGGACCCGAAGCAGTACGAGCCCGCGGGCGCCGGCAAGCCGGCCGGCAAGAAGATGATCCCGCTGTGGCTGCACGTGGACAACGCGACCGAAATGGCCACGTTGAACAACGCCAAGCGCCGCGACTTCGTCTTCGGCCGCTCCAGCGGACTCGACGGCCTGCCCTGGACCATCAAGGTCGACGGCGACGACTCGTTCAACGCCGACCCGCGCCGCATCAGCGCCGCGCCGCAACTGGAAACCGGACCGAGTGCCGCGGGCTTCAGCCTGAACACGAAGCCCGAGGTCTGGACCATGAAGACCGGCGGCGGCTGGAGCCACCCGATCCACATCCACTTCGAGGAAGGCATCATCGTCCTCAAGGATGGCCGCAAGCCGCCGGAGTGGGAGAAGTGGGCGCGCAAGGACGTGTACCGCATCGGGCCGGAAGTCGACAGCGCGCGTGAAATGTCGGTCGCGGTGAAGTTCCGCGAGTTCGCCGGCACCTTCGTGGAGCACTGCCACAACACCCAGCACGAGGACAACTCCATGCTGCTGCGGTGGGACCTGGAGTTCCCCGGCCAGGTGGCCGTGATGCCGACGCCGATCCCGACCTGGGAAGGCGTGCACTACGAGCCCTCCGTCGGCATCCCGACCTTCCGGACCGGCGCCGGCACCGGGATCACGGACTGACCGGCTGACGCTGACCGCCTGATCGACAGGCGCTGACCAGGACGGGGCCCACGAAGCCCCGTCCTCTTTCCAGCAAAGCACCGTACGGAAGAAGACCATGCATTTCATTCGCGCCCTCACCGCCCTCCTCGTCTCGATCGCCACCCTCCTGGCGATGCCCGCGGCCCGAGCGGCCGGCAGCGGCGGCGACGCCTGGGGCTCCAACTACTTCCCCAACATCCTGCTGACCAACCAGGACGGCAAGCAGGTCCGCTTCTTCGACGACCTCATCAAGGGCAAGGTCGTCGCCATCAACTTCATCTTCACCGGCTGTTCCGCCGCCTGCTCCATGGAGACCGCGCGCCTGCGGCACGTGCAGGAAATGCTCGGCGACCGCGTCGGCAAGGACATCTTCTTCATCTCGATCTCGATCGACCCCGACAACGACACCCCGGAGGCCCTGAAGGCCTACGCGGAAAAATTCGACGTGGGCCCCGGCTGGTCCTTCCTGACCGGCAACGCCGACGAAATCCTGAAGCTGCGCGCCCGCCTGGGCCTGTACATGCCGCCGGAGAAGAGCAAGGCGCTCGGCCCGCTGGACCACGACATCAGCCTGATCATCGGCAACCAGGCCACCGGCCGCTGGATGAAGGCCTCCCCCATGGAAAACCCGAAGCTGCTGGCCTTCAACCTGGGCGAATCCCTCCACAACCACAAGGTGGCGCGCACCAAACAGGCGATCTCCTATACCGAGGCGCCGGTCAACCAGGCCCGCCCGTCGCGCGGCGAGGAGCTGTTCCGCACCCGCTGCCTGTCCTGCCACAGCATCGGGCCGGGCATGGAGGTCGCCAAGGGCCGCAAGCCGATTGGTCCGGATCTTGCAAACGTCACGAAAATCCGCGAACGTAGCTGGCTCGCCCGCTGGCTGAAGGAACCCGACGTGATGCTCGCCCAGAAAGACCCGATCGCCATCGCCCTCTACAACCAGTGGAACAAGCTGGCCATGCCCAACCTGAAGCTGGACGACAAGGAGGTCGCGCAGCTGCTGAACTTCCTGGACGAAGCCAGCGCCGCCGCCGCGGCCACGGCTGCGGCCAAAAAGCAGTGAGGCCATCATCGGCTCCCCGCTCCTGCACACGCTGCCGCTGTCCGGCGGCCTCGTTCCCGGCCAGCTGAAGGCCGCCCGGGAACGCGCGGCCGCCACCGGTGGCAAGCTGGTCGCCGTGCTCGAGGAGGTGATGGGGCAGGACCCCGCCACCTTCGTGCAGGCCCTGGCCGCCAGCCTGCACCTGCCGGCGCTCACCAGCGCCGAACTGTTCGCCAGCCGCCCCGACTTCAAGGCGATCCCGCTGGCGGAGGCGCTGAACCGCCAGTGCGCGCTGGTGCGGCTGGCCGACGGCCGCACCGTCGCCGTCATCGCCGACCCCTTCGACGACGCCCTGCAGGCCTGGCTGGACGCCCGGGTCGACGGCGCGGCCCCGTGCCTGGCGCACTCCTCGGAAGTGGCCGCCTTCCTGGCGCGGCACGAGGAGGACTTCCGGGCGGTGGACAGCATCGCCGCCGGCACCCACGCCGCCGGCCAGGCCAGCGAGCACGTCGAGGACCTGTCCCTGGTGCGCATCAGCGAGGACGCCAGCGTGGTCGTCAAGCTGGTGAACTCCACCCTCTACGACGCGCTCAAGGCGCACGCCAGCGACATCCACCTGGAGACCACCGAGAGCGGCCTGGCCATCAAGTACCGCATCGACGGCGTGCTGACCACCATGAGCCGCGCCTCCGGGGCGGAACTGGCGGAACAGGTGATCTCGCGCGTGAAGGTGATGGCCGAACTGGACATCGCCGAGCGCCGCGTGCCGCAGGACGGCCGCTTCAAGGTCGGCATCCAGGGCCGCCAGATCGACTTCCGCGTCTCCATCATGCCCAGCATCCTGGGCGAGGACGCCGTGCTGCGGATCCTGGACAAGCAGGACCTGGCCGACAGCATGCAGGGCGTGCGCCTGGCCTCCCTCGGCTTCGAGGACGCCACCATCAAGACCCTGCGCCGCCTGGCCCGCGAGCCCTACGGCATGGTGCTGGTCACCGGCCCCACCGGCAGCGGCAAGACCACGACCCTGTACGCCATGCTGTCGGAGATCCACACCGGCCAGGACAAGATCGTGACCATCGAGGACCCGGTGGAGTACCAGCTGCCCGGCGTGCTGCAGATTCCCGTCAACGAGAAGAAGGGCCTGACCTTCGCGCGCGGCCTGCGTTCGATCCTGCGGCACGACCCGGACAAGATCATGGTGGGCGAGATCCGCGACCCGGAGACGGCGCAGATCGCCGTGCAGTCCGCGCTGACCGGCCACCTGGTGTTCACCACCATCCACGCCAACAACGTGTTCGACGTGATCAGCCGCTTCACGCAGATGAACGTCGATGCCTACAGCTTCGTGTCCGCGCTCAACGGCATCCTCGCGCAGCGCCTGCTGCGCCAGGCCTGCCCCAGCTGCGCCGTCCCGGTGACGCCCGGCGACGAGGAACTGGCCGAGTCGGGCCTGAAGCGCGAGGACGTGCGGCACTACCACTTCGTTGCCGGCCAGGGCTGCGGCCGCTGCCGCGGCACCGGCTACCGGGGCCGCACCGCCATCGCGGAGATCCTGCTGCTGGACGACGAGCTGCGGCAGCTGATCATCGACCGCGAGCCGATCGCGCGCGTCAAGGAGGCGGCCCGCCAGCGCGGGCTGCGCCTGCTGCGCGAATCGGCGCTGGCCCAGGTGGCCGCCGGCCGCACCACACTGCAGGAGATCAACCGTGTCACTTTCGTGGCGTGAGCGTTACGCCGCCGTCGTGTCGGCCGACCGCGTGGCGCTGGTGCGCACCGGCCGCGGCTGGCGCACGCGGCTCGAGACCGTGGCCGAGGCGCCCTGCGCCGGCCCGCAGCGGCAGGCCGCGCTGGATGCGCTGGGCGAGGTGCTGGCCCTGGCGGCCGGCCGCCGCGGCGAGCTGACCATCGTGCTGTCCAGCCATTTCGTGCGCTACCTGCTCGTGCCCTGGCGCGCCGAGGTGGGCTCGCCGTCCGAGCTGGAAGGCTTCGCCACCATCTGCTGCGACGAGACCTTCGGCAGCGAGCCCGCCGGCCGCACCGTCATCACGGCGCGCGAGCGCGCCGGCAGCGGCCGCGTGGCGGCCGCCGTCGACAACGTGCTGCTGGAAGGCCTGCGCTCCCTGGCCGCGGCCAGCTCGCTGCGCCTGGTGTCCGTGCAACCCTACCTCGCCGCCGCCTTCGACGGACTGCGGCGCCGCCTGCCCGCGCGCGACTTCATGTTCCTGCTGGCCGAACCGGCGCGCAGCTGCGTGCTGGTGGCCAGCGGCGGGCGCTGGCGCAGCGTGCGCAGCGTCGCCCACGGCAGCCGCGGCCCCTCGCTGGCCGACCTGGTGGAGCGGGAAGCCCAGCTCACCGGCCTGGCCGACGAGGGCATGCCGCCGGTGTTCGTGCACGCCCCGGGGCAGCAGGACCTGCAGCTGCCGGAATGCCACGGCGTCACGCCGCAATGGCTCCCCTGGCCCCAGCCGGCCCCGGACGCCGCCATGTCCGACCCGCTGGTCGCGATGGCCAGGGCGGTGGCCTGACATGCGCGCCCTCGCCATCGACTTCCAGCGCCGCCCGCCCGCCCACCCGCTCGGCTGGGTGGTGCTGCTGGCCGGCGTCTCCGCCCTGGCCTTCCTGCTCCACGCCGGTCGCACCTTCGAACAGGAGGAACTGGGCCAGCAGCAGAGGCTGGCGGCCGTGAACGCCCGCCTGGCGACCGTGCCGCGCAGCGCGGCGCCCGACGCCCGCGCCGACGCCTCGCTCGCCGCCGCCCGGCAGGCGCTGGACAAGGCGAAGCTGCCGTGGAACGAACTGTTCTCCGGGCTCGAAGCCGCGCACGGCAGCGATGTGGCCCTCCTGTCGGTGTCGCCCGAGGTGACGCGGCGGCAGGTCCGCATCCAGGCGGAGGCGCGCGACTTCGCCGCCATGCTGGCCTACCACCGGCAGCTGCAGCAGCAGCCGGGCCTGGGCCAGGTCGTGCTGGTCGACCACGTCATCGTGAAAGACGTGCCGGAGACGCCGGTGCGGTTCCAGATCCTGGCTGCATGGGGGACGGCAGATGGGCAACGCTAAGCTTCTCGCGACCGAATTCCTGCTCTCGCTGGGGCGCCCCGGCCTGGTCGGCAGCCTGCTGCTGCTCGCCGGCCTGGGCTACGGGCTGGGCGTGCTGCTGCCCGAACACCAGTCGATCAACGCGCTGGAGGAACGCGCCGAGCGCGCCGAGCGGCGCGCCGCCATGATGCGCATGGGCAGCGACGGCAAGCCGGAGGTGGCCCTGAGCCCCGCCGAGACCCTCTACGCATCCCTGCCGCGCCACGACGAACTGGCGCCGCAGGTCGAGCGCATCTACGCCGCCGCCGCCGCGGAGCACCTGGCGCTGCTGCAAGGCGAGTACGCCCGCACCGAAGTGCAGGGGACGCGGCTCGTCCGCTACCGCATCACCCTGCCCGTGCGGGGCACCTACGCGCAGGTCCGCCGCTTCGTCGCCGCGGCGACCGTCGCCGTGCCGGGCCTCGCCATCGACGACCTGAACCTGCAGCGCAAGGCGGTGGCGGATGCCCAGCTCGAAGCGCGCGTACAGTTCTCCCTTTTCCTTGCAGGGCGCTGATGCAATCGAAAAGGCTCGCTTTCTGGGGGACTTTCCTGGGCGGCGCGGGAGCACTCGCCCTGCTCGCCGAGTTCGGGCCGAAGCTGGAGAGCGCCGACGTGGTCGCCGTGGCCCCCCGCCCCGCGGCCACCGCCGTCGCGCCCCGCGCGGCCGACGCCGGCCTCCTGCCGG
>JALHLO010000179.1 GCA_022844525.1 Ramlibacter sp.
CGATCGCCTCGACTTCCTGGCCCTTCTTGTAGTTGCGAACCGCGGCTTCGCCGGCTTCGTTCCAGGACAGGTCGGACAGGTGCACCAGGCCGTCGATGCCGGCGGCCAGGCCGACGAACACGCCGAAGTCGGTGATCGACTTGATCGGGCCCTTGACGCGGTCGCCGCGCTTGGTGTTCTGCGCGAATTCCTGCCAGGGGTTGGCCTTGCACTGCTTCATGCCCAGGCTGATGCGGCGCTTGTCTTCGTCGATCTCGAGGACCATGACTTCGACTTCGTCACCCAGGGACACGACCTTGGACGGGGCCACGTTCTTGTTGGTCCAGTCCATTTCGGAGACGTGCACCAGGCCTTCGATGCCGGGTTCCAGTTCCACGAACGCGCCGTAGTCGGCGATGTTGGTGATCTTGCCGAACATGCGGGTGCCGTTGGGGTAGCGGCGGGAAACGCCCATCCACGGGTCGTCGCCCATCTGCTTCAGGCCCAGGGACACGCGGTTCTTCTCGGTGTCGAACTTCAGGATCTTGGCGGTGATTTCCTGGCCGGCCGTCACGACTTCGGACGGGTGGCGGACACGGCGCCAGGCCATGTCGGTGATGTGCAGCAGGCCGTCGATGCCGCCGAGGTCCACGAACGCACCGTACTCGGTGATGTTCTTGACGACGCCGCGCACGATGGAGCCTTCCTTCAGGGTTTCCATCAGCTTGGCGCGCTCTTCGCCCATGGACGCTTCCACGACCGCGCGGCGCGACAGCACCACGTTGTTGCGCTTGCGGTCCAGCTTGATGACCTTGAACTCCATGGTCTTGTTCTCGTAGGGAGACAAGTCCTTGATGGGGCGGGTGTCGATCAGGGAGCCGGGCAGGAAGGCGCGGATGCCGTTGACCAGGACGGTCAGGCCGCCCTTGACCTTGCCGGTGGTGGTGCCGGTGACGAATTCGCCGGACTCCAGCGCCTTCTCCAGGGACATCCACGAGGCCAGGCGCTTGGCCTTGTCGCGCGACAGGATGGTGTCGCCGTAGCCGTTTTCGATCGCGTCGATGGCCACGGAGACGAAATCGCCTTCCTGCACCTCGACACCGCCCGTGTCATTCTTGAATTCGTCGATCGGGATGTAAGCCTCGGACTTGAGGCCGGCGTTCACCACGACGTGGTTGTGCTCCACGCGCACCACTTCGGCGGTGATGACTTCGCCCGCGCGCATTTCGGAACGCTGCAACGATTCTTCGAACAGGGCGGCAAAAGATTCAGACATTGAGTTTGCGGTTTGACCCGCGGGTTGGTGGTTGATGATCCCCGCCACCGGTGCGCTTGCTGCGCGGAGGGAGTGTCGGGGGCCTTCATGTCGCGGTTCGCCTTCGGGCTCACCACGACCTACAAATCAGGAATTCCTGGGGAACGCCTGTTTTTCCTCCCACCACTGGAGAACCTGGGCGACGGATTCTTCGACCGTCTGCTGCGAGTTGTCCAGGAGGAGGGCGTCTTCGGCAGGCTTGAGGGGCGCCACCGCGCGACCGGAGTCGCGGGCGTCACGGGCCTCGAGGTCCGCGCGAAGAGCGTCGAGTGTAGCCGAAATGCCCTTTGAAATCAACTGCTTATGCCGGCGCTCGGCGCGCTGGGCGGCGCTGGCGGTCAGGTAGACCTTGAGCGGGGCGTCCGGGAAGATCACGGTGCCCATGTCGCGGCCGTCGGCCACCAGCCCGGGCAGCTTGCGGAAGCCCTGCTGCAGCGCCACCAGGGCGGTGCGCACGGCCGGCAGGGCGGACACCTTGGAGGCGTTCATGCCGGCCTCCTCGGTGCGGATCGCGTCGGTGACGTCCCGGCCGTCCAGCAGCACCCGGCCGTCGAGGAAGACGATGGGCAGGCCCTCGGCCATCCTGGCGATCGTGTGTTCGTGCGCCGTGTCCAGCTCCAGCCCGGCGCGGGTGGCGGCCAGGCCGGCGATGCGGTACAGGGCGCCGGAGTCCAGGTAGTGGTAGCCCAGGCGGCGGGCGACTTCCGAAGCCAGCGTGCCCTTGCCGGAGGCCGTGGGCCCGTCCACGGTGATCACTGGGATGTGGGGCGTGCCGGTGCGGGCCACCGAGAAAAGCGCCTCGAAGAACTCCGGGAAGGTCTTGGCGACGCACTTCGGGTCCTCGATGCGCAGGTGCACGCCGGCCGGGTTGAACGCGGCCAGCGCGAAGCACATGGCCATGCGGTGGTCGTCGTAGGTGTGGATGGAGGCGGCCCGCCACGAACCGACAGCCCCCACGCTCCCCGCTTCGCGAGGTTCGCTGCCCCCCGAGGGGGCTGCTTCGCCTTGGGGCGGCCCGGCGGCGAAGCCCGGCGGCGTCACGCGCAGGAAGTCGGCGCCTTCCTCCACCTGCGCGCCCAGCTTGCGCAGCTCGGTCGCCATGGCGGCCAGCCGGTCCGTCTCCTTGACCCGCCAGCTGGCGATGTTGCGCAGCGTGGTGGTGCCGTCGGCGTAGAGCGCCATCACGGCCAGCGTCATCGCCGCGTCGGGGATGTGGTTGCAGTCCAGGTCGATGGCGCGCAGCGGCCAGGCGCCGCGGGTCACTTCCAGCCAGTTGGGGCCGCTGGCGACCGTCGCGCCCATCAGTTGCGCCGCCTCGATGAAGCGGATGTCGCCCTGGATCGAGCCGGCGCCCACGCCTTCGATGCGCACGGGCTGGGCGGTGGCCGCCAGCGCGCCCAGCGCGATGAAGTAGCTGGCCGAGGAGGCGTCGGCCTCGACGTGGATCTCGCCGGGCGAGCGGTACTGGCTGCCCGCCGGGATGGTGAAGCGCTGCCAGCCGTCGCGCCGCACGGCGATGCCGAACTGCTCCAGCATCTTCAGCGTGATCTCGATGTAGGGCTTGGAGATCAGCTCGCCGACCACATCGATCACGATGTCCCGCGTGGCCACCAGGGGCAGCGCCATGAGGAGCGCGGTCAGGAACTGGCTGGAGACGTCGCCGCGGACCTGGATCGGGGTGTCCAGCCGCAGGGCGCCGGCGGGGTGGATGCGCAGCGGCGGGTAGCCGTCCTTGCCCAGGTAATCGATGCGGCAACCGAGCTGGCGCAGGGCGTCCACCAGGTCGCCGATCGGGCGCTCGTGCATGCGGGCGATGCCGGAGACCTCGAACTCGCCCCCCAGGAGGGCCAGCGCCGCGGTGAGGGGGCGCATGGCGGTGCCGGCGTTGCCGAGGAAGAGGCGGGTGGCGGGAGCGGGTGTCGTGGTTCGGGCTTCGCCGCTCACCGCCGACCTGCCAGGGGACCCGTAGGTCGTGGTGAGCCCGGAGGCGAACCGCGACGTGCCTCCGAGCCCGGTGACCTCCACCGTATTCCCCTCGCCGTGCACCACGCTGCACCCCAGCGCCCGCAAGGCATCCAGCATCACCCGCGTGTCGTCGGAATCCAGCAGGTCGTGGACGACGGTGGTGCCGCCCGACAGCGCGGCCAGCAGCAGCACGCGGTTGGAAATGCTCTTCGAGCCGGGCAGCGCGACCGTGCCGCCGGCCTCCTCGAGCGGGGCGAGGTCCAGGAAGGCGGTGGTGAACACGGGGACCTACTTGGCCTTGTGGCCCATGCGCCAGTGCGCGCGGGTTTCGCTCGCCTGGGCGATCATTTCTTCCAGCTTCTCGCCGTTGCCGTCCTCGGCGAGCTGCAGCATGTTGTGCAGGCTGCGCTGGAACATCTTGGCCTGCTCCACCAGCTCGTGCCGGTTGGACAGCAGCACGTCGCGCCACATCTTGGGGTCGCTGGCGGCGATGCGGGTGAAGTCCTTGAAGCCGGGGCCGCCCAGGCTCAGGATCTCCTTGCCCTGCGGCTGGTTGGCGATGGCGTGCACCAGGGCGAAGGCCAGCAGGTGCGGCAGGTGGCTGACGGCGGCGAAGGCGGCGTCGTGCTCTTCCGGCGACATCTGCTGCACGTGGCAGCCCAGGCCTTCCCACACCGCCTGCGCCTTCTGCAGCTGGACGGCCTGGGTCTTGTCGATCGGGGTCAGGATGACCTGCTTGCCGCGGTACAGCTCCGGGTCCGCGTGGTCGACGCCCGAGACTTCCTTGCCGGTGATGGGGTGCGCGGGCACGAAGGAGCCGACGTGGTCGCGCAGCACCTTGCGTGCGGCGTCCACCACCTCGCGCTTGGTGGAACCCACGTCCATGACCAGCATGTTGGCCGTGACCAGGTGGCGGATCGCCTTGAAGGTCGCCTCGGTGGCGGCCACCGGCACGGCCAGCAGCACGATGTCGGCGCCCGACACGGCCAGCAGCGCCGACGGCGCCTCGACGTCGATCACGCCCATCTGGCGGGCGCGTTCCGTGGTGGAGGGCGACTTGCTGTAGCCCACGACGCGCTTGACCAGCCCCGCGCGCTTCATGGCCAGGGCGAACGAGCCGCCCATCAGGCCGCACCCGATCAACCCCAACTGCTCGAACATCGCGGCCATTATCGAGCGCCGCCGGGCCGCCCCAAGGCGCGAGCGCCCCCTCGGGGGGCAGCGCAGGACACGAAGTGGACAAGCTTGGGGGTCATTTCATTCGCCCAGGGGATAGGTGCCGAGCACCTTGTAGAAAGCACAGAGGGCCTGCAGGTCCTTCAACGCCGCCGCCACGTGCGGCTGCGAGGGGTGGCCCTGCAGGTCGATGTAGAAATAGTATTCCCATTGCCCCGAGCGCGCGGGGCGGGATTCGAAACGCGTCATCGACACGCCGTGCTGCTTCAGCGGCACCAGGATGTCGTGCACCGCGCCGGGGCGGTTGGGCACCGAGACGATCAGGCTCACGCAGTCCTTGCCGCTCGCCTCCGGTGCGGCCAGCGTCTGCGGCAGGCAGACCACGGCGAAGCGGGTGCGGTTGAAGGCGTCGTCCTGGATCGCGTGGGCCACCGTGTGCAGCCCGAATTCGGTGCCGGCGCGTTCGCTGGCGATGGCCGCCCACTTGGGGTTGCCCGCGGCCAGCCGGGCGCCTTCCGCGTTGCTGGAGACGGCGCGCCGCTCGACGTCCGGCAGGTGGTTGTTCAGCCAGCCGTGGCATTGCGCCAGCGCCTGCGGGTGGGCCAGCACCGCCTCGATGCCTTCCAGCGAGTTCGCCTGGCGCAGCAGGCTGTGGCGCACCAGCAGGCTGGTCTCGCCGACGATGTGCAGGGGCGAGCCCAGGAACAGATCGAGCGAGCGGGCGACCACGCCCTCGGTCGAATTCTCGACCGGCACGACCCCGTATTCGGCGGTGCCGGCGGCCGTGGCGCGGAACACCTCGTCGATGCTCACGCAAGGCACGTGCTCGATGCTGGAGCCGAAGAACTGCAGGGCGGCGGCCTCGCTGAAGGTGCCGGCGGGGCCCAGGTAGGCCACCCGCTGCGGCGCCTCCAGCGCGCGGCAGGCGGACATGATCTCGCGCCAGACGTGGGCGATGTTGTCCGGCTTCAGCGGCCCCGGGTTGGCGGCCTGCAGGCCGTTGATGACCTGCGCCTCGCGTTCCGGGCGGAACACGGGCGAGCCTTCGGCACGCTTGATCTCGCCGACTTCGTTGGCGAAGGCGGCACGGCGGTTCAGCAGCGACAGGAGCTCACGGTCGACCTGGTCGATGCTGGAGCGGAGTTCGGCGAGGGTCTTGGGCATCAGGAGGCGGGGGTCTCGCTGCCGTTGGTGTCCTCACCCTCGGCTGCGCCTGCGTCATTCTCCACGATGCGCTGCAAGCCGCTCAACTTGGAACCCTCGTCCAGGCCGATCAGGGTGACGCCCTGGGTGGCGCGGCCGAGTTCGCGGATCTCGCTGACCCGCGTGCGCACCAGCACGCCGCGGTCGGTGATCAGCATGATCTCGTCGTCGGCGTGCACCAGCGTGGCGGCCACGACCTTGCCGTTGCGCTCGCTCTGCTGGATGGCGATCATCCCCTTGGTGCCGCGGCCGTGGCGCGTGTACTCGCCGATCGGCGTGCGCTTGCCGTAGCCGTTCTCGGTGGCCGTGAGCACGCTCTGCGTCTCGTCCTCCGCCACCAGCATGGCGATGACGGTCTGGCCCTCGTCCAGCATCATCCCGCGCACGCCGCGGGCGTTGCGGCCCATGGGGCGCACGTCGTTCTCGTCGAAGCGCACCGCCTTGCCGCCGTCGGAGAACAGCATCACGTCGTGCTTGCCGTCGGTGAGCGCCGCGCCGATGAGGTAGTCGTCCTGGTCCAGGTCGACGGCGATGATGCCGGCCTTGCGCGGGTTGTTGAATTCGGTCAGCGCCGTCTTCTTCACCGTGCCCATGGACGTGGCCATGAACACGAAGTGGTCCTCGGGGAAGCTGCGGAACTCGCCCGTGAGCGGCAGCACCACGTTGATCTTCTCGCCTTCGGCCAGCGGGAACATGTTGACGATGGGCCGCCCGCGCGAGCCGCGCGAGCCCGCCGGCACTTCCCACACCTTGAGCCAGTACAGGCGGCCGCGGTTGGAGAAGGCCAGCAGGTAGTCGTGCGTGTTGGCGATGAAGAGCTGGTCGATCCAGTCGTCTTCCTTGGTCTGGGTGGCCTGCTTGCCCCGGCCGCCGCGCTTCTGCGCGCGGTACTCGTTGAGCGGCTGGCTCTTGATGTAGCCCGAATGCGAGAGCGTCACCACCATGTCGGTGGGCGTGATCAGGTCCTCGGTGGCCAGGTCCTGCGCGTTGTGCTCGATGGTGCTGCGGCGCGCGCCCAGCTTGGTCTGGCCGAACTCCTGGCGCAGGGCCGTGAGCTCCTCGCTGATGATGGTGGACACGCGCTCCGGGCGCGCCAGGATGTCCAGCAGGTCGTCGATCTCCGCCATCACCTCGCGGTATTCGTTGACGATCTTGTCCTGCTCCAGGCCGGTCAGGCGCTGCAGGCGCATCTGCAGGATTTCCTGGGCCTGCGTGTCCGACAGGCGATAGAGGCCGTCCGCGTGCATGCCGTACTGGCGCTCCAGGCCTTCGGGGCGGTAGTCGTCGGCGTTGATCACGCCGCCGTCGGCGCGCGAGCGCGTGAGCATCTCGCGCACCAGGCTGGAGTCCCAGGGGCGGGCCATCAGCTCGGTCTTGGCCACCGGCGGGGTGGGGGACTCGCGGATGATGCGGATGAACTCGTCGATGTTGGCCAGCGCCACCGCCAGGCCTTCCAGCACGTGGCCGCGCTCGCGGGCCTTGCGCAGGTTGAACACCGTCCTGCGCGTGACCACCTCGCGGCGGTGCTGCAGGAAGACCTGGATCAGGTCCTTCAGGTTGCACAGCTTGGGCTGGCCGTCGATCAGGGCCACCATGTTGATGCCGAAGGTGTCCTGCAGCTGCGTCTGCTTGTACAGGTTGTTCAGCACGACCTCGGGCACCTCGCCGCGCTTGAGCTCGATCACCAGGCGCATGCCGGACTTGTCGCTCTCGTCCTGGATGTGGCTGATGCCCTCGATCTTCTTCTCGTGCACGAGCTCGGCCATGCGCTCCTGCAGCGTCTTCTTGTTGACCTGGTAGGGGAGCTCGTCGACGATGATCGCCTGGCGCTGGCCGCGGTCGATGTCCTCGAAGTGGCACTTGGCCCGCATCACCACGCGGCCGCGGCCGGTGCGGTAGCCCTCCTTGACGCCCGACATGCCGTAGATGATGCCGGCGGTGGGGAAGTCCGGCGCCGGGATGATCTCCATCAGTTCGTCGATGGTGGCCTGCGGGTTGCGCAGCAGGTGCAGGCAGGCGTCGACCACCTCGTTGAGGTTGTGCGGCGGGATGTTGGTGGCCATGCCCACCGCGATGCCGCCCGAGCCGTTGACCAGCAGGTTGGGCAGCTTCGAGGGCAGGACCAGCGGCTCCTTCTCGCTGCCGTCGTAGTTGGGACCGAAATCGACCGTCTCCTTGTCGATGTCGGCGATCATTTCGTGGGCGATCTTGGCCAGGCGGATTTCCGTGTACCGCATGGCCGCGGCGTTGTCGCCGTCGACCGAACCGAAGTTGCCCTGGCCGTCCACCAGCATGTGGCGCATGGAGAAGTCCTGCGCCAGCCGCACGATGGTGTCGTACACCGACTGGTCCCCGTGCGGGTGGTACTTGCCGATGACGTCGCCGACGATGCGGGCCGACTTCTTGTACGGCCGGTTCCAGTCGTTGTTGAGCTCGTGCATGGCGAACAGCACGCGGCGGTGGACCGGCTTCAGGCCGTCCCGCGCGTCCGGGAGCGCGCGCCCCACGATCACGCTCATGGCGTAGTCGAGGTAGCTGCGCCGCATTTCCTCCTCGAGGCTGACGGGCAGGGTTTCTTTGGCGAAGGAGGTCATTGGGTGCTGCAAGCAGACGCGAAACCGTCGATTTTACGTTTTTACCGCCATGTCGCGTCAGGGCAACGGAAGGCCTCATTGCGGTTCCGTCCTACGAACTCGCCCCTGGCCGAGCCGTTGATTGTGTAAGTGCGTATGGCACAATGCCCCCGACGTAACTGGTGAATTGGTCACTAAGGACGTAGTGTTGGCGCAGCGCAGCTGCGACTTTTCCCCAAGAGGAGAACCATGAAGAAACTGAATAAAGTGGCGCTGCTGTTTGCTTCGTCTGCGCTGCTGGCCGGCTGCGGAATGATGACGACGACTGGCGCTCCCGCGAGTGGTGGCCGCGTGACCGCCGCCGACGGTGGCACCGTGGTTGACAACTGGCAGAACGGTACCGGCGAGTACGTGTGGCGCAACGGCACCAACGAACTGTGCTGGCGCGACGCCAACTGGACCCCCGCGACCGCCGCAGTGGGTTGCGACGGTGCCTTGGTGCGTGCCGCCGTCGTGGCCGCTCCGCCCCCGCCCGCCCCGGCTCCGG
>JALHLO010000180.1 GCA_022844525.1 Ramlibacter sp.
CCGGGCCCGGTGCTGGTGGGCGGGCTGCTGGCCTTCGGCGTGCTGTTCGCGCTGAATTCGGCCCTGCACAGCTACCTGATCATCAGCTACGCCCGCGAGGACGGCGTGTCGCTGGACGTGGGCTTCTACTACATGGCCAACGCCGCTGGCCGCCTGCTGGGCACGGTGCTGTCGGGCTGGGTGTACCAGGCGGCGGGGCTGGAGGCCTGCCTGTGGATCTCGGCCGCCTTCGTGGCGACCGCCGCGATGGTGTCGCTGGCCCTGCCCCGGCACGCCCCCGCTTCCTGAGGGCCGTGGAATTTTCCTGAACGCCGGTTAACCCAAGCCGGCCGGCCGCGAACCTCCCCGCCTTCGGGCCAGCTCTTTGGAGTCATGACAGCAGGATCATTCCGGTCCATGCTCATGCCGAAGATGCCCACGCACCCATGAACAGCCTGGCCTGGAACAACGACCTGGAAGCTGCGCGCGCCGGCGACCGCCCGGCGCTGGAGCGCATGCTGACCCTTTCGCGCCAGGACCTGCGCCGCTACGCCGAACACCACTGCGTGGTGAACGACGCCGAAGACGCCGTGCAGGAGGCCCTGTTCACCGCTTCGCGCCGCCTGATGGACCTGCGCCAGCTGGAGTGCTTCGCGTCCTGGCTGTTCCGCATCGTCAAGCGCGAGTGCAACCGGCTCAAGCGCGGCCTGCGCAGCGCGATGCACGAGCCGATCACCGACGACATCGCCGACACCTGCGTACTTGAACACCGCGGCATGGCCCGCGACCTGGCCGCGGCCATGGAGTCGCTGCCGGCCCACTACCGCGAGATCGTGCTGCTGCGCGACCTGGAGGGCCTGTCCATCACCGAACTGTCCGAACGCCTGGGCCTCACCCGCGAGGCCACCAAGGCCCGTCTCCACCGCGCACGTTCATTGGCGCGCGAGTATCTTTCCAGCTGAACCCATTCAATCCACCCCGCGGGCCCGCCCGCATCCTTCCAAAGAGAGCGAAGACCATGTCCAACCAATCGATCAAACCCGTTGTCCTGGCCGCCGGCGCGCTGATGCTGGGCAGCATGGCCCTCGCCAGCTCCGCCTTCGCCATGAGCCCGCTGGCCCAGGGTTACCAGGTGGCCGGCGCCGAAGCCAAGGCCGAGGAAGGCAAGTGCGGCGAAGGCAAGTGTGGCGAGGGCAAGTGCGGCAGCGAAAAGGCCGGCGCGGAAGGCAAGTGCGGCGAAGGCCACTGCGGCGCCGAAAAGGGCGAGCACGAAGGCAAGTGCGGCGGCGACAAGGCCGGCGCCGAGGGCAAGTGCGGTGAAGGCAAGTGCGGTGCCGAAGCCGGTGCCGACGACAAGGCCGGGCACGAAGGCAAGTGCGGCGAAGGCAAGTGCGGCGAAGACAAGAAGTAATCCGCGCATGACGGCCATCCCTCCCCTGTCACCGATGGCCGCCGGCCTCGGCCTGCGGCGGGCCCTGATGGGTCCGCTGCAGGCTGCAGCGCCGGGTGATTTTGATTTCCTGGAATGCGCGCCGGACAACTGGATCGGCGTGGGCGGGCGCTTCGGCGAAGGCCTGCGCGAACTCAGCCGGAAACACCCGCTGGTCTGCCACGGCCTGTCGCTGTCGCTGGGCGCGGTGGAGCCGTTCGACCAGACCTACCTGCTCAAGCTGCGCCGCTTCCTGGACGAGCACCGCGTGCCGATCTTCAGCGAGCACCTTTCGTACTGCAGCGACGACGGCCAGCTCTACGACCTCATGCCCATCCCCTTCACCGACGAAGCCGTGCACCACGTCGCCGGCCGCATCCGCCAGGTGCAGGACGCGCTGGGCCGCCGCATCGCGGTGGAAAACATTTCCTACTACGCGGCGCCCTACCAGGGCATGCCCGAGATTGATTTCCTGCGCGCGGTGCTGGCCGAGGCCGACTGCGACCTGCTGCTGGACGTGAACAACATCCACGTCAACGCCATCAACCACCGCTACGACGCCCATGAATTCCTGCGCGCCATCCCCGGCGAACGCATCGCCTACTTCCACGTTGCCGGCCACTACGACGAAGCCGACGACCTGAAGGTGGACACCCACGCCGCGCCAGTCATCCCCGACGTCTGGGCGCTGCTGGACGAAGCCTGCCGCGTGTTCGGCCCGCGCCCGGCGCTGCTCGAGCGCGACTTCAACTTCCCGCCCTTCGCCGAGCTGGTGGCCGAAGTGGCCACGGTGCGCGGCGTGCTGCAGCGCCACGCCGTGCCGGAGGCGCGCCATGCCCGCGGCTGAGTCGCTGCGCGCGCAGCAGTTCCAGCTGGCGGCGCACATCCGCGACCCGGCGCACGCGCCCCCGCCGCCGGGCATCGAGGATCGCCGGCTCGCCATCTACCGCGACCTGTTCTACAACAGCCTGCAGGGCCTGCTGGCCGGCAACTTCCCGGTCATCCGCAAACTGCTGGGCGACGACGGCTGGCATGCGCTGGTGCGCGACTTCTACCGCGAGCATCGCGCCGCAACGCCGCTGTTCCCCGAGCTGCCGCGCGAGTTCATCCAGTACCTGCAGGCGCGCGCCGAGGCCGGCCGCGGCGACCCGCCCTGGCTGCTCGAACTGGCGCACTACGAGTGGGTTGAACTTGCGCTGGACCTGAGCGAAGCCAGCGCGGCCGACCTGCCGCACGATGCCGCCGGCGACCTGCTCGCGGGCGCGCCCGTGCTGTCGCCGCTGGCCTGGCCGCTGGCCTACACCTGGCCGGTGCACCGGCTGTCGCCGGAGTTCCGGCCGCACGAGCCGCCCGCGGCCGCCACCTTCCTGCTGGTGCAGCGCGATGCCGGGTTCAAGGTGCGCTTCAGCGAACTCAGTGCGCTCAGCTTCCGCCTGCTGCAGCGGCTGTCGGACGAGCCCGGGCTCAGCGGCCGCGCGCAGCTGGCCGCCCTGGCCGCCGAAGCACAGGCCCCTGATCCCGACGCGTTCATCGCGCTCGGCCACGACATGCTGCGGCAGTTCCTTGCCAGCGGCGTGATCCTCGGCACCCGTATTTCCTGACGGAGTCACCCATGCGAAACACCTTGAGCGAGCGCTGGCTGGCGCTCACCGAACGGCTGCACGGCGCCGGACTATGGCTGGCCCCGCTGGGCCTGCGGCTGCTGCTGGCGTGGGAGTTCTGGGAGGCCGGCATCGAGAAGTACCGCGGCGAGAACTGGTTCGGATCCATCCAGTCCGACTTCCCGTTCCCGTTCAACGTCGTGCCGCCCGACATCAGCTGGACCATCGCCACGTGGTTCGAACTGGGCGGCGCGCTGGCGCTGCTGCTGGGCCTGGGCACGCGCTTCTTCGCCTTCAGTCTGCTGGTGCTGACCATGGTGGCCACCGCGTCGGTGCACTGGCCGATGGAGTGGCAGACGCTGAAGGACCTGGCCATGGGCTACGCGATCAGCGACAAGGGCTTTGGCAACTTCAAGCTGCCGCTGATCTTCGCGGTGATGCTGCTGCCGCTGGTCTTCCACGGCGCCGGCAAGTTCAGCCTCGATGCGCTGGCCGCACGCTGGGCCGGCCTGGGCAAGCCCTCGCCGGTGCAGGACGTTAGCGCCTGGGGCCTGGCCTGCCTGGTGGTGGGCGCGCCGCTGGCGATGCTGGTGCCGACGCTGGGCGTGGGCCTGGCCATCGGCGGCGCAGTGCTGCTGGCCGTGGACCGCCTGCTGCTGGCCTGACCCTCTGTTATCCTGCGCGGCATGGAATCAAACTCCCTGCCGCGCATGTCGCAGCGCTTCCGCGGCTTCCTGCCCGTGGTGGTGGACGTGGAAACCGGCGGCTTCGACTGCACCCGCCACGCCCTGCTCGAAATCGCCGCCGTGCCGATCGAACTCGACGGTGACGGCTTCTACGTACTGGGCGAAACGGTGAGCGCCCACGTCGAACCGTTCGAAGGCTCCGAGATCGATCCACGCTCGCTGGAAATCACCGGCATCCGGCTGGACTCGGCGCTGCGCGGCGCCATTGACGAGCGCGCGGCGCTCGACCACGTCTTCGCGCCCATCCGCGCCGCGGCCAAGCGCAACGGCTGCCAGCGCGCCATCCTGGTGGGCCACAACGCCCACTTCGACCTGGGCTTCCTCAACGCCGCCGTGGCGCGCGTGGGGCACAAGCGCAATCCGTTCCATCCCTTCAGCACCTTCGACACCGTCACGCTGGCCGGCATGGCCTACGGGCAGACGGTGCTGAGCCGTGCCGTGCAGGCCGCCGGCCTGCCGTGGGACAGCGACCAGGCCCATTCGGCCGTGTACGACACCGAGCGCACCGCGCAGCTGTTCTGTGCGGTGCTGAACCGTTGGCGCCAGTTCTCCGAAAACGACCTCGCGGCCGCGCACGAGGATTGACCGCCGTCCCCCCACGATCCAGCGAGGACAGGCCATGATCCACGACAGCATCCTGGGCACCGTCGGCGACACGCCGATCGTCCGCATCAACCACATCGCGCCGCCGGGCGTGACCATGTACGCCAAGCTCGAGTACTTCAACCCGATGTCGTCGGTGAAGGACCGGCTGGCGCTGGCGATCATCCTGGACGCCGAACAGCGCGGCACGCTGGCGCCGGGCCAGATGGTGGTGGAAGCCACGTCGGGCAACACCGGCATCGCCCTGGCCATGGTGTGCGCGGCGCGCGGCTACCCGTTCGTGGCCTTCATGACCGAAACCTTCTCGGTGGAGCGGCGCAAGCTGATGCGCGCCCTGGGCGCCAAAGTGATCCTGACGCCGGCAGCCGAACGCGGCAGCGGCATGGTGAAGCGCGCGCAGGAATTCGCGGCCAGACACGGCGCCTTCCTCGCGCGGCAGTTCGAGAACGAGGCCAACCCGGCCTACCACCGCAGCACCACCGGCCCGGAAATCCTGCGCGACTTCGCCATGAAGCGGCTGGACTGGTTCGTGGCCGGCTACGGCACCGGCGGCACCATCACCGGCGCGGGCGAGATGCTCAAGCTGGCGCGGCCCGACATCAAGATCGCGGTGACCGAGCCCGACGGCGCGGCGCTGCTGTCGGGCAAACCCTGGGCCCCGCACAAGATCCAGGGCTGGTCGCCCGACTTCATCCCCGAAGTGCTCAACCGCGACGTGTACGACCTGATCGTGCCGGTGACCGACGTGCAGGCGCGCGACACCGCGCGCGAGCTGGCGATGAAGGAAGGCATCTTCTGCGGCATCTCGGGCGGCGGCAGCTTCGCCGCGGCGCTGGAAGTGGCCAAGACGCTCGAACCGGGCAGCGTGGTGCTGGCGATGATCGCCGACACCGGCGAGCGCTACCTGAGCACCTTCCTGTTCGAAGGCATCAACGAAGGCAGTGACGACGACTGGGCCGCTACCCTCGGGTGACCCATTCCACTGTAGGAGGGCCTTCAGGCCCGATGCTTTTCGCCGAAAGGCATCGGGCCTGAAGGCCCTCCTACAAACTCCGGCGTCAGGCGGAAGGCGGGTTCTTGCGGTTGCGGAACGCGGCGGCGCGCGACTTGATGCCGCGCCACATGCCATACAGGCTGATCGCGATCCACGCGAACTGCATGATGGTGACGGAAATCACGTCGCGGAAATCCGGGCTCGGCCCGAAGATCGAGATCAGGAAGAAGATGGCTCCGAACAGGTTCGCCAGCTGGTAGCCGATGGCGTCGCTGGCCAGCTTGCCGGCCTGCAGCAGGTAGAACGAACCCAGCACGAAGGCCACGCCGGCCAGCCCCACGAAATCAAACCACTGCAGGCTCATGCCTTCGCTCCCCGCTGGCGCACCACTTCGAACAGCGCCACGCCCGTGGCCACCGACACGTTCAGGCTTTCCATCTCACCCGGCATCGGGATCTTGACCAGGCCGTCGCAGTGCTCGCGCGTCAGCCGGCGCATGCCCTCGCCTTCGCCGCCCATCACGATGGCGACGTTGCCGGTGAAATCAATGCCGTGGATGGCCTGGGTGGCGGTGCCGTCCAGCCCGTAGATCCACACGCCCATCTTCTGCAGCGCACGCAGGGTGCGCGCCAGGTTGGTCACGCTGACCACCGGGATGCGGTCGGCGGCGCCGGCCGACGTCTTGCGCACGGTGGCGTTGATGGGCGCCGCCTTGTCCTTGGGGATCACCACGGCGGTGACGCCGGCCGCGGCTGCGCTGCGCAGGCAGGCGCCCAGGTTGTGCGGATCCTGCACGCCGTCCAGCACCAGCACCAGCGCCTGGCCGTTGGCCGCTTCCACCAGGCCGGGCAGCTCTTCTTCGTCGGTGGGCTTGGCGGCTTCGTAGCGCGCGATCACGCCCTGGTGGCGCAGCGCGCCCACGATGCCTTCCAGCGACTGCAGCGGGATGCGGCGCACCGACACGTCGCGGCGGCGCGCCGTCTCCTCGATCTCGGTCAGGCGCGCGTTCTTGCCGCCGGCTTCGATCAGCACCTCGCGCACGTGCTCGACGTCGTGCTCGAGGGCCGAGGCCACGGCGTTGATGCCGGCGATCCAGTTGTCTTTCTTGCTCATGGCGTGGGTCAGGCCTTCTTCTTTTTCTTCGGGGCGCCGTCGGGCACCACCAGCTTGAAGTCGATGCGCTTGTCCTCGACGCTGGCCTTGAGCACCAGCACCCGCACCGGGTCGCCGAGGCGGAACTTCAGGCCCTGGCGCTCACCGGCCAGCGAACGGCGCAGCGGGTCGAAGTGGTAGAAGTCGTGCGGCAGCTGGGTAACGTGCACCAGGCCGTTCACCTTCGAACCGGCCAGCTCCACGAACAGGCCGAAGTTGGTGACGCCGCTGATGACGCCGTCGAACTCGTCGCCGACGTGCTTTTCCATCCACGCACCGCGGTAGCGCTCGTCCACCTCGCGCTCCACCTCGTCCGCGCGGCGCTCCATCGCCGAGCAGTGCAGCGCCAGCGCCGACATTTCCTTGAGCGTGTAGCGGTAGCCGTCGGGGTCGCCCGACAGCAGCGCGTGCTTGATCGAACGGTGCAGCAGCAGGTCGGGGTAGCGGCGGATAGGCGACGTGAAGTGGCCGTAGGCCTCCAGCGCCAGGCCGAAGTGGCCCAGGTTCTCGGTCTGGTACACGGCCAGGCTCTGCGAGCGCAGCAGCACGGTTTCCAGCAGCGGCGCATCGGGGCGGATGCGGATCTTGCGCAGCAGGTTGGTGAAGTCCTTGGGCTGGACCTTGCTCCACGGCGGCAGGCTCAGGCCGAACTCCGACAGGTACTCCAGCAGGTCGGCGTACTTGGCTTCCGGCGGCCGCGGGTGCACGCGGAACGGCGCGGGTACCTGGCGTTCGGTCACGAACTTCGCGGCCTCCACGTTCGCCGCGATCATGCATTCCTCGATCAGCTTGTGGGCGTCGTTGCGCTCCAGCATGCCGGCCTGGATGACTTCGCCGCTGTTGTCGAGCACGAAGCGCACTTCGCTGGATTCGAACTCGATGGCGCCGCGGCGCGTGCGCGCCTTCGACAGCACCTTGTAGAGCTGGTGCAGGCGCTGGACCTGCGGCATCAGCGAGCCGACCTGGGCGATGGCTTCGGCGCCGGCCTCGGTGTCGGCCTCGCCCACGGCCTTCCACACCTGGGTGTAGGTGAGGCGCGCGTGCGAGTTCATCACCGCTTCGTAGAAGCGCGACGCGGTGACGTTGCCTTCGAAGTCCACCTGCATCTCGCAGGCGAAGCACATGCGCTCGACCTTGGGCATCAGCGAGCAGATGCCGTTGGACAGGCTCTCGGGCAGCATCGGCACCACGAAGCCCGGGAAGTACACCGACGTGGCGCGCTTGATGGCTTCGTCGTCCAGCGCCGTGCCGGGGCGCACGTAGTGCGACACGTCGGCGATGGCCACGATCAGGCGGAAGCCGCCGGCGTTGGGTTCGCACCAGACGGCGTCGTCGAAGTCCTTGGCGTCCTCGCCGTCGATCGTCACCAGCGGCACCTTGCGCAGGTCCACGCGGTCGACGATTTCCGAGGCGGGCACGTCCACCGGCACCAGCGCGGCCTCGGCCAGCGCCTCGCGCGGGAACACGTGCGGCAGGTCATGGCCGTGGATGGCGGCTTCCACCACCAGCGACGGCGTGAGCTTGTCGCCCAGCACCAGCAGGATGCGGCCGATCGGCGGGCGGCCGTTCTCGGGCGGCGCGGTGACTTCCACCACCACCAGCTGGCCCTCGCGGGCCTCGTTGCGGTCTTCCGGCGGGATCAGCACTTCGGTGAGCACGCGGCGGTCGTCGGGCACCACCATGCCGATGCGCGAGCGTTCGCTGTAGCGGCCGGTGAGGCGCGTGAGGCGGTGTTCCAGCACTTCGACGATGGCGCCTTCGCGGCGGCCGCGGCGGTCAATACTGGTGACGCTGGCCAGCACGCGGTCGCCGTGCAGCGCCTTGCGCATTTCACCCGGCGGCAGGAACAGGTCTTCGCCGCCGTCCTCGGCCTTCAGGAAGCCGAAGCCGTCCGGATTGGCGATGACGGTGCCGGCGATCAGGTCGAGCTTCTTGGCGGTGGCATAGCCGCCGCGGCGGTTCATCAGCAGCTGGCCGTCGCGCACCATGGCCGCCAGGCGGCGGGTGAGCGCCTCGAAGCGGTCGGGCGCGGTGAGCTCGAGCGCCTTGGCGATGTCCTCGGCGGTCAGCGGACCGTCGCTGTCGCTGATGAACTCGCTGATGGCCTCGCGGCTGGTGATGGGCTGTTCGTACTTGCGGGCTTCGCGGGCGGCGTGCGGGTCGGACGGGCCGCCGGGCGGACGCGGGCCGCGCGGCGGTTTGCCGCCGCGGGCGGCACCG
>JALHLO010000181.1 GCA_022844525.1 Ramlibacter sp.
GCTGCTCGCCGCGCACGAGGAAACTGGAAACTTCTTCCTGCAGCCCGTCGAGGCGGGCCTCGTACGCGCCCTCGACCTGCCGTTCCACCACCTGGTAGTGGCAGTCGTGCCGCGTCTGGGAGTGGTAGTAGGTCGGCACCTGCGCCTGTTCTCCCACGAGGACGACCGGCGTTTGCGAAGGGGCCGCCGGTGCTGGATCGTCCGGGCCGCCCGGTCCGGGAGGTTCGCCTGGGTGCTCGTGGCCACCGGGGCCGCCGCGCATGGGCACCTTGTCCTCGAAGTCCTTGTCGCGCAGCAGGGGGACCAGGGGCGTGAACAGAAAGGCGTCGCTGTTCATCGAGGGCGGCACATCGGCGGCGGCCACGAAGTCCGGGAACCGCCTTACCGGAGAAGTCGTCGTGCCGGCGCGCGAACGCGGCCACGCCGGCCAGGCAGGTGGGTGGTGGAGGCCGGGCAGGCGCGCGCCGATGCGCGCCACCTCCGCCTCGAGCCGGACGATCCGGTCGTGCTCGCTCAGGTGCATGTGCGCGCTCGGTTCAGGCATGGTGTGCTCTCCTGCGGGTGGCCGTGCTGGCGGCGCCGGAAGGCGCGGCCAGCACGGCCCTTGGACACACTAGCGCGACGAAGCCCGAATGCAAGCCGGCGGGGCAGCGCATGGCGGGAACATGGGATGGAGCGCGGCGGCGTCGCGCATGGGCGCGAGGCCAGGGGCGCCGCGCTCAGCCTTCGAACTGCGGATGCACCTGGCGGATGCGCGTCATCGCCATCCCCGCCGCCGCCGTGCGCGTCTCCACTCCGAGCTTCACGAAGATGCGCTCCAGGTGCTTCTTCACCGTCGCCGGGCTGGCGCCCAGGATGTCGGCGATGTCGCGGTTGATCTTGCCCTTGACCACCCAGTACAGCACCTCGGCCTCGCGCGCGGTCAGCCTGAAGGCCAGGCTCATGGACTCGATGATCGCGGCGTCCGACACCTCGCGCATCACGATCAGCCAGTCGTCGTCGCCGGTCTGCTGGTGCAGCCGGATCGACAGGCGCCGCGCGCCGAGTTCGGCCGCCAGGCGCGGCGGCTCGATCTGCCGCTGCGCTTCCGCGAGGTGGCGGCGCAGCCACTGGAGGATGGCCGGCGGCGTCTCCGGCGCACTGGTGCCGTAGTACGTCTGCAGCAGCTCGCGCGCCAGCGGCGTCTGCCACATCAGGCGGCCGTCGCTCGCGCGCACCGCGATGCTGGCGTAGCCGAAGGCGTCCAGCGCATTGCGCGTCTGCCGCGCCAGCCGCGCGCCCTGCAGGTGCACGCCCATGCGCGCCAGCACTTCCTTCGGCTTGATCGGCTTGGTCACGTAGTCGACGCCGCCGGCTTCCAGGGCCGCGACCAGGTGCTCCGTTTCCGTCAGGCCGGTCATGAAGATGATCGGGATGTGCGCCGTCTTCGCCTCCGCCTTCAGCCGCTTGGCGACCTCGAAGCCGTCCAGGCCCGGCATCATCGCGTCCAGCAGCACGATGTCGGGGACCGCCTGCGCCGCGCGCTGCAGCGCCGCCTCGCCGCTGGTGGCCACGAGCACCGTGTAGCCGGATTCGTCCAGCGCGTCGTGCAGCACCGACAGGTTGTCGGGCACGTCGTCCACCACCAGCACCACGTCGCTGTCGGTGCGGTCCAGCATGGTCTTCATCGCATCGCTCCTTCGGGCTGCGCGCCGGCCAGCGCCCGGCTGATCGCCTCGAACTGGAACTGGCGCGCGAGCTCGCGCATCGCCGCGGTGAAGCCGGCGCACTGCGGCTGCGCGAGGTCGATCGCATCGAGCTGGTTCAGGATGCCGCGGTAGTAACCGAGCTGCACCGCCTGGCGCAGCGGGGCGAGCAACTCGGCGCGGGGCCAGTCCCATCCGGCCGGGTCGGGACGCGGCGCCGCCGCGGCAGCGGCCGGTTCCTGCAGCCACCGCAGGCCGAGCTGCCGCTCCAGCCAGTCCAGCAGTTCGCTGTGGCGCACGGGTTTCAGGATGAAGTCCTCGGGGCGGATGCCGGCGTCGTTCTCCAGCCCCTTGTCGAAGGCATTGGCCGACACCACCGCCACCTTCGCGTTCAGGTGCGCCATGCGGCGCAGGCGGCGGATGGTCTCCCAGCCGTCGATGCCCGGCATGGCCAGGTCGACCAGCACGGCATCGGGCTGCAGGCCGGCGGCCAGCAGGTCGAGCGCGTCGTGGCCGCTGGCGGCCGTGCGCAGTTCGAAGCCCAGCGGCTCCAGCAGCGCCACCAGCAGTTCGCGGTCCGCTTCCTCGTTGTCCACCACCAGGATGCGGCGCCGCGGGCCCTGGTAGCCACGGCGCGCCACCGCCGTCGGCTGCGCGGGCAGCACCGCGGCGTGCACCTCCGGCAGGAACAGCCGCACCTTGAACACCGAGCCCGCGCCGGGCGTGCTGCTCGCGCACAGCTCGCCGCCCATCAGGTCGGTGAGCATCTTGGCGATGGTCAGGCCCAGCCCCGCGCCCGGCGCCGAGTGGCTGGCGCTGTTGCCGCGCGCGAAGGGCTCGAACACCTGCGCGAGTTCCTGCGCGCTCATGCCCGGCCCGGTGTCCTGTACTTCCACCACCGCCATCTCGCGCGCATGCCGCACGCGGAACACCACCTGGCCGGCCATGGTGAACTTGATCGCGTTGCCCAGCAGGTTGATCAGGATCTGGCGCACCCGCTTCTCGTCGGCGCGCACCACCTCGGGCAGGTTGCCTTCCGCCTCGAAGCGGAAGGCCAGGCCCTTGGCCGCCGCCTGCAGCTCGAACAGGCCGGCGAGTTCGTGCACGAAGTCGGCGAAGCGCATCGGCTTCACGTTCAGCGTCAGCTTGCCCGACTCGATGCGGGCGATGTCCAGCGTGCCCTCGATCAGCGACAGCAGGTGCTCGCCGCCGCGCTTGATGACGTGCACGCCGTGCTTGCGGTGCGCCGGAATGGAAGCATCCTCCCCCATCAGCTGCGCATAGCCCAGGATGCTGTTCAGCGGCGTGCGCAGCTCGTGGCTGATCGCGCTGATGTAGCGGCTCTTGGCGTGGTTGGCCTGTTCGGCCGCGTGCCGCGCCTGTTCGGCGGCCTGCTTGGCCTGCTGCAGCGCCTCGTCGGTCTGGCGGTGCGATTCGATCTCGCGCAGCAGCAGGTGCGACTGGCGGTTGGACTCCTCCTGCGCCACCTGCCGGCTCTTGTGCGCCAGCACCAGCCACCAGGCGACGATGCCGGCCACCAGCAAGAGCGCGAACCAGGCTTTCAGGAAGGTCGCGCGCAGGGTCTCCACGGCCACGTGCTGCGCCGACTGCAGTTCCTGGTGGTACAGCAGGCCGAACACGGCCGCCAGCAGCGGCGCGATCACCAGCATCAGCAGCAGGAAGTGGCCCAGGCCCGTGTCCAGGTAAGGCCACACGCGCCGCGGCAGCAGCGCGCGCAGCGTGGCGGACCACTGCGCGGCCAGGCTCGCGTGCGGCTTGCACAGGTCGCCGCAGCGCGCATCCAGCGTGCAGCACAGCGAGCAGATCGGTCCCTGGTAGGCGGGGCAGTGCGCCATGTCCGGGCCTTCGTACTCGCGCTCGCAGATCACGCAGCGGCGGCTGGCCAGCCGCCGGTAGCGGCCCTCCGGCGCGCGGGCGATGTAGTAGCGGCCGCCCGTGCCCCAGGCGATCAGCGGCGCCGCGACGAAGGCCACGCCCATGGCGATCAGCGCGGAAAAGGCCTGCGCGCCGGGGCCGAACACACCCAGGTAGGCCGTGATCGACAGCGTCGACGCCAGCGCCATCGCGCCGACGCCGACCGGGTTGATGTCGTACAGGTAGGCGCGCTTGAACTCGATGCCGCGCGGCGACAGGCCCAGCGGCTTGTTCACCACCAGGTCCGCCACCACCGCCATCATCCAGGCGATCGCGATGTTGGAGTACAGGCCCAGCACCTCGCCCAGCGCCTGGAACACGTTCATCTCCATCAGCATGAAGGCGATCAGCGTGTTGAACACCACCCACACCACGCGGCCCGGGTGGCTGTGCGTCAGGCGCGAGAAGAAGTTGGACCAGGCCAGCGAGCCCGCATAGGCGTTGGTCACGTTGATCTTCAGCTGCGAGATCACGACGAACAGCGCCGTGGCCGCCACCGCCCAGCCGTAGTGCGGGAACACGTACTCGTAGGCGGCCAGGTACATCTGGTTCGGGTCGACCGCGCGGTCCACCGGCACCATGTGGCGGATCGCCAGGTAGGCCAGCAGCGCGCCGCCCAGCATCTTGGCCACGCCCAGGACCACCCAGCCCGGGCCGCCGGCCAGCACGCCGGCCCACCACGCGAGGCGGTTGCGCGCATTGCGCGCCGGCATGAAGCGCAGGTAGTCGGCCTGCTCGCCCATCTGGGTGATGAGCGCGATGCCCACGGTCAGTGCGGCACCAAACAAGTGCAGGTCGAAGCCGCCGCCCTGCGACTTCTCACCAGCGTAGTGCGTGACGCCCGCGAACGCACCAGGATCGCGCACCAGCACGTAGACGAAAGGCACCACCAGCATCACCAGCCAGACCGGCTGCGTCCAGGCCTGCAGGCGGCTGATGGCGGACACGCCATGCGTCACCAGCGGGATCACCGCCAGCGCGCACAGCAGGTAGCCCCAGCTCGGGGGGATGCCCATGGCCAGTTCCAGCGCGTACGCCATCACCGCCGCTTCCAGCGCGAAGAAGATGAAGGTGAAGGAGGCGTAGATCAGCGAAGTGAGCGTGGAGCCGATGTAGCCGAAGCCGGCGCCGCGCGTCAGCAGGTCCATGTCCACGCCGTAGCGGGCGGCGTAGATGCTGATGGGAAGCCCCGCCAGGAAGATGATCAGCCCGGTGGCGAGGATCGCCCAGAAGGCATTGAGGAAGCCGTACTGCACCAGCAGCGTGGCGCCCACGGCCTCGAGGATCAGGAAGGACGCGGCCCCGAAGGCGGTGTTGGCCACCCGGAAGGGAGACCACTTGCGGAAGCGCTGCGGCGTGTAGCGCAGCGCGTAGTC
The DNA here is from genome assembly GCA_022844525.1 of Ramlibacter sp. Taxonomy (GTDB): domain Bacteria; phylum Pseudomonadota; class Gammaproteobacteria; order Burkholderiales; family Burkholderiaceae_C; genus Ramlibacter. The sequence goes on from JALHLO010000181.1 coordinate 4,997, forward strand.
CTCCATCGTCTCGCTGGCGACCCAGTTGTTGTAGTCGCGGCGCACCTTCACCACGCGCTGCGGCGCGTCGTGCTGGTGCACGGGGACGATCGGGATGGTGGGGCCCACGGACCCACCGTGCATCTTCCGTGCCGAGCGTGGAGCGCCAAAGAAAGGCACCTGTCAGGAGCCCTGTGGGCCGGAGCGGGGCGAGAGTGTCCGCCTCTGCGAATGTCCCCCGGCGCAGGGCCGGGATGGGACTGTCCGACTCGGCGAAGTAAAGGAGGAGGCGCGGCCCTTGGGCCGCGCCGGGGGACATTCGCAGAGGCGGACAGTCCCATCCCGGCCCGGACCAAAGGCCCCGGGAGATCGCGAAACCGGGCACGGGGGTTGCAATGAGATGCTCCGCCCATGGAACTCACCCCCCGCGAAAAGGACAAGCTCCTGCTGTTCACCGCCGCCCTGCTGGCCGAACGCCGCCTGGCGCGCGGCCTGAAGCTCAACTACCCGGAGGCCATGGCCCTGATCTCAGCGGCGGTGATGGAAGGCGCACGCGACGGCAAGTCGGTCGCCCAGCTCATGAGCGCGGGCCGCGCCGTGCTCACCCGCGCCGACGTCATGGACGGCATCGCCGAGATGATTCCCGAGATCCAGGTGGAAGCCACCTTTCCCGACGGCACGAAGCTCGTGACCGTGCACCAGCCCATCGTCTGAGGATTTCCATGCGCCTGCTGCCCGCCGCCCTCGCCGCCTTCCTGTCCGCGCTCGCCACCGGCGCCCATGCCCACGCGGGCCATGGCGCCGCCCAGCCCTGGCACTGGCATGCCACCGACACCTCGGGCTTCCTGATGGTCGCCGTGCTGGCGGGCCTCGCCCTCTGGCTGTCGCGCGGCGAATGACGATGATCCCCGGCGAGCTGATCACCGACGCGGGCGATCACGCCCTCAACCCGGGCCGCCGGACGATCGTGGTCGTGGTGCAGAACACCGCCGACCGGCCGATCCAGGTCGGCTCGCATTACCACTTCGCCGAAACGAACGGCGCGCTGCAGTTCGACCGCCGCGCGGCACAAGGCATGCGCCTGAACATCGCCTCGGGAACCGCGGTGCGCTTCGAGCCCGGCCAGCAACGCACGGTGGAACTGGTGGACTACGCCGGCGACCGCAAGGTCTACGGCTTCCGCGGCATGGTGCAGGGACAGGTCTAGAACACCATGGCAAGCATCCCCCGCCGCGCCTACGCGGAAATGTTCGGCCCCACCACCGGCGACCGCGTGCGCCTGGCCGACACCGACCTGGTGATCGAGGTGGAGGACGACTACACCCTGCGCGCCGGCGGCTATGGCGAGGAGGTGAAGTTCGGCGGCGGCAAGACCATCCGCGACGGCATGGCGCAGTCGCAGCGCACCCGGGCCGAAGGTGCGATGGACACCGTCCTGACCAATGCGCTGGTCCTCGACCACTGGGGCATCGTCAAGGCCGACATCGGCCTGAAGGGCGGCCGGATCGCCGCGATCGGCAAGGCCGGCAACCCCGACACGCAGCCCGGCGTCGACATCGTCATCGGCCCCGGCACCGAGATCATCAGCTGCGAAGGCGCGATCGTCACCGCCGGCGGCATCGACACCCACATCCACTTCATCTGCCCGCAGCAGATCGAGGAGGCGCTGTCGTCCGGCGTCACCACCATGTTCGGCGGGGGCACCGGCCCGGCCACCGGCACCTTCGCCACCACCTGCACGCCCGGCCCCTGGAACATCGAGCGCATGCTGCAGGCGGCCGACGCCTTCCCGATGAACCTGGGCTTCATGGGCAAGGGCAACGCCAGCCGGCCCGAGGCGCTGCGCGAGCAGGTGGAGGCGGGCGTCATCGGCCTGAAGCTGCACGAGGACTGGGGCACCACGCCGGCGGCCATCAGCAACTGCCTGGACGTGGCCGACGCGATGGAGATCCAGGTGGCGATCCACTCCGACACGCTCAACGAGTCGGGCTTCGTGGAGAACACGATCGCGGCCACCAGGGGGCGCGGCATCTGCGCCTTCCACACCGAAGGCGCGGGCGGCGGCCACGCGCCCGACATCCTGCGCGTGGTGGGCGAGCCGAACTTCCTGCCTTCCTCGACCAACCCCACGATGCCCTACACCGTCAACACGCTCGACGAGCACGTCGACATGCTGATGGTGTGCCACCACCTGGACCCCGCGATCCCCGAGGATCTGGCCTTCGCCGAAAGCCGCATCCGCAAGGAGACCATCGCGGCCGAGGACATCCTGCACGACCTGGGCGCCATCAGCATGTTCTCCTCCGACTCGCAGGCCATGGGGCGCGTGGGCGAGGTGATCCTGCGCTGCTGGCAGACCGCGCACAAGATGAAGCTGCAGCGCGGCAAGCTTCCGGGCGACGGCGAGCGCCATGACAACTTCCGGGCGAAGCGCTACATCGCCAAGCTCACGATCAACCCGGCGATCGCGCACGGCATCAGCCACGAGGTGGGCAGCATCGAGCCGGGCAAGTGGGCCGACCTGGTGGTCTGGAAGCCGGCCTTCTTCGGCGTCAAGCCGGCGCTGATCCTGAAGGGCGGCTTCATCGCCATGGCGGCGATGGGCGACGCCAATGCCTCGATCCCGACGCCGCAGCCGGTGCACTACCGGCCCATGTTCGGCAGCTTCGGCGGCGCGCTGCACCGCGGCTCCTTCACCTTCCTGTCGCAAGCCGGGATGGCCGCCGGCGTGAAGGAGAAGTTCGGCCTGCAGAAGAACGTGGCCGGGGTGAAGGACATCCGCCGCGTGCGCAAGCAGCACATGGTGCACAACGACTACCTGCCGAAGATGGAGATCGACCCGCAGACCTATGCCGTGCGCGCGGACGGGCAGCTGCTCACCTGCGATCCGGCGACGGTGCTGCCGATGGCGCAGAGGTATTTCCTGTTCTGAACCCTGCATGTCATGGCGTGCCATGATTTGCCCATGTTGACCGTCAACAAACTCCTCCCCCAGGGCCAGGGCCTCGCCCCCGTCCTGCTCAAGCGCGCCGCCACCGTCGAACTCGACTGGGACGTGCGCCAGAAAAGCCGCTTCGAGGCGACTGACTCGCAGGGCCGGCAGCTGGGCGTGTTCCTGCCGCGCGGCACCGTCGTGCGCGGCGGCGACGTGCTGGTGGCGGAGGACGGCTCCATGGTGCGCGTCATCGCCGCCAGGCAGCCGGTGCTGGTGATCCAGCACGTGGCCGACCGCGGCACGGTGTTCGACCTGATCCGCGCGGCCTACCACCTGGGCAACCGGCACGTTCCGATCGAGCTGAAGCCCGACCACCTGAAGATCGAGCCGGACCACGTGCTGGCCGACATGCTGCGCGCAATGCACCTGGTGGTGCTGGAAACGCAGGCGCCGTTCGAGCCGGAGGGCGGCGCCTACGGCGCGCAGGCCACGCACGGCCACCACGACCATGGACACCATGACCACGAGCACCACGGCCACGACCACGGCGGCCACGACCACGGCCACGACCACTGACGCGGCCCTGCTGCAGCTGATGTGGCTCGCCTCGCCGGCCTTGCCGGTGGGCGGCTTCTCCTATTCCGAAGGGCTGGAGGCGGCGGTGGACGCCGCGCTGGTGCGCGACGAGGACAGCGCCGGCGACTGGCTGGTGCAGCAGCTGCACGCGAGCCTGGCGCGCGCGGACCTCGCGGTGGTGGCGGGCGCCGTGGCGGCGGCACG
>JALHLO010000182.1 GCA_022844525.1 Ramlibacter sp.
CGGGGACCTGGTGATCGTTGCCCAGCGCAACCTGCAGCCAGCCTTCCTCACCCGCTTCACCCGCGTGCACGACGAGAGTTCCGTCGGCGGCCGCGCGATGGCGCGGCGCGAGCGCGTGATCGTCGAGGACGTTCTTGCGGATCCGCTGTTCGCGCCGCACCGGGCGATCGCCGCGGCCGCCGGCATCCGCGCCGTGCAGTCCACGCCGCTGGTCAGCAGCAAGGGGGAGCTGCTGGGCGTGATCTCCATCCATTTCCGCCAGCCGCGCCGCTTCAGTGTCACGGAACTGCGGTTCACCGATCTCTATGCACGCCTTGCGGCGGACATCGTCGAACGCAACCGGGCCGAGGAGGCGCTGCGCGCGAGCGAGGAGCGGTTCCGGCGCTACTTCGACCTCGGCCTGATCGGCATGGCGCTGACCTCGCCCGTCAAGGGCTGCATCGAGGCGAACGACGAGCTGTGCCGGATCCTGGGCTACCCGCGCGAAGAACTGCTGCGCCTGCGCTGGTCGGACCTGACGCACCGGGACGACCTGGCGGCCGACGTGGCGCAGTTCGACCGGGTGATGGCGGGTGAGCAGGACGGCTACGTCCTCGAGAAGCGCTTCATCCGCAGGAATGGACAGGTCGTCTGGTGCACCATGGCAGTGCGATGCGTGCGCGCCGCCGATGGTTCGGTGGACTTCCTCGTCGCCCTGGTGGAGGACATGACGCAACGGCTGCAAGCCGACGAAGCGCTGCGGCGCGCGCGCGAGCAGCTCGCGCATGTTTCGCGCGTGGCCGCGATGGGGGAAATGGTGGGTTCGATCGCGCACGAGATCAACCAGCCGCTGGCGGCGATCGTCGCCAACGGCCACGCCAGCGCGCACTGGCTGGCGGCGCAGCCGCCCAACCATGGCGAGGCGGTGACGGCGGTGCAGAACATCGTGGCCGCCGCGCACCGTGCGGGCGAGGTCGTTGCCGGCATCCGCCGCTTCCTGCAGCGCGGCGCGGCGCCGCGCGCCCCGGTGGACCTGCACGCGTCGGTGTGCGAGGTGGCCCGGATGCTGGAACCCGAGGCCCGCGCGCGCCAGGTGCGGCTGCAGGTCGAGCCGCGGCGCGGCGCGGCGACCTTCGTCCCCGGCGACGAGGTGCAGTTGCAGCAGGTGATCCTCAACCTCGCCATGAACGGCCTCGACGCGATGGCAACGGTGCCCGAGGCGAAGCGCTGCCTGCGGATGGCCGTCGAGGCCGAAGGTCGCCACGCGGTCCGCGTCAGTGTGTGCGATGCCGGGCACGGCGTCGCGCCCCTGGAGCGCGACCGCATCTTCGATGCCTTCCACACCACCAAGCCCACCGGGATGGGCCTGGGGCTGGCGATCAGCCGCTCGATCGTCGAGACGCATGGCGGGCGCCTGTGGTGCGAGGCGAATCCGGGCGGCGGCGAGACCTTCAGCTTCACGCTGCAGGCGTGAAGGCAGCCCGCGGCGCCGCCGCGGCGGCCTTTCGCAGGGCCTGGCCACAGGTGCGCAGGTCTTCGCAAGACCGGCGCGCGGCCAGGACCTAGTCTCCAGCCAGAGCCCGCCGCGTTTCGCCCGCCGCAGCAGCGGCTTTCCTCCGCGGGCGGTTTTCCTGGAGCCAGAAAGGAACTGCGATGACCATCGCCACCACCACCCGAACCGATGCCGAGATCCAGGCCGACGTGATCGCCGAATTGAAGTGGGAGCCGCGGGTGCAGGCACCCGAGATCGGCGTCAGCGTGAAGGGCGGCGTCGTCACGCTGACCGGCTGGGTCGATTCCTATACCAAGCGCTGGGCCGCGGAAGAGGCGGCGCACCGCGTGCGTGGCGTCAAGGCGGTCGCCAACGACATCGAAGTGCGGTTCGCCCCCGGGGGCGAGCGCACCGACCTCGAGATCGCCGCCGCCGCCGTGCGCGCGCTCGAGTGGGACGCGTTGCTGGTGCCGGAGAAGATCGACGTGACCGTGTCCAAGGGCTGGGTGACGCTCAAGGGCACGGTGGACTGGGAATACAAGAAGCGCGAGGCCGAACGCGTCGTGCGCAATCTGGCCGGCGTCAAGGGCGTCAGCAACCTGATCGACGTGAAGCCGAAGGTCCAGCCGTCGGACATCAAGAAGGAAGTGGAGCAGGCGCTGGTGCGCAGCGCGCAGATGGATGCTCAACACATCACGGTCGAAGTCGAGGGCAGCAAGGTCATCCTGCGCGGCAAGGTGCGCTCCTGGGCCGAGCGCGAGGAGGCGGGCCGCGCCGCCTGGAAGGCGCCGGGCATCACGATGGTCGACAACCGCATCACGATCGGCGTCTGAGCGTGAAAGCGCAAGCCATCCAACCCACGGAAAGAGAGCACATCATGGACACGAGATACCTGCTTGGCACTGCCCTTCTCTGCGCCATCGGCGGGCTGTACTCGGTGAACGGCGCTCATGCCCAGGCCGGCAAGGCCGCGCCGGCGGCGTCCGCTGCCTCCGCGGCCGTCATCCGCGTGCCGGTGGCGGGCCAGGCCGTGCTTGGCGTGACGATCGAGGAGCGGCGGCTGGTCGCCACCGGGTTCCGCGCCTCCAAGCTGCTGAAGCAGGATGTCTACAACGACAAGGGCGAGAAGATCGGCAAGATCGACGACCTCGTCGTCGCGCCCGACGGCACGCTGTCGATCGCGATCGTCAACATCGGCGGCTTCCTCGGCCTGGCCGACCACCGCGTCGCGGTACCGGTGCGCCAGTTCGCGCACATCGCGCCCAAGGCGGTCCTGCCGAATGCCAGCAAGGAACAGCTGAAGGCCTTGCCGAAGTTCGAGTACGCCTAGGCCGGGGACATTGCCATGGCAGGATGAAGGAGCAATACCCCATGTCTGCCATCGCGACGCTTGCCCGCTGGGCCGCCCGGCCCGGGCAGGACGCGCAGGCCGGCGACCTGCTGCGCGACGCGTTGCCGCTGGTGATGCTCGAGTCCGGCACGCTGGCCTGGCTGGCGCTGCGCTACGACGCCGGCGCCTTCGGCACCTTCGCCTGCTTCCCCAGCCTGGCGGGACGGCAGGCCCACCTGGACGGCGCGGCCCAGGACCTGCTGAAGAACAAGGCGCCGCTGGTGTTCGACGGTCCGCCGCGCGTCGTCGAACTCGACGTGATCGCCGAGAAGCTGCCGCCCGACGCGCTGTTCGGACCGGTCATGCTGGGCCTGCAGCTGGAGTTCGAGATCCGGCGGGAGCGGGAGCTGGACGTGCGGCAACTGCTGGGCGACGCGGGCGTGGCGATCCAGCAGGAGGAGGGCACCACGGCCTGGTTCGCGCTGCGCTTCGACAGCGACCGGCACGGCAGCCTCGCGGTCTTTCCGGACCAGGGCGCGCGCTTGCGCCACCTGACCGGCCGCCTGCCGGCGGACCTGGCCACGCATGCGCTGACGCTGCTGCAGGGCCTGCCCGATCTCGACATGCCGCAGGTGCTGGCGGCGAAGCTGCGCTGACGTCCTTCGAATCAGATCATCTCGAGTGGCGTGGGTCCCGTCGGCGGCGGGAACAGGGCGTCGAGTTCGCGCAAGTGATGCGGTGCCAGCCGGTGGGCCAGCGCGCCGGCGTTCTCCTCGAGCCGCTTGCGGTTGCCGGTCTTGGGGATGGCGATCACGTCTTCCTGCGCCAGCAACCAGGCAATGGCCACCTGCGCCGGCGTCATCGCGTGCTTCTTCGCGAACACCGTCAATGGCCGCGTCGCCAGCAGCCGGCCCTGCTCCAGCGGCGAGTAGGCCATCGCGGGAATGCGGTGGCGGCGCAGCAGGGGCAGCAGGTCCCATTCGACGCCGCGGCGGCCGAGGTTGTAGAGCACCTGGTCGGTCTGCACCGCCTTGCCGCCGGGCACCGCCACCAGCGAGCGCATCGCCTGCGGGTCGAAGTTGCTCACCCCCCAGTGGCGGATCTTGCCGTTCTTCTGCAGTGCTTCGAAGGCCTCCACGGTCTCGTCCAGCGGCACCGCGCCCGGCCAGTGCAGCAGGTACAGGTCGATCACGTCGATGCGCAGGCGCTGCAGGCTGCCGTCGCAGGCGGTGCGCATCGCGCGCCGCGATGCGTTGTGCGGGTAGACCTTGGTGACGACGAAGACCTGGTCCCGCCGGCCCTGGATGGCCTCGCCGACCAGCAGCTCCGACTTGCCGTCACCATACATCTCGGCGGTATCGATCAGCGTCATGCCGAGGTCGATGCCCCGGCGGATGGCGGCGATCTCCTCGTCGCGCTGCGCCGGGTCTTCGCCCAGGTGCCAGGCGCCCTGGCCAAGTGCGGGGACGGCTGCGCCGCCGGGGAGGGTGATGCGTTTCATGGTGGCAGCATGGTGCCATTGCCTCACCAATCCAGCTTGATCTGCGCCCGCCGCGGGTCCTGCTCCACGGGGGTCCTTTCCCTGGGCGGCAGGTGCTGCTCGACGAAGCTGGCCAGCTGGCTCTCGCTCATCATTCCGGCCCGGGTGGCGAGCGGCTTGCCGTCCTGGAACAGCATCAGTGTCGGCACCGAGCGGATCCCGTAGCGGTTGGCGAGATCGCGCGCCGCGTCGATGTCGACCTTGAGCACGGGGAGCTCCTTGCCGCGGCCCTGCGCGAAGGCTTCCAGCGCGGGCGCCATGGCCTTGCACGGGCCGCACCAGGAGGCGGAGAAGTCGACCAGGAAGGGGCCGGGGTCGGCCAGGGCCGAATCGAAATCGCTTTCGCCGGCTTCGATGACTGCGGACATGGTTCGTGCTCCTACTTCGTCGTGGCAACAGGATAGGAGCCGCGCGCGCTGCGTTCTTCCTGCCGCCTGCGATTCATGGCGCGCTCCGGTGGTGATTGCGGGGCCGCGCGGCGCCGATGGCAGGATGCGCAGGAATCGGCAAGGGAGCGCAGCCTTCGGCCAGCGGTCTGCGCGAGCATGGGCTTTCACCGGAAGCACACCATGCCTGATCCCGAATGGACCGTCCTCGCCGAGGCCGGGCGCGCGCGCATCCTGGAAACCCCCGTCGAACCCGGCAGGCAAGGCGAGCCGCCGCGTCTGGTGGAGGAACTGGCGGATCCCCACGCCACGCCGGTGCCCGGCCAGCCCCGGACTGCGGAGGAACTGGAGCGATTCGCGCGCCAGGCGGTGGCGCGGCTGAAGCAGGCGCATGCCGAGGCCCGCTTCGAATACCTTCGCATCGCGGCCGAGCCGCGCCTGCTGGGCGCGCTGCGCAGGGAGATCGGCAAGCACCTCGACCTGCATCGCGCCGTGCTGGAATGGCGCGAGCTGCACGTGGTGCCTGTCGATGCCGGGGAGGCAGGGGGAGCGCCGTGACGTGACGATCCCGCGACCGGCCGCGTCAGCGCCCATCGAGCACGCGGTGCACGAAGCCCACCGCCATCGCACCCTCGCCCACCGCCGACGCGACGCGGCGCACCGCGTTGTGGCGGACGTCGCCGGCGGCGAACACGCCGGGGATGTTGCTTTCCAGGAAGTAGGGCTCGCGGTCCAGGGGCCAGCCCTGCGGCCGCGGGCCGGCGCGCGGCAGGTCCGGCCCGGTGACGAGATAGCCGCCGGCGTCGCGGGCCATGCCGACGGCTTCCGCCCACTGGGTGTGGGGCTCGCCGCCGATGCAGACGAACAGCCAGCGCGTCGGCACGCGGCGCTCGCGGCCGCTGCCGTCGCGCAGCGTGATCTCGCGCAGCGTCGCATCGCCGTGCAGCGCAGTGACCTCGGTGCGGGTCAGCACGTCGATGTTGGCGGCCGACCGGATGCGCTGCAGCAGGTAGGCCGACAGCGTTTCCTTCAGCGAATCGCCGCGGATCACGATGCTGATCTGCCGGGCGTAGCTGGAGAAGTGCAGCGCGGCCTGGCCGGCCGAGTTGCCGCCGCCGACGACGAACACGTGCTCGCCCGCCGTCAGCGGCGCCTCGCTGGCGCCGGCGCCGTAGTAGAGACCCGCGCCCAGGAACCTGTTTTCGTCGGGCAGGCCCAGGCAGCGGTAGGCCACGCCCGTTGCGCAGATGGAAGCGCGCGCGACGATCCGCGTGCCGTCCTCGAGCACGCCCACGCCGTGCCCGGGCTCCAGCTCCGCTTTCTCGCCGGCGCGCGCGAGCAGGATCTCGACGCCGAACTTCTCGGCCTGCCGGCGGGCGCGGTCGGCCAGCTCGGTGCCGCTGAGGCCCTCGGGAAAGCCCAGGTAGTTCTCGATCTTCGAGCTGCTGCCGGCCTGGCCGCCCAGGGCCCAGCGCTCCACCAGCACGGTGGAAAGGCCGTCCGCCGCGGCGTAGACCGCCGCGCTCAGCCCGGCGGGACCGGCGCCGTAGATCGCCAGGTCGTACTCGGTGCGCGATGGATTCCGGAACCAGCCGAGCTTCTCGGTGATCTGGCGGATCGTCGGCGTCTCCATGCGGGTGCCGTCGGGGAACTCGCAGGCCGGCACGCACTCGAGCGGAACGAACTCGAAAGGCACTTCGCACCGGTGCAGGAATTCGCGGATCGCGTGGGTCGCGGCGTTGCCGACGGGCCCGTAGATCCGCACCGGAGCGCGGGCGGATCGCGGCCCCGGCGCGTCGTGCCCCTCCATCCCCAATGTCCACGACGGCGGATCGCTCGCGGGAAAGCTCTCGGCCAGCGCTTCGTCGACCTGCGTGTCGATGTCTGAGTTGCGATTCATATGGCTGTGTCGCTGGCTTGCAAAAAACCAGCGTAACGGCGGCCGGCCCTGCGATGTTCCTGATTGCTGCGCGAATTTGGCGAGTCCGGCGCAGCAGCGTTTCGCAATCCTGGAACACAGAAGCGCAGGTCCGCGCAACACCGCCCCGGGAGGCGGCCTTAGTCTGGACCTCGAGCCCGCGGCGATCGCCCGCCGCCGCCGCGGCTCCCCGACGAGCGGGCGTCTGCATGTCAAACGGAAAGGACCTTCCAATGACCACCGCTAATGCTTCTCCTTCCAGGGACGCTTCCGCCAATGGCAGCGCGCCGCCGGCGGCGGACGTGCAGATGGACCGCTCGGCGTGGATGCTGATGCTGCGCGGCGCGGTGGCAATCGCGTTCGGCGTGCTGGCGCTCGCCTGGCCCGACCTCACGCTGCTGCTGCTGGTGGCGATGTTCTCCGTCTATGCGCTGCTGGGCGGGGCCGTGGCCATCGTGGCTGCCTTCCAGATTCGCCGCTCCGAGAGCAAGTGGTGGCTGCCGCTGCTGCTGGGCATCGTCAGCGTCGTCGCCGGCATCTATGCGCTGGTCGCCCCGGCCGTGACGGCGCTCGTGCTGGTGCTGGTCATGGGCGCCAACGCGATCCTCACCGGCGCGCTCGACGTCGCGATGGCGGTGCGCCTGCGCAAGGTGCTGCGCGGCGAGTGGCTGCTGGTGCTGGGCGGGATCGTGTCGATCGTGTTCGGCGTGCTGGTGGTCGCGTTCCCGCCGGCCGGCGCGCTGGCACTGGTCTGGATGATCAGCGTATACGCCGTTCTCTCGGGGGTGCTGCTGTTCGTCCTGGGCCTGCGCACGCGGCGCGCCTCGCGCGAACTGCCCATGCACCGCGCCACCGCCAGCGGCCGCTGAACGGCCGCTCCACCTTCTTCCCCGACAGGAGACCTGAGATGGCATTCGATCTGCAGAAATGGCTTCCCTTCAAGTTTTCGCGCGGCGGGACCCAGGCGCGAGCGCAGCCCGCGGGCAGCGCGGCGGCCGTGTTGCCGCCGCAGCAGGCGGGCGCCGACGCGTTCGACCCCGTGCGCCTGCTGCGCGCCGTCGACCCTTTCGCGCTGCTGCCGCCCATGTTCCGCAGCCCGCTCGCCGCAGCGGGGGGCGGCGGGGGCTGGTTCGGCGACTTCGCTCCCGCGTTGTTCGAACCCCGCATCGACGTGGTCGAGGATGGGGAGGCCCTGCGCATCACGGCGGAACTGCCGGGCCTGGCGCCGCCGGACCTGGAGGTGATCGTCGAAGACGGCTTCCTGGTGCTGCGCGGCGAAAAACGGGTGGACGCGGCGCAGGATGAAAAAGGCTGCTACCGGCTCGAACGCGCCTTCGGCCACTTCCAGCGCGTGCTGCCGCTGCCGGACGGCGTGGACGTCGACCGTGCCGAGGCGCGCTTTGCCAACGGGGTGCTGACGCTGACGCTGCCGAAAAAGGCCGGCGCCGCCAAGGCCTCCCGCAAGCTCGAAATCAAGTGAGCAAGCTTCTTCGCAACCGAAAAGGGACGACATCATGATCAAGAAATTTCCCTTCCTCGCTTACGCCGCGGCGTGCGCGCTTTCCTGCCTCTTCGCGGTGGGCACGGTCCAGGCCCAGGCCACGCCGGGCGTGGCGCTCGCCGAGCCCCTGCTGGTCGCCCCCGAGGCCGTCCTGCCGAATGCGGGCAAGGAACAGCTGAAGGCCCTCCCCAAGTTCGAACACGCGTGAAGCACGCAAAGGAGACTGTCATGGCCAAGTGCGAAGTTTGCGGACGCCCCGCCACCACCCAGCTGACCGTCCGTGAAAACGGCCGGACGCGCCAGATCGCCCTGTGCGACGAGCATTACGCGGAGTTGATGGGCGGCGGCGGCTTCGGCCGCTCCCCCTCGTCGCCGCTCGAGTCCCTGTTCCACGGCGGCATGTTCGACGAGTTCAAGGACTTCTTCGGCGACCGCGGTTCGATCTTCGGCGACCGCGGCGGCGGTGGACGCGGTGGCGGCGGCAACGTCCCCATCAGCAGCGGCGGCGG
>JALHLO010000183.1 GCA_022844525.1 Ramlibacter sp.
CCGCGGCCATCGTGCTGGCGCTGGCCGGCTACGGCATGGTGCGCCTGGCCACGCTGCACGCACCACCCGCGCCGGCGCCGACGCTGCGCGTGGCGATGGTGCAGGCCAGCATCACCGACTACGAGCGCCTGCGCCAGGAGATCGGCGCCTACGGCGTGGTGCGAAAAGTGCTCGACACGCACTACGCGCTTTCGCAGTCGGCCGTGCGCGACCACGGCGCCGACGTGCTGCTGTGGTCGGAGACCGTCTACCCCACCACGTTCGGCAGCGCGCGCAGCGAGGACGGCGCCGCGCTGGACCGCGAGATCGAAGGCTTCGTGGCCGCCATGGGCGTGCCGCTGGTGTTCGGCACCTACGACATCGACGGCGCCGGCGAATACAACGCCGCCGCCTTCGTCGAGCCCGTGGCCGGCCTGATCGGCTTCTACCGCAAGACCCACCCCTTCCCGCTCACCGAACACGTGCCGGCCTGGCTGGATGGGCCGCGGCTGCGGCGCCTGCTGCCGTGGACCGGCGGCTGGCAGCCCGGCACGGGCGCGCGCGTGCTGCCGCTGCGCACCGCCGACGGCCGCGAAGTGAACGTGGTGCCGCTGATCTGCCTGGACGACGTGCACACGGGCCTGGCCATCGATGGCGCGCGGCTCGGCGCGCAGGCCATCCTTGGCATGTCGAACGATTCGTGGTTCACCGACTATCCGGCGGGTGCGCGCCTGCACCTGGCGGTGGCCGCGTTCCGCAGCATCGAGACGCGGCTGCCGCAGGTGCGCGTCACCACCAACGGCCTGAGCGCGGTGATCGACGACACCGGCGAAGTGCTGGCCAGCACCGGCATGGGCGACCAGGCCGTGCTGACCGCCGAACTGTCCGCGCGCGATCCCGCGCCCACGCTGATGGTGCGCTGGGGCAACTGGGTGGGGCGCGCGGCCGCCGTGTTCCTGCTGGGCCTGGTGCTGCTGGCGGGCTGGCGCCGGCTGCAGGTTCGCGGCGCCATCGACCCCGGCGCGCAGTACGCGGCCAACGCCGCCCTGCTGTCGCCTGCGTGGCGCGCGGCCGCCGGCGCGCTGCGGCTGTGGGCGGGGCTTGGCCTGGCGTGGCTGGCGCTGGACATGGTGCTGCGCATGGGCCTGCAGGTGCAGTCGCTGGCGCAGCTGAAACTGTTCGTGTTCGCGGTGGTGCTGCCGGCGCTGGGCGCGTGGGCCATCGGGCTGGCCTTCGCGGCGAAGGCGCGCGTGCAAGCCGGCGCGCTGGTGCTGGAACAGCACGGGCAGCGCATCGAGATCCCGCTGGCGTCCATCATCGCCCTGCAGCCCTGGCGCCTGCCGCTGCCGCGCGCGGGTCTGCACCTGCAGCTGGCTTCGGGCCAGCGCTGGTCGCGGGGCCTGGTGCTGGCCGATCCGCTGGCGCTGCAGCAGGCGATGGCAGCCGCGGGCTCGCCGGCGCATTTCGATGGCGCAGTGTCGTCGCGCCTGGCCCACCTGTTCCAGCTGCGCGCCGCCACCGTGCGCCGCTGGCTCGACCACGGCGGGGTGAAGTTCGCACTTTTCCCGCTGCTGCCCGCGGCCGTGGCCTTCCGGCTGCACCAGGTGATCGCCTTCGGCGGGCCGTTCGGCGAGTACTACACCTACGGCCTCAAAGCCTGGCTCACCGGCGCACTGATCTGGTGGGCGTCGTGGTCGATCGGGCTGATGCTGTTCGCGGCGGCGCTGCGCGTGGCCATCGAAGCCACGACGCTGTTGGTGCTGCCGCTGTCCCGCGCGCGGCGCCTCGCGGTGCGCGACGCGCTGTCGTGGCTGGCGCGCATCGCCTACTACCTTGGCGTCCCCGCCTGGCTGGCCTGGCGCCTGCTGTCGGCCTGAAGGACCGACTCCGTTTACAGGGGCTCGTCGACGCGAAGGCCGTTGCGGCGGACGATGCGCGCCGGCACGCCGACCACCGTCACGTCCGCCGGCACGTCCTTGACCACGACGGCGTTGGCGCCGACCTTGCTGCGGTCGCCCACGTGCAGTGCGCCGATCACCTTGGCGCCGGCGTTCACGGTGACGCCGTCGCCCAGGCTGGGCGCGTTCCTGTCGTCGCGGAAACCGATGGTGACCTGCTGGTTGATCCAGCAGTCGCGGCCGATGCGCCGCGCGGAGATGATGGTGGCGAAGCCGTGCTGGATGTACAGCCCGGGTCCGATATCAACCGTGGTGATGTAAAGCGTCGGCAGCGGCCGGCACAGCGGCTGCCACAGCCGACCGGCGAAGCCGGTGCGGTGGTAGAAGAGGTTGCGGAACTCGGGGTGGCGCTGCATCAGGCGCAGGAAACCGCGGTCACCGCGCGCCAGCGCATGCTCGCCCGGGTACAGGATGCCGCACCAGCGCTGCACGTCGGCCTGCACCAGGGCGCGCGCCGGGCTGCGCGCCAGCACCCGGCGGTGCGGCCACAGGCGCAAGGCGCCCACGGCCTCGCGCAGCCGGCGAAGCCGGCCCACCCAGGCCGGTTCGGCGCCGGCGGTGGTGGCGTCGTCGCTCACGACCCCTGCCGTCGCAGGCGCAGGCTGGCCATGGCCTTGCGCGCCAGATACAGCACGCTGCCGGCCAGGCCGCGCTCGTGGGCGCGGGCCAGCGTCATCAGCCGGGCGATTTCGTCGTACTGGATGGCGATGCGTCCGTCCTTGTCCTCCACCAGCGCCTGCAGGTCCGCCATGTCGGCCTCGGTCAGCAGGTGCCCGGCGCGCAGGTGCGCGGGCAGGCGCCGGCCCACGTACACGGTGGAGTGCGCTTCGGGTTCCGCCCCGGCCCCCACCGCCGGCGGCGTGTAGAAATACAGGGCGATCGAGCGCCGGCTCAGCGCCTCGTGGCCGGCCGGCAGGGTGATGCGGTCGAAGCCGTGCCAGCTGTGTTCGGTGGTCTCGAACACCACGCACCGGTTGAACAGCGGCGTCACCGACTGGCCCGGGCCGTCGTCCTGCGTCGGGTCACGGTAGAGGTTCAGCGCGCCGCCCCATTCGGGCCGCCACTCGGGATTGAGGTACACGATCAGGTTCAGTCGCCGGTGCCAGCGCTCGATCGGATGGAAGTTGAAATCGATGTGCGGATCCAGCGACGCGCCCTGGCGGTTGTCGTGCGTGCCGCCGCCCAGGTACCAGGGGTCGTAGAGCAGGCCGGGCAGTCCGGTCAGCTGGCCCAGGAAATCGAGGAACGCCTTGCTCCGCACCAGGTCGTCGAGCCGGGCGTAGGCGGGGCCGAGTGCGCGCACGCGCTCGAAGGTGGACTTCTCGCCCGGCCGGCCGTGTTCGGCCAGGTAGTTGCCTCGCTCGAAGGCCGGGAACTGCGCCAGCAGCTGGTCGGCGAAGCCGGCCTCGAGGAAGCCGTCGATCACGACGTGGCGGAACGGCTGCGCCGCGGCAAACTGCTGCGACAGCGCGGTGCGCTGCGCCAGGACGGAGTCGGCGAGGACGCCGGTCAAACTCTGCATTCAGGGAGTCCGTTGGGTGGGCGGAGGACAGGGGCGGGCCGCGGCAGCGCAGGGTACCAGACCGGCCCGGAGGCACTGCAGGGCCACTGCCCCTCACATGCCCTTCAGGCCGGCCAGGCCGGCCCCGCTGCTATAATTCCGAGTCTTTGCTCCAGCCCCCGGAAACCGCCCATGTCCGTTCCCACCCTGCCCGCCCCCCCGATCCTCGACCGCGAATACGACCTGCAGTCGAAATACACCCGCGAAGAGGGCCGCATCTATCTGTCCGGCGTGCAGGCGCTGGTGCGCCTGCCGCTGATGCAGCAGATGCGCGACCGCGCGGCCGGCGCCAACACCGCCGGCTTCATCTCGGGCTACCGCGGCTCGCCGCTGGGCGGCTTCGACTTGGAGCTGTGGAAGGCCAAGAAGCACCTGGCCGCGTCGGGCATCGAGTTCACGCCGGGCCTGAACGAAGACCTGGGCGCGACGATGGTGTGGGGCAGCCAGCAGACCAACCTGTTCCCCGGCGCCAAGTACGACGGCGTGTTTTCGATGTGGTACGGCAAGGGTCCGGGCGTGGACCGCTGCGGCGACGTGTTCAAGCACGGCAACGCCGCCGGCACCTCGCGCATGGGCGGCGTGCTGGCGCTGGCCGCCGACGACCACGCCTGCCGCTCGTCCACGCTGCCGCACGGCTCCGAGGGCGAATTCGAGTCGGCGATGATGCCGATCCTCAACCCGGCCGGCGTGCAGGACATCCTGGACATGGGCCTGCTGGGCTGGGCCATGAGCCGCTACACCGGCCGCTGGATCGGCTTCAAGACGATCGCCGAAACGGTGGAGTCGTCGGCGTCGGTGAACGTGAACCCGCACCAGCTCGACATCATCCTGCCGGGCGACTTCGACATGCCGCAGGGCGGCCTCAACATCCGCTGGCCGGACCCGCCGCTGAACCAGGAAATGCGCCTGCACCAGTACGCGGTGAAGGCCGCGCAGGCCTTCGCCCGCGCCAACCACATCGACAAGGTGGTGTTCGATTCGCCGCGCGCGCGCCTGGGCATCGTCACCACCGGCAAGAGCTACCTGGACGTGCTGCAGGCGCTGGAATACCTGGGCATCGACCGCAAGATGGCCGAGGACATCGGCATCCGCGTCTACAAGGTCGGCATGACCTGGCCGCTGGAGCCGCTGGGCATCCGCGAGTTCGCGCGCGGGCTGCAGGACATCATCGTCGTCGAGGAAAAGCGCAGCTTCATCGAGCGGCAGATGAAGGAATACATGTACAACTGGGAGCATCGCCCGTCGATCATCGGCAAGTACGATGAACTCGAGAACTGGGTGCTGCCGAGCACCAACGAACTGACCCCCGCCACCATCGCCGGCGTGATCGGCCGCCGCATCCAGAAGTTCCACGACACCGAGCACATCCGCGGCGTGCTGCAGTGGATGCACGACAAGGAGTCGGAGCTGGCCCAGCCCCGCGCCAACTTCCCGCGCGTGCCGCACTACTGCGCCGGCTGCCCGCACAACTCGTCCACCGTGGTGCCCGAGGGTTCGCGCGCGCTGGGCGGCATCGGCTGCCACTACATGGTCACGTGGATGGACCGCAAGACCGACACCTTCACCCATATGGGTGGCGAAGGCGTCACGTGGTCGGGCCAGGCCCCGTTCACCGAGGAGAAGCACGTCTTCCAGAACCTCGGCGACGGCACCTATTTCCACTCCGGCTCGCTGGCCATCCGCCAGTCCATCGCGGCCAAGGTGAACATCACCTACAAGATCCTCTACAACGACGCCGTGGCCATGACCGGCGGCCAGCCGGTGGACGGCACGCTCACCGTGCCCGACATCGCGCACCAGGTGCGCAGCGAAGGCGTCAAGACGATTGTTGTCCTTTCCGACGACATCGAGAAGTGGAGCGACAAGTCCATCTTCCCGTCGGGCGTGGAGTTCTTCGATCGCGCCGAGCTCGACAGCCAGCAGAAGCGCCTGCGCGAAGTGCCCGGCACCACCGTCATCATCTTCGACCAGACCTGCGCGGCCGAGAAGCGCCGCCGCCGCAAGCGCGGCAAGGCCGTGGACCCGGCCAAGCGCATCGCCATCAACTCGCTGGTGTGCGAAGGCTGCGGCGACTGCGGCGTGAAGTCGAACTGCGTGGCCGTGCTGCCCAAGGAAACCGAGTTCGGCCGCAAGCGCGAGATCGACCAGAGCAACTGCAACAAGGATTTCAGCTGCGTGAAGGGCTTCTGCCCCAGCTTCGTCAGCATCAAGGGCGGCGGCCTGCGCAAGCGCAAGGGCGTGGGCAACGCCGAGCGCCTGGCCAACCTGCCGGCGCCGGAAATCCGCAGCACGCTCGAGCAGCCCTGGAACATCCTGATCACCGGCGTGGGCGGCACCGGCGTGGTGACCATCGGCGCGCTGCTGGGCATGGCCGCACACCTGGAAAACCGCGGCGCCAGCGTGCTCGACCAGACCGGCCTGGCCCAGAAGGGCGGCGCCGTCACCACCCACGTGCGCATCGCGCGCACGCCGGCCGACATCCACGCCGTGCGCATCGCCGCCGGCGAAGCCGACCTGGTGCTGGGCTGCGACATGGTGGTGGTGAACGACTACTGGGCGCTGTCCAAGATCCGCGCGGACCGCACGGAAGTCGTGATCAACGACTACCAGGCCATGCCGGGCCCGTTCACCCGCATGCCGGACATGCAGTTCCCCGCGGCCGGCATCGTGGACGCCATCCGCACCGCCATGGGCGGCCGCGAGCCGCTGCAGATTGCCGCCACCGAAATCGCCACGTCGCTGATGGGCGATGCGATCGCCACCAACCTGTTCATGCTGGGCGTGGCCTGGCAGCGCGGCCTGGTGCCGATCAGCTTCGAGGCCCTGGTGCGCGCGATCGAGCTCAACGGCGCCGCGATCGAGATGAACAAGACGGCGTTCGCGTGGGGCCGCCTGGCCGCCATTGATCCGCAGGCCGTGCTGGAAGCGGCCGGCCTGGCCGAGGCCCCGGTGCAGGCCGCGCCCGCCACGCTCGACGACGAAGTGCTGTCCACCACGCTGGACGAAACCATCGCCCGCCGCATGGCCTTCCTCACCGACTACCAGGACAAGGCCTACGCCGGCCGCTACGTCGCCCTGGTGGACAAGGTGCGCCAGGCCGAGGCGCGCAACGCGCCCGGCTCCACCGCGCTCACCGAGGCCGTGGCCCGCTACTACTTCAAGCTCATGGCCTACAAGGACGAGTACGAAGTGGCGCGCCTGTACACCTCGGGCGAGTTCATGCAGCGCATTCAGAAGCAGTTCGAGGGCGACTACAAGATCCACTTCAACCTCGCCCCGCCGATGTTCTCCAAGCGCGACGCCGACGGCCACCTGGTGAAGCAGGAGTTCGGGCCGTGGATCTTCACCGCGTTCAAGCTGATCAAGCGCCTGAAGTTCCTGCGCGGCGGCGCGTTCGACCTGTTCGGCAAGACCGACGAGCGCCGCATGGAGCGCCAGCTGATCACCGACTACGCGCGCACGGTGGAAGAACTGCTGGGCACGCTGGACGGCGGCAACGTCGAACTGGCCGCGCAGATCGCCGCGGTGCCCGAGCACATCCGCGGCTTCGGCCACGTCAAGGAAGCGCACTTCGCCAAGGCCAAGGCGCGCGAAGCCGAGCTGCTGGCGGCCTGGCGTTCGCCGGCGAAGGCCGCTTCCGCCGCCTGAGCCCACGGCACGGTGTAAACAAAAACCCCGGCCTTGGCCGGGGTTTTTCCTTATGCGGGCAGCGGCGTCAGCCCGCGATCGCGAAGCGGTCCAGGGCCTTTTCGGCCTGGCCGCGCTCGTGGTCGCCCAGGCCGCGGGCCACGCTGCGGTAGCGCTTCATCAGGCCCTCGTCGGCCGGCATGCGCGCGGCGAGCGAGCGCAGCACTTCACCGGCCTCGAAGTCCGACGAGATGCCGGCCGCCGCGTCCAGCACCGCGTTGGCCACGGCCAGGTCCACCGGGCCGGCGTCAATCAGGGCCGACAGCGCCTCGCGCGCCTCGAAGTCCGACGACACCTGCCGGGTACGCGCCACGTACGTCGCCAGCACCGCGGGGTTGCCGCGGGTGTGGCGCGCGGCGCGTTCCAGCACGTTGCGCAGTTCGAAATCGCTGCCGATGCCTTCGGCCGACTCCAGGGCCAGCTGCACCGAGGCGGGCGTCACGCCGCGCTGGGTGAGCAAGGCCTCGAGCACGCGGCGGTGTTCGAAGTCGCTGGAGATGTTGGCGATGGCGGCCTGCCAGGCGTCGCGCGCCACGCCGGTGGCCGGCATGCGGCCGGCGACCGCGATCAGCAGTTCGGCCACTTCGAAATCCGAGCTGATGTCGGCGGCCAGGGCCAGCACCTGGGCCTGGTGCGCCGGTGACAGCGCCTGCGAACCCAGCGCCGCGTCCAGCGAATTGCGCAGTTCGAAGTCGCTTTCTATGCCCTTGGCCAGGTCGAGCGACCGTGCCAGTTGGGCGTCGTCGAGACGCGCGTTCGCGTACAGCACCGCCAGGTAGCGCGCCTTGGCATGGTCGGATTCGAGCAGCGCCATGTCGGTCAGCAGCGCCTCGGGCCCGCCCTTGGCGAGCAGGCGCTTGCCGCGGGCTTCGGCGTTGATGCCGCTTTCGCGCATCACCGTCGGCAGGGTGCGCGAAAGCCAGGCGCGGCCCTCGGCATCGATCGCCATCGCCTGGCCGTCGCGCTGGTAGCGGCGCTGGATGATGCCGTCCTTGCCGAACACCTCGAGCTCATGCTCCACGCCGTCGCGGTCTTCGCTGATCTTCAGGCGCGCGCCCTTGCCCAGGCGCACCACGTCGGTTTCGGCCTCGTTGAGCACGACATCGCCGGACAGGCGCATGCGAACGCGTGCGGTGTCGCTGGTGCTGGAGTAGCTGTAGTTCTGACGGCCATTGAGCTCCAGCTGGGTCATCACCCTTTCGGCGAAACCCTCGGACGCCACCGTGCTGATGGCCAGGCCCGGCAGGGCCACGATGGCGATGACGGCGAGCGCGATGGCGGTGCGGCGCAGGCGGGGGGAAAGCGGACGAAGCGACATGGCGGAGTTCTCCAGGAGATTGCTGACGCGACGGACCACGGCGCCGGCGTCGCCGGCCATGGCCACCGCGAGGGCGGGTTGGCCGGCGCGCGCGCCGGCGTGGGAAAGGCAGGTGGCCAGGCACTCGGCCAGCGGACGGCCGCT
>JALHLO010000184.1 GCA_022844525.1 Ramlibacter sp.
GGTCGCGCGGCTGCGCGTCGGGCAGCTGCAGCAGCGCTTCCTGGTGGCGGTGGTACTGCACCAGTTGCAGCCAGCCGGCGACGGCGTGCTCCGGCGTCGTGTAGCTGGCCAGGCCGGCTCGCGCGAACAGCCGGCGCGCGGGTTCCACCACGGTGCCGCCGAGCCAGCAGCTCAGCACCGGCTTGCCCGGCTCGCGCAGCAGCGGGGCGCAGGCCGAGGCGATCTGCGCCGCCGGCACGATCGCGGTCGGGGCGTGCATGAACAGCACGCCGTCCACCTCCGGCGCGCGCAGCAGGATCTCCAGCGCCTGGGTGTAGCGCTCCACGGGCGCATCGCCGATGATGTCGACCGGGTTGGCATGCGACCAGTTCGCGGGCAGCACGGCGTCGAGCCGATCGAGCGTGTCCGGCGCGAGCGCCGCCATCTGCCCCTTGCCCAGCGCCAGCGCATCCGCGGCCAGCACGCCCGCGCCGCCGCCGTTGGTGAGGATGGCCAGCCGCTCGCCGCGCCAGGACTGCACGCGCGCCAGCGTCTGGGCCGCGTCGAACAAGGCCTCCAGCGTGTCGACGCGCACCATGCCCGCGCGCCGCACCGCCGCGTCGAACACGGCATCCGAGCCCGCGAGCGCGCCGGTGTGCGAGGCCGCCGCGCGCGCGCCTTCCGGGGCCCGCCCGGACTTCACCACGATCACCGGCTTGTTGCGCGCCGCCGCCCGCGCGGCCGACATGAACTTGCGCGCGTGCTTGACCGACTCGGCGTACATCAGGATGGCGCGCGTGCCGCTGTCGCTGCCCAGGTAGTCCAGCACGTCGCCGAAGTCCACGTCGGCGCTGTCGCCCAGCGAGATGAAATGCGAGAAGCCGATGCCCTGCGCATTGGCCCAGTCCAGCATCGCGGTGGCCAGCGCGCCCGACTGCGTGACGAAGGCCAGCTGCCCCGGCGCCGCCTGGCCCGGCGCGAAGCTGGCGTTCAGCCCGATGCCCGGCACCAGCGCGCCTATGCAGTTGGGGCCCAGCACGCGCAGCACGAAGGGGCGCGCGGCATCCAGCATCGCCTGCTCGAAGGTCTGGCCGGCCTCGCCCGCCACCTGCTTCAAGCCGGCCGTGAGCACGATGGCGGCGCGCGTGCCGCGCTCGCCCAGCGCCTGCACCAGCTGCGGCACGCTGGCCGCCGGCGTGCAGATCACGGCCAGGTCGGGGGCCTCGGGCAGCTTCTCCACGCCGGGGAGCACCTCCATGCCGTCGACGCGGGCACTGTGCTTGTTGATGGCCCACACCGGCCCGCGGAAGCCGCCGGCGCGCAGGTTGCGCAGCACGATCGCCCCGAGGTTGCCCGGCCGCTCCGACACGCCGATCACGGCGACCGATCGCGGGGCAAACAGGCTGTCGAGGTGGCGCACGCTCATGGCAGGTCTTCTTCCTTGGTCCGGCTCCGCGACATGGCGCCGCGAGGGGTTCAGGTTAGGCCGTGCGCCCGCGCATCACTTGTCCTGGATCAAGGCCGGATGGGGCGGGCCTCTCCAGAATGAAGCGAACCATTCACCGCAGGGCTGCCATGACCTTGATCGCCGATACGAACTCCCTCACCCGCGAGCTGGCCGAGAAGCTGCGCCTGCGGAAGGCGGAACTGCTCGCGCTGCTGCAGCAGGCCGCGGGCGCCAACATCGCGGGCGACAACCCGCCGGAGGTGCTCGACTTCAAGGACGTCGCGGCGGAGGAAACGCGCGCCGTGGTCGACGAGGCGGCGTACACGCACGCCAGCGACGAACTCGCGCAGGTCGTGATGGCCTTGCGGCGCGTGGACGACGGCACCTACGGCTTCTGCGAGGACTGCGGCGAAGCCATCGACGAGCGCCGGCTGCGCGCGCTGCCCGCCACGCCTTTCTGCACCGCCTGCCAGACCATCCACGAGCGCCCGGGCACGCCCCGCCGCTGACCACGCACCCGAGGGAGAACACCATGGCCACCAGGACCAGCCGCACCGTCGCGCCCGCGAAGGCCCAGACCCCCGCCCCGGCAGCGCGCGCCCCCTCGGAATGGCTGGGCGACTGGACCCGCCAGCAGGTCGCCGTCGCCAACGAGAGCGTGCGCACCGTCTACCGCGGTTTCGAGGCGATGCGCCGCATCCAGGAGCAGGCGGCCCGTGCGCTCGCCGAGCGCCATGCCGCCGCCGCGGCGAAGCTGCGCCAGCAGGACGGCCCGGCGGCGATCGCCGCGCTGCAAGGCGAGCTGCTGCGCGAGGACCTCGCCGATGCCACCCGCTACTGGCAGGACCTCGCCGGTGCGATGCTGGAGATGAACACCGAGCTTCTCGGTTGCGCGACCCAGATGGTGGACGCCGAGGACCTGTTCGCCGCGACCGCGCCGCGCTTCCTTCACTCCTGAAACACATGGGTGCCGGGCGCCGGCACCACCTTGCCGTCGAACGGCACGTCCGGCACGGCCCGTGCCGGCACCTCTGCGCTGCCGTGCTCGCGCAGCCAGGCGTGCCAGCAGGTCCACCACGAGCCCTGCGCGTGGGCGGCCTGCGCGAGCCAGGCCTGGGGATCCGCGGGTGCCTCGTGCGGCTCGTGGTCGGCCCAGCGGTAGCCGGCCTGCGGGTGCGCCGAGGGCCCCGAGGGCGGGCTGACGATGCCGACGTTGTGGCCGCCCGATACCAGCACGAAGCGCGCGCGCGAGTGCACCAGCCGCAGGATCTTGTAGACCGAAACCCAGGGCGACACGTGGTCGCGCTCGGTGGCGACGACGAACAGCGGCGCGTGGATCGCGCGCAGGGCCACGTGCGCGCCTTCGAACCGCCAGGCGTCCCGCGCCAGCTCGTTTTCCAGGTACAGGTGCCGCAGGTATTCGCTGTGCATGCGCGCGGGCATGCGGGTGGCGTCCGCGTTCCAGGCCCGCAGGGGCGTCATCGGCGTCTGCGCGCCCATCAGGTATTCGTGCAGCAGCTTGGACCACACGAGGTCCTTGGAATTGATCAACTGGAAGGCGCCGGCCATGCGCCGCCCGTCCAGGTAGCCCGAATCCGCCATCAGGTCCTCGAGGAAGGCGATCTGGCTCTCGTCCATGAACAGTCCCAGCTCGCCGGGCTCCTCGAAGTCGACCTGGCCCGCGAGGACGGAGACGGTCTTCAGGGCCCCGTCCTTGCGGCCGGCCAGCACCGCGGCGCCCATCGCCAGCAGCGTGCCGCCCAGGCAGTAGCCGGCGGCATGGATGCCGCTGCCGGGGCACAGCGCCTGCACCGCCTTCACCGTGTCCAGCACGCCGTGCTGCAGGTAGTCGTGCAGGGAGAGGTTGCGGTCCGCCGCGCCCGGGTTGCGCCACGACACCATGAACACCGTGTGCCCCTGGTCGACGAGGTACTTCACCAGCGAATCCTCCGGCGTGAGGTCCAGGATGTAGAACTTCATGATCCAGGACGGGATGATCAGCACCGGCTCCATCGCCACCTTCTTCGTGGTGGCCTCGTACATCAGGAGCTCGACCAGCGCGTTACGGTACACGACCTTGCCCGGCGTGAGCGCCACGCCCTGGCCGGGCCGGAAGGCCTCGACGCCGCGCGGCTTGCCGCCGGTCGCGACGGCCACCGCGTCGCGCCACCAGTTGGCATAGCCCTTGACCAGGTTGACGCCGGCCGAGGCCGCGGTTTCGTTCAGCACCTGCGGATTGAGCAGCGGCGAGTTGGACGGCGACAGCATGTCCAGCAGCTGGCGCACGGTGAAGGACGCCACCTCCTCGTGGTGCCGCGAGACGCCGCGCACGCCGGTGCTGGCCTCGTTCCACCACTGCTCGGCCAGCAGGAAGGCCTGGGCCAGCGCGCTGAAGGGCGGCAGTTGCCACTCCGGACGGGCGAAGCGCTTGTCTTCCGGCACCGGGGCGGCGCGCTGCCTGTCCGGTCCCTGCCAGGCCTGCGCGGCGAACTGCAGCCATAGCAGCCACTTGCGCAGCGCGCTCGCGGACAGTTCGGCCTGCTTGGACGGCGACGCGGCCAGGTGCGCCAGCCAGTCGAAGTGCGCCATGGCCAGCGCCGCGGGGGAGATGCCGTTGGCCAGCCGCGCCAGCGCCACCTTCAGCGGCAGGTCCAGCGGATCCGGTTGCGGGGCGGCGGGGCTGTGGTGGTTGGCGGCCATGCCGCAATCGTCGAGCTAGCGCCGCGGGGGCAGCTTGCGGCAGGTCAAGCGCGCGGCATTTCAGCCAGGTAGCGCCCGGCGTCGGCCGCCGGCTCGCGGTCCTCTCGTGCAGTACCCACAGCTTCCGGCCCTCGCGCGCCAGCCGCTCGTACTCGGCGTCGAGGATGCTTCATCCGCATGCGGCCATTCTCCAAAGCGGCCTCCGGCGCAATTGAGGCAGATCAACGCGCGCCGGGCGCACGCGCCTAAATTCCTTCCCGTGGCCGTGAGGAACCACATGTCACACACATCCTGATTCGAGGAAAGATCATGAGCAATCTCCGCCTGCTGGACCCCGTCTTCGGGGACAACTTCGAGAACGCGATGCGCCGCTTCTTCTCGCCCACGGTCTTCGAGGGCGAGGCGCCGCAGCTGAAGATGCGCATCGACGTGACCGAGAACGACCAGGGCTACTCGGTCAAGGCCGACATCCCCGGCGTGAAGAAGGAGGACATCAACGTCCGCATCGACGGCAACGTCGTGCAGATCGACGCCGAGACGAAGAGCGAGAAGGAGACCAGGGGCAACGGCGACAAGGTGCTGCGCAGCGAGCGCTACTACGGCACCATCTCGCGCACCTTCAGCCTGGGGCAGGACATCGACGACAGCAAGGTCCAGGCGAAGTATGCCGACGGCGTGCTGAACCTCGAGCTGCCCAAGAAGGCGCCCGCCGACGCGCGCAGGATCGCCATCCAGTAACGCGGACGCCCATGGCACCGGCAGGACCGGGCGAGCCGGTCCTCCGGGCCCGCGCCATCACCAAGACCTACGGCAGCGGCGATTCCGCCGTGCACGCGCTGCGGGCGGTCGACCTGGAGGTCGCGCGCGGCGAGTTCGTCGTCCTGCTGGGCGCCTCCGGCAGCGGCAAGTCCACGCTGCTGAACATCCTGGGCGGCCTGGACATCCCCACGTCGGGCGAGCTCTTCTTCGAGGACCACGCCCTGCACGGCGCGAGCGACGAGGCGCTCACCACCTACCGGCGCGACCACGTCGGTTTCGTCTTCCAGTTCTACAACCTGATTCCCAGCCTCACCGTGGCCGAGAACGTGGCGCTGGTGACGGACATCTCCGCGCGCCCGATGCCGGTGGACGAGGCGCTGGAGCTGGTGGCGCTCACGCCGCGCCGCAACCATTTTCCCTCGCAGCTGTCCGGCGGCGAGCAGCAGCGCGTGGCGATCGCCCGCGCCATCGCCAAGCGGCCGCAGATGCTGCTGTGCGACGAGCCCACCGGCGCGCTCGACTACGCGACGGGCAAGCTGGTGCTGGAGGTGATCGCGCGGATCAACCGCGAGCTCGGCACCACGGCCCTGGTGATCACGCACAACGCCGCGATCGCCGGCATGGCCGACCGCGTGGTGCGGCTGGCCGACGGCCGCATCGCCAGCATCGAGGTGCCCCCGCGCCGCCTGACCCCGGCGGAGCTGTCCTGGTGAACGCATGAAGGCGCTCGATCGCAAGGTGCTGCGCGACCTGAAGCTCCTGTGGAGCCAGGCGCTGACCATCGCGCTGGTGGTCGCCAGCGGCATCGGCGGCTTCATCGCCACGCTGTCGGCGGTCGATTCCCTCGAAGGAGCCCGCGATTCCTTCTATGCCTCCGGCCACTTCGCGGACGTGTTCGCGGTCGTGAAGCGGGCTCCGGACGCGATGGCCGGCCGCCTGGCGGAGGTTCCCGGCGTGATCGACGTGCAGACGACGGTCGAAGCGGTGGCGCGCGTCAGCGTGCCCGGCACCGTCGACCCGGTGATCGGCCAGCTGATCGGGCGCGACGCGCGCCGGCCGCAGCGCCTGAACCAGGTGCAGCTGCGCAGCGGCCGCTGGCCGGTGGCGGGCTCTCGCGCCGGCGGCGAGCTGGAAGCGGTGGTGAACGTGAGCTTCGCCGAGGCGCACAAGCTGCGGCCCGGCGCCGCCGTGTCGGCGCTGGTGAACGGCAAGCGGCGCACCCTGCGCATCACCGGCACCGCGCTGTCGCCCGAGTACATCTTCGGCGGCATCATGGGCATGCCGGACCTGCGCGCCTTCGGGGTCTTCTGGACCGACAAGGACGAACTGGCGGCGGCCATGGACATGCGCGGCGCCTTCAACCGCGTGGCGCTGAAGCTGGCGCCCTCGGCCTCGGAGCCGGCGGTGCTGGACGCGCTCAACCGCCGGCTGCAGTCGCTGGGGGGCATGCCGGCCCACGCGCGCGACGAGCAGGGCTCGCACGCCATGCTGGACAACGAGATCCGCGAGCAGCGCGTGCTGGGCACCGTGCTGCCCGCGATCTTCCTGGCCGTGGCGGGCTTCCTGCTGCACGTCGTGACCGCGCGGCTGGTGGCCACGCAGCGCGAGCAGGTCGCCGCGCTCAAGGCCCTGGGCTACCGCGACGGCGCCATCGCCCTGCACTACCTGAAGCTGGTCACGCCCATGGTGGCCGGCGGCTACCTGCTCGGGCTGCTGCTCGGGAGCTGGATGGGGACGCTGATCACCGGGATCTACTCGGAGTTCTTCCGCTTTCCCGCGTTCGAGCACCACATTCCCCCGGCGCTGGCCTGGATCGGGCTGGCGATCGTCGCCATGACCGCGCTGCTGGGCACGCTGACGGCCATCGCCGCCACCGTGCGGCTGTCGCCGGCGGAGGCGATGCGGCCGCCGGCACCCGGCAGCTATCGCAAGGCGCTGCTGGAACGGATTCCCCGGCTGCGCCTGGACCCGGCGCTGCGCATGATCCTGCGCAACATCGAGCGCCGGCCGTTGCGCTCGGCGCTGACGGTGGGCGGCATCGCGGCCTCGGTGGCGATCGTCATCATGGGCAACTTCTTCCGCGATGCGATCGACGCCATCGTCGACACGCAGTTCAACCTCGGCATGCGTTCGGACGTCATCGTCTGGATGACCGACCAGGTGGATGCCGGCGCGGCCCGCGAGCTGGCGCGCCTGCCCGGCGTGCTGGAGGTGGAGACGGGCCGCCGGCTGGCCGTGCGCTTCATCCACGGCGCCCGCAGCGAGAAGGGCCTGATCGACGGCCATGCCGCGGTGGCCCGCATGCAGCGCGTGATCGACCGCGAGCGCCGGCCGGCGTTCGCGCCCGCCGACGGGCTGCTGATGACCGACCGGCTGGCCGACAAGCTGGGCCTCGTGCCCGGCGACCGCGTGACGGTGGAACTGCGCGAGGGCAAGCGCGGCTTCATCGATCTGACCGTGCAGGCCACCGTCAGCGACATGATGGGCCTGAATGCCTTCATGCAGCGCGACGCCTTGAACCGCGCGCTGGGCGACGGCGACCTCGCGAACTTCTTCAGCCTGCGGGTGGACGAACGCGACCTGCCGCGCGTGCTGGAGGCCACGCAGGGGCTGCCGCGCGTCGCCGGTGCCTTCAGCAAGTCCACGATGCTGCGCAACATGGAGGAGATCAGCGCCCGCAACGTGCGCATCATGAGCACCATCCTCACGGCCTTCGCCGCGGTGATCGCGGTCGGGGTGGTCTACAACAACGCGCGCATCGCCCTGGCCGAACGCACCTGGGAGCTCGCCAGCCTGCGCGTGCTGGGTTTCACGCGCGCCGAAGTCTCGATCCTGCTGCTGGGCGAACTGGCCATCGGCATCGCGGTGGCCCTGCCGCTGGGGATGTTCCTCGGCTGGGCGCTCACGCACGCGGTGGTGGAGCTGATGCGCTCCGACCAGTTCGCCTTTCCGGTGGTGATCCAGCCGCGCACCTACGCCTGGGCCGCGATCTGCGTGGTCGCCGCCGGCGTGGCCAGCGCGCTGGTGGTGCGCCGGCGCATCGACCGCCTCGACATGGTCGCGGCCCTCAAGACACGGGAGTGAAGCAATGTTCCGCAAGAAATACCTGCTGCTGGGAGCCGGTGCCGCCGGCGCCGTCGCCCTGCTCGCCTGGGCCTTCTCGCCCAAGCCGGTGCCGGTGGAGACGGCCACCATCGCCAGCGGCCGCTACGAGCAGGCGATCGAGGAGGACGGCCGCACCCGCCTGAAGGACCGCTACACCATCTCGGCCCCGGTGGCGGCGCGCGTCATGCGCATCAACCTGCGCGAAGGCGACCGGGTCGCCGCCGGGGAGACCGTCGCCGTGCTGCTGCCGGCGATGTCGGCGATGGTCGACGAGCGCAGCACGCGCGAGGCGACCGAGCGCCACCACGCGGCCCGGGCCAACGTCACGCGCGCCTCGGCCCGGCTGGCGCGCGCCCAGCTGGCCGCCGAGGAAGCGCAGCTCGAACTGCACCGCGTCGAAAGGCTGGCGCGCGAAGGCTTCCTGTCCGCGTCGCGCCTGGACAGCGCGCGCCTCGCCCTGTCCGGCGCGCGCCGCGAAGTGGATGCCGCGCGCGCGGAACGCGAGGCGGCCGGGCACGACGAGGCGCAGGCGG
>JALHLO010000185.1 GCA_022844525.1 Ramlibacter sp.
TCGGGCTCACCACGACCTACGACTCCACGGCACGGCCCCGCAGGTCGTGGTGAGCCCGAAAGGCGAACCGCGACACTCAGCGCCAGAGCAGCACCGCCGCGATCGCCAGCCACCCCAGTCCCAAGTTCACCTTCACCAGCAGGGCGATCTGCCCGGCGCGCTTGCCGCCTTCCGGCCAGTCCTGCGCCGCCACCGCCCGCTGCATGCGCCGCCACGGCCCGAAGAAGATGTGCCCGAACACCAGCACCATCAGCAGGCCGAGGCCGGCCATCGCGTGCCAGCCGCGCGGCGCCTGCGCGCCGGGGACCTGCAGCAGCAGCGGCACGCCGGTGGCCAGCAGCACGGCGATGCTCGCCAGCACCACCACGAAGAAGCGCCGCAGCACCTGCACCATCAGGGGCAGCCGTTGCGGCGGCTGCAGCTGCTCGTGCAGCGCGGGGCGCAGCGCCATCACCACGAAGGCCATGCCTCCCACCCAGAAGATGGCGGCGGCGAGATGCAGGAACAGGAGCAGGTTGCGCATGGATTTCCTTGTGGCGATGGGCGCGGATTGTGCGCGTCCCGCCACGGCCACGCCGGCCGCGGACCTGGGGGCTTTGGGACCTCGGGGGTTTCTACTTATAATGAGAGGCTTTCCAGAATTCATCAGGGCTTACAGCGGCTGACATGCCAACCACAAGAGTCGCGCCGCTGCCTGACGAAGACACTCAGGAATCCCCGGTCCAGCCGCTGAGCGCCGACGAGGCGCGCCGCGTGCGCGAACTGAACCCCCCGGTATCCCCGTGGTGGGTGGTCCTGGGACAGGCCGGGGTGGGGGTGGTGGCCGCGCTGGTCGCGTGGCTCTTCACGGGAAGGCAGAACGTCGGATGGTCCGTCCTGTACGGAGCTCTGGCCGTGCTGGTGCCCGCGGCGGTGTTCGCCCGGGGGCTGACCGGAAGGTTTGCATCGCTCAACGCGGGGACGGCGGCAGTCGGTTTCCTGCTGTGGGAGATGGTGAAGATCGCCTTGACGCTGGCCATGTTGGCCATGGCGCCGAGGCTGGTGGCGGGATTGAGCTGGCCGGCGCTGCTGATCGGCTTGATCCTGGCGATGAAGGTTTACTGGGTCGCGCTGGCGTTCGCGCCGCGTCCCAAGACGAAATCGAGCTGAAAGAAACATGGCTGCTGACAGCGCTGCCGCGGCGCACGGTCCGACCGCGGGTGAATACATCGTCCACCACCTGACGTTCTGGCAGAACAAGAAGCCAGCCAACGTCGTCGACTTCACCGTCTTCAACTGGGACTCGCTGTTCTGGGCGATCCTGCTGGGCGTGGTGACCTGCCTCCTGCTCTGGAAGGCCGCGCGCAAGGCAACGCCGGGCGTGCCGGGGCGCTTCCAGGCCGCGGTGGAGATCCTGGTGGAGATGGTCGACTCCCAGGCCAAGGGCATCGTCCACAACGCCCAGAGCCGCAAGTTCGTCGCGCCGCTGGCGCTGACCGTGTTCGTCTGGATCTTCATGATGAACGCGATGGACCTGCTGCCCGTCGACCTGATCCCGGCCATCTGGACCTGGTACTACGGCGTCTCCGGCCATGACCCCAGCCACGCCTACATGCGCGTCGTGCCCACCGCCGACCTCTCCATCACCATGGGCCTGTCGCTGTCCGTGCTGCTGGTCTGCCTGTACTACAACGTGAAGATCAAGGGCCTGGGCGGCTGGGTCCACGAGCTGTTCACCGCGCCCTTCGGCAGCCACCCGCTGCTGTGGCCCTTCAACTTCCTGATGCAGATCATCGAGTTCGTCGCCAAGACCGTCTCGCACGGCATGCGACTGTTCGGCAACATGTACGCCGGCGAACTGATCTTCCTGCTGATCGCCCTGATGGGCGGCGCCTGGTCGCTGTCCGCCACCGGCATCGGCCTGGCCATCGGCCACATCATCGCGGGCTCGGCCTGGGCGATCTTCCACATCCTGATCATCACGCTGCAGGCGTTCGTGTTCATGATGCTGACCCTCGTGTACGTGGGCCAGGCGCACGACGCGCACTGAGCGCCGCGCGCCCCGGTCTTCCGCTTTTTTCCGTTCTCGTCAATCAACCACCAAAAGTCCTAGGAGTAGAAACAATGGAACAAGTCATCAGCTTCGTCGCACTGGCCGCCGGCCTGATCATCGGCCTGGGCGCCATCGGCGCCTGCATCGGCATCGGCATCATGGGCAGCAAGTACCTCGAATCTGCTGCGCGTCAGCCCGAGCTCATGAACGAGCTGCAGACCAAGATGTTCCTGCTGGCCGGCCTGATCGACGCCGCGTTCATCATCGGCACCGG
The DNA here is from genome assembly GCA_022844525.1 of Ramlibacter sp. Lineage (GTDB taxonomy): Bacteria > Pseudomonadota > Gammaproteobacteria > Burkholderiales > Burkholderiaceae_C > Ramlibacter. The sequence continues at coordinate 2,307 of JALHLO010000185.1, forward strand.
TATCGCGCTGTGGTTCGCCACCGCCAACCCGTTCCTGGGCCAGCTGGCCGCGCGCTGAAGTCCGCCATCCTTTCGGTCAACCCATTTCCCGGAACGCACCAGCCTCCGGGAGCAAGGATGAAAAAGTGAGCATCACCGGCACCCTCATCATTCAGGTGATCGTGTTCCTGATCCTGGTCGGGTTCACGATGAAGTTCGTGTGGCCGCCGATCGCCGCGGCGCTCGACGAGCGCGCGCGCAAGATCTCCGAAGGCCTGGCCGCCGCCGACAAGGCGAAGTCCGAACTGGCCGCCGCCGACCGGCGCGTGGAAGAGGAACTGGCGAAGTCGCGCAACGAGACCGCCGCCCTGCTGGCCGACGCCGAGCGCCGCGCCCAGGCGATCGTCGAGGAAGCCAAGGGCCGCGCCACCGAAGAGGCCAACAAGATCATCGCCGCCGCCCGTGCCGAGGCCGAGCAGCAGACGGTGAAGGCCCGCGAGGCGCTGCGCGAGCAGGTCGCCGTGCTGGCGGTCAAGGGCGCCGAGCAGATCCTGCGCAAGGAAGTGAATCCCGGCGTGCACGCCGAGCTTCTCAAGCGCCTGCAGACCGAGCTGGCATAAGGAAAGGCCATGGCTGAACTCGCCACGATCGCCCGCCCTTATGCGGAAGCGCTCTTCCAGTCTTCGGGCAGCGACCTGAACGGCACGCTGCAATGGCTCGACGCCCTTGCGGCCGTGGCGGGCAACACCCAGCTGCTGCAGTTCGCGGGCAACCCGAAGGTCGCCGACCGCCAGGTGTACGACGTCATCTCCGACGTCGTGCGCGTGCAGTTGCCGGCCCACGGCCAGAACTTCCTGCGCACCGTCATCGAGAACGGCCGCCTGGCGGCGCTGCCCGAGATCGCGCAGCAGTTCCGCGAGATGAAGAACGCGCAGGGCGGTTCGTCGGACGCGGTGGTGTACAGCGCCTTCCCCATTCCGGCCGAGCAGCTGGGCTCCGTTGCTCAGGTACTGGAACGGCGTTTTGGCCGTAAGCTCAATCTCACCGTGCAGGAAGACACGTCCCTCATCGGCGGCATCCGCGTGGTGGTGGGCGACGAGGTGCTGGACACCTCGGTGAAGGCCCGCCTGGAACAAATGAAAGTCGCGCTGACGGCTTGACGCCGAAGGCCCTCCAAAGGACAGAGTCATGCAGCTCAATCCCGCTGAAATTTCCGAACTGATCAAGAGCCGGATCGAAGGCCTGGCCGCCAGCGCCGACATCCGCAACCAGGGCACCGTGCTGTCCGTGACCGACGGCATCGTCCGCGTGCACGGCCTGTCCGACGCCATGGCCGGCGAAATGCTGGAATTCCCCGCCACCAAGGACGGCACGCCGACCTTCGGCCTGGCCCTGAACCTCGAGCGCGACTCCGTCGGCGCCGTGATCCTGGGCGAGTACGAGCACATCTCCGAGGGCGACACCGTCAAGTGCACGGGCCGCATCCTGGAAGTGCCCGTCGGCCCGGAACTCATCGGCCGCGTGGTGAACGCCCTGGGCCAGCCGATCGACGGCAAGGGCCCGGTCAACGCCAAGATGACGGACGTGATCGAGAAGGTCGCTCCCGGCGTGATCGCCCGCAAGTCGGTCGACCAGCCGGTGCAGACCGGCCTGAAGTCGATCGACTCGATGGTGCCGATCGGCCGTGGCCAGCGCGAGCTGATCATCGGCGACCGCCAGACCGGCAAGTCCGCCGTCGCGGTCGACACGATCATCAACCAGAAGGGTCAGAACATGACCTGCGTGTACGTCGCCATCGGGCAGAAGGCGTCCACGATCAAGAACATCGTGCGCGCGCTGGAGCAGCACGGCGCGATGGAATACACCATCGTCGTGGCGGCTTCCGCTTCCGAGTCCGCCGCCATGCAGTACGTGTCCGCGTACGCCGGCTGCACGATGGGCGAGTACTTCCGCGACCGCGGCCAGGACGCGCTGATCATCTATGACGACCTGTCCAAGCAGGCCGTCGCCTACCGCCAGGTCTCGCTGCTGCTGCGCCGTCCCCCGGGCCGCGAAGCGTATCCCGGCGACGTGTTCTATCTCCACTCCCGCCTGCTGGAGCGCGCCGCGCGCGTGAACGCCGACTACGTGGAGGCCTTCACCAAGGGCGCCGTCAAGGGCAAGACCGGCTCGCTGACCGCATTGCCTATCATCGAGACGCAGGCCGGCGACGTGTCCGCGTTCGTGCCGACCAACGTGATCTCGATCACCGACGGCCAGATCTTCCTGGAAACGTCCCTGTTCAACGCCGGCATCCGTCCCGCCATCAACGCGGGTATCTCGGTGTCGCGCGTGGGCGGTGCCGCCCAGACCAAGCTGATCAAGTCGCTGTCCGGCGGCATCCGTACCGACCTGGCGCAGTACCGTGAACTGGCCGCCTTCGCGCAGTTCGCGTCCGACCTGGACGCGGCCACGCGCAAGCAGCTCGATCGCGGCGCCCGCGTGACGGAACTGCTCAAGCAGCCCCAGTACAGCCCGCTGCCCATCTCGCTGATGGCCGCCTCGCTGTTCGCGGTGAACAAGGGCTACTTCGACGACCTCGACGTCAAGCGCGTCTTGGCCTTCGAAAGCGGCCTGCACGGCTGGCTGAAGGACAAGCACGCTGCGCTGCTGACCAAGCTGGAAACCGACAAGGCGATGGACAAGGACGCCGAAGGCCAGCTGACCGCTGCCATCGAAGCGTTCAAGAAGACCTTCGCCTGAGTCGCCAGAAACCCAAGGAAGACGGCAATGGCTGCAGGCAAGGAAATTCGCGGCAAGATCAAATCGGTGGAGAACACCAAGAAGATCACCAAGGCCATGGAAATGGTGGCCGCGAGCAAGATGCGCAAGGCGCAGGAGCGCATGCGCTCCGCGCGTCCTTACAGCGAGAAGGTTCGCAACATCGCCGCCAACCTCGGCAAGGCCAACCCGGAGTACACGCACGCGTTCATGAAAACGAACGACGTGAAGGCTGCGGGCGTCATCGTGGTCTCCACCGACAAGGGCCTGTGCGGCGGCCTCAACACCAACGTGCTGCGTGCCGTGACCGGCAAGCTGCGCGAGCTGCAGGGCGACGGCGTCGGCGTGCAGACGGTGGCGATCGGCAACAAGGGCCTCGGCTTCCTGAACCGCATCGGCGCGCAGGTGGTGTCGCACGTCACCCAGCTGGGCGACACGCCGCACCTCGAGCGCCTGATCGGCCCGGTGAAGGTGCTGCTGGACCAGTACGCGCAAGGCAAGCTGAACGCCGTGTACATCTCGTACACCAAGTTCATCAACACGATGCGCCAGGAACCGGTGGTGGAGCAGCTGCTGCCGCTGTCGGCGGCCAAGATGGAAGCCGAGTCCAAGGCCAGCGCCGGCGGCGCCGAGCACGGCTGGGACTACATCTACGAGCCGGACGCGCAGAGCGTGATCGACGAACTGCTGCTGCGCTACGTCGAGGCCCTGGTGTACCAGGCGGTGGCGGAGAACATGGCGTCCGAGCAGTCCGCGCGCATGGTGGCCATGAAGGCCGCCACCGACAACGCGGGCAACCTCATCGGCGAACTCAAGCTGGTCTACAACAAGACGCGCCAGGCCGCGATCACGAAGGAACTTTCGGAGATCGTGTCTGGGGCGGCGGCTGTTTAATTTTCGGAGCGAAACAATGGCTCAAGTTCAAGGAAAAATCGTTCAGTGCATCGGCGCCGTCGTCGACGTCGAGTTCCCGCGCGAGCACATGCCGCGCGTGTACGACGCGCTGAAGATGGAAGGCACCGCGCTGACGCTGGAAGTGCAGCAGCAGCTGGGTGACGGCGTGGTGCGCACCATCGCGCTGGGTTCGTCCGACGGCCTGCGCCGCGGCTCCATGGTCTACAACACCGGCGCCGCGATCACCGTGCCGGTCGGCAAGGCGACGCTCGGCCGCATCATGGACGTGCTGGGCAACCCGATCGACGAGCGCGGCCCGGTCGACCAGTCCCTCACCATGCCGATCCACCGCAAGGCGCCCGCGTACGACGAGCTGTCGCCGTCGCAGGAACTGCTGGAAACGGGCATCAAGGTGATCGACCTGATCTGCCCGTTCGCCAAGGGCGGCAAGGTCGGCCTGTTCGGCGGCGCCGGCGTGGGCAAGACCGTGAACATGATGGAGCTGATCAACAACATCGCCAAGGCCCACTCCGGCCTGTCGGTGTTCGCCGGCGTGGGCGAGCGCACCCGCGAAGGCAACGACTTCTATCACGAGATGGCCGACTCCGGCGTCGTGAAGCTGGACAACCTGTCCGAGTCGAAAGTGGCCATGGTGTACGGCCAGATGAACGAGCCCCCGGGCAACCGCCTGCGCGTGGCGCTGACCGGCCTGACCATCGCCGAGTCCTTCCGCGACGAGGGCCGCGACGTGCTGTTCTTCGTGGACAACATCTACCGCTACACGCTGGCCGGCACGGAAGTGTCCGCGCTGCTGGGCCGGATGCCTTCCGCCGTGGGCTACCAGCCGACGCTGGCCGAGGAAATGGGCCGCCTGCAGGAGCGCATCACGTCGACCAAGGTCGGCTCGATCACTTCCATCCAGGCCGTGTACGTGCCCGCGGACGACCTGACCGACCCGTCGCCCGCCACCACCTTCGCCCACCTGGACGCCACCGTGGTGCTGTCGCGCGACATCGCCTCGCTGGGCATCTATCCCGCCGTGGACCCGCTGGACTCCACCAGCCGCCAGGTCGACCCGAACGTGGTCGGCCAGGACCACTACGAGACCACCCGCGCCGTGCAGTCCACGCTGCAGCGCTACAAGGAACTGCGCGACATCATCGCCATCCTGGGCATGGACGAACTGGCGCCGGAAGACAAGCTGGCCGTGGCCCGCGCCCGCAAGATCCAGCGTTTCCTGTCGCAGCCCTTCCACGTGGCCGAGGTGTTCACCGGCTCGCCCGGCAAGTACGTGCCGCTGTCGGAAACCATCCGCGGCTTCAAGATGATCGTGGCCGGCGAGTGCGACCACCTGCCGGAGCAGGCCTTCTACATGGTCGGCACCATCGACGAGGCCTTCGAGAAGGCCAAGAAGATCGCGGCGTAACCATGGCCGATACCCCGCACACCATCCACGTCGACGTGGTGAGCGCCGAGGAGTCGATCTTCTCCGGCGAGGCGCGCTTCGTCGCCCTGCCGGGTGAAGCCGGCGAGCTCGGCATCTATCCGCGCCACACGCCGCTGATCACGCGCGTGAAGCCCGGCTCGGTGCGCATCGAGCGCGCCGATGGTGGCGAGGAGTTCGTCTTCGTCGCCGGCGGCATCCTGGAAGTGCAGCCCAACCGCGTGACCGTCCTGTCCGACACCGCCATCCGCGGCAAGGACCTGGACGAGGAAAAGGCGAACGAGGCCAAGGCCGCCGCCGAAGAGGCGCTGAAGAACGCCAAGAGCGACATCGACCTGGCCAAGGCACAATCGGAACTCGCCGTCATGGCCGCGCAGATCGCGGCCCTGCGCAAGTACCGCGCGAAGAAATAAGAACGGGCTAAAAACCAGCCCCCTAAGCCCCGTGCCGCAAGTCACGGGGCTTTTTTATGGCCGGCTGGCGTACCATGCCCGGCCATGGACCATGCCCCGCACACCTTCCAGGTCGACGTCGTCAGCGCCCAAGAGTCGATCTACTCCGGCGAGGCGCGCTTCGTCGTGCTGCCCGGTGAAGCGGGCGAACTGGGCATCTACCCGCGCCACACGCCGCTGATCACGCGCGTGAAGCCGGGCTCGGTGCGCATCGAGAAGCCCGACGGCAGCGAGGAATTCGTGTTCATCGCCGGCGGCATCCTGGAAGTGCAGCCGAACCGCGTGACGGTACTCTCCGACACCGCGATCCGCGGCAAGGACCTCGACGAGGAAAAGGCCAACGAAGCGCGGGCCGCCGCCGAGGAGGCGCTGCGCAACGCGAAGACGGAGATCGACCTCGCCAAGGCGCAATCGGAGCTGGCGATCATGGCCGCGCAGCTCGCGGCTTTGCGCAAGTACCGCCAGAAGCGATAGGCCACCGGGGGGCCGGCGCCGGCCCTCCCCGGGTCGTGGCTCGCTGCGGGCCCGATGACCCTGCGCGTCTTCCACAGGCCGGTCACGCCGTGTTCCAGAGCGAAAGCAGGATCAGCGCGGCGCCGCCGAGGGCGGCGCCGCTGGCGAGCATCAGCCGGACGGCGCGCCTTGCGTTGCCGCGGCGGTGCCCGGCCGCGGCGGCAACGACGCA
>JALHLO010000186.1 GCA_022844525.1 Ramlibacter sp.
GGGCTGGTGCTGTCGCTGCGCGCCGGCACCCGCGCGCTGGCGCGGCAGCCGGACGCACGCGAAGTCACGCTCCTGAGCGGACCGGAAGGTGGCCTCGCCCCGGCCGAGGAAGACGCCGCCGCGGCCCGCGGCTGGATGCCGGTGCACCTGGGGCCGCGCGTGCTGCGCGCGGAGACCGCGCCGCTGGCCGCGCTGGCCATCCTCACCCTCACGGGAGACCCCGCTTGAACCGCAACCTCTGGCTGCTGGCGGTGCTGCAGGGCCTGTTCCTCACCAACAACGTGACCTTCATCGCCATCAACGGGCTGGTGGGCCTGGCGCTGGCGCCCTACGGCTGGATGGCGACGCTGCCGGTGATGGGTTACGTGGTGGGCAGCGCGCTGTTCACCGGCGTGGTGGCGCGCTCGCAATCGCGCCTCGGGCGCCAGCGGGCCTTCCAGCTCGGGCTGGCGGTGGCCCTCGGTTCGGCGCTGCTGTGCGCCTACGCGGCCAGCACCCGCCAGTTCTGGCTGCTGTGCGCCGGGACGGTGGTGGCCGGCTACTACAGCGCCAACGGCGCGCTGTACCGCTTCGCCTCGGCCGAACTGGCGCAGCCGGCGATGCGCGAGAAGGCGGTGTCGCTGGTGATGGCCGGCGGCCTGATCGGCGCGGTGATCGGCCCCAACCTGGCCGCCGGCACGCGCGACTGGATGGCCGCCCCCTTCGCCGGCGCCTACATCGCGCTGGCCGGCGTGGCGGCGCTGGCCATGGTGCTGCTCGCCTTCATGCGCTTCCCGCCCGCGCCGCCGGCGCCGTCGCATCGCAGCGGCCGTTCGGTGGCGCAGCTGATGCGGCAGCCCGTGTTCCTGGTCGCGGCGCTGGCGGGCTCGCTCGGCTACGGCGTGATGAACCTGCTGATGGCGGCGACGCCGCTGGCCATGCAGCAGTGCGGCCTGCCCTTTTCCGACGCCGCCTTCGTGCTGCAGTGGCACGTGATCGGCATGTTCGCGCCCGGCTTCTTCACCGGCCACCTGATCAAGCGCTTCGGCGCGCTGCCGGTGATGGGGGTGGGCGTGGCGCTGAACCTGGCGTGCATCCTGATCGCCCTGTCGGGGGTGGAACTGCACCAGTTCGGCATCGCGCTGTTCCTGCTGGGGGTGGGCTGGAACTTCCTGTTCACCGGCGCGACGACGATGTCGCTCACCGCCTATGCGGCGGAGGAAAAGGACAGGGCGCAGGCGGCGCTGAACTTCTTCATCTTCGCCACGCTGGCCGTCACGTCCTTCTTCTCCGGCGTGCTGGTCACCACGCAGGGCTGGACCTGGCTGAACCTGGGTTCGCTGGTGCCGGTGGCGATCGTGGCCGGGGGACTTGCCTGGCTGGCGGTCAGAAACGCGCGTCCAGCCACTGCCTGAGGCAGTCGTAGACCGGTTGCGACTCGCGCTCGTTGAAGATCTCGTGGTAGAGGCCGTCGAAGCAGCGGGCGGTGACGTGCTCGCGCGGCGCCCGCGCGGCGAACACCTTGCTGCCGGCGGGATCGACCATGCGGTCGTCGCCGGCGTACATCAGCAGCGTCGGCACCCGCCAGCCGGGCGCGCGCGAGCGCACCATCTCGCCTTCGTCGGCGATGAAGCGGGCCAGCCGCCCGGAGATGCGGTCGTGCACGCGCGGGTCGTTCAGGTAGGCCTGCACCACGCGCGGGTCGTGCGACAGGTACTGCGGGTCCAGTCCGTTGCCGACGGTGAGGTTGGGCGCGATGCGCGGCACCAATGCCATCAGCATCTTCTGGGCGGGTGACAGCCGGGTGGCCAGCGCCGGCGAGGACAGCACCAGGGCATCGACCGCCATCAGGGTGCGGGCGACGAAGCTGGCCGCCACCAGGCCCCCCAGGCTGTGGCCCAGGAGCACCAGCGGCAGCCCCGGGTTGCGCACCCGCGCGCTTTCCACCAGGTCCGCCAGGTCGTCGAGCAGGCGGTTTTCGTGGGGCAGGGCGCCGCGGGCGCCGTCGGATTCCCCGTGGCCGTACTGGTCGTAGCTGCGCACGGCGAAGCCCCAGCCATTGAGCACGCGCGCCAGCACGTCGTAGCGGCCCGCGTGTTCGCCCAGGCCGTGCACGACCAGCACGCACCCGCGCGCGCGCAGGCCCTCGGGCAAATACCAATCCTGCACCGCGAGATTTTCACCATCGCTGGCAGTGAACGTGGAAAGCGTGGACTCGGCGCCAGCGTGGCTCATCGGGGCGCAATGATCGCCGAGCCACGCGTGGTGTCAATGCCCCATCCGGAGGAATATGTCCGCATCCGCTGGCCGCGCGACCGGCGTCGGCCTCAGGGCATCTGCGCCATGACCTCCGCGACGGCGGCGGTCAGCCGCCTGGCGTAGGGCACGTGCAGGAACTCGTTGGGCCCGTGGGCGTTGCTGCGCGGGCCGAGGACCCCGCAGACCATCATCTGGGCGCGAGGGAAGCCCTCACTCAGCATGTTCATCAGCGGGATCGTGCCGCCCTGGCCGATGTAGCCGACCGGGGCGCCGAAGTGCGCCAGCGAGGCCGAATTCAGCGCCTGCTCGAACCATGGCGTGGTCGCCGGCGCATTCCAGCCGGAAGCGGCGCCGCCGCCCTCGAAGGTCACCACCGCCTGGTAGGGCGCGTTGTCTTCCAGCAGGGTCTTGAGCTCCTGCACGGCGCGGGCCGCGTCCACCAGGGGCGGCAGGCGCAGCGACAGCTTGAAGGCGGTGTAGGGCCGCAGCACATTGCCCGCGTCCTGCAGCGCCGGGAAGCCCTCGGCGCCGGTGACCGACAGCGTGGGCAGCCAGGTGCGGTTGACCAGCGCCTGCACCGGGTCGGTGGTGGTGGGCAGCGCGAACTGGGTGGAGCCGCCGCAATCGGCGTGCGCCCAGGGGAAGCGCTTGTAGACCTCCTCGCCCAGGATGGCGGCGGTGGCCTTCACCTGCTCCAGGCGGTCGGCCGGGATCTCGCAGTGGAAGCTTTGCGGCAGCAGGCGGCCGGTCTTGCTGTCCTCCAGCCGGTCCAGCACCTGCCGCATGATGCGAAAGCTCGAAGGCACCAGGCCGGAGGCGTCGCCCGAGTGGATGCCCTCGGTGAGGACCTGCACCTTGAGCGTCCCGCCCGCCAGCCCGCGCAGCGAGGTCGTGAGCCACAGCTGGTCGTAGTTGCCCGCCCCCGAATCGAGGCAGATCACCAGCGCGACGTCGCCCAGGCGCGGACGCAGGGCGTCCACGTAAGGCAGCAGGTCGTAGGAGCCCGATTCCTCGCAGGTCTCGATCAGCCCCACGATGCGCGGGTGCGGCTTGCCCTGCGCCTTGAGCGCCTGCACCGCCGCGATGCTCGCGTACACCGCATAGCCGTCGTCGGCGCCGCCGCGGCCATAGAGCTTGCCGTCCTCGTACTTCGGCGTCCACGGCCCGAGGTCGCTGCGCCAGCCGGTGAATTCCGGCTGCTTGTCCAGGTGGCCGTACATCAGGATCGTCTGCGTGCTGCCGGATTTGGTGGACTCCACCTCGAAGAACAGCACCGGCGTGCGGCCCGGCAGGCGCACGATCTCCAGCTTCAGGCCGGGCACCTTCTGTGCTTCGACCCATTGCGCGGCGTTGCGCAGCACGGTCTCGAGGAAGCCGTGCTGCTGCCACTGCGGATCGAAGCCGGGCGACTTGGCCGGGATGGCGATGTAGTCGGTGAGCTGGCGGACGATGTCGCCGTCCCACTGGCGCGTCACCTGGTCGAGCGCGCGGGCGCTGTCGAGCACGGTGGCGGGCAGTTCGCGGTGCAGGGGTGCGTTCATTGCGGGCTGGGGAAAAGGAGTAGCCCCGTACTCTACGCGCAGCCCGGAGGCTGGGCTAGGATCGCCCGCATGACCCCCCGCATCCATGTGGGCGTCGGCGGCTGGACCTACGAGCCCTGGCGCGACAACTTCTATCCGGCCGGCCTGCCGCACGCCAAGGAGCTGCAGTACGCGAGCCGGCAGCTCACCGCGATCGAGGTCAACGGCACCTTCTACAGCACCTTCAAGCCGGCCACCTTCGCCAAGTGGCGCGACGAGACGCCCGAAGGCTTCGTGTTCTCGCTCAAGGCGCACCGCTTCACCACGCACCGGCGCGAGCTCGCCGGCGCGGCCGAAGGGGTGCAGCGCTTCGTGGCCAGCGGCATCGCCGAACTGGGCGACAAGCTGGGGCCGCTGCTGTGGCAGCTGATGCCGACCAAGCAGTTCGATGCGCCGGACCTGGAGGCCTTCCTGCGCCTGCTGCCGCGCGAGGTGCAGGGCCGGCCGCTGCGGCACGTGCTGGACGTGCGGCATCCGAGCTTCGCCTGCGAGGAATACCTGGAGCTGCTGGCGCGGCACGACTGCACCACGGTGTACACCGACTCGGAGAAGTTTCCGTCCATTCCGCATGCGAAGAACGAGCTGGCGTACCTGCGGCTGATGCGCAGCGAAGCGGATCGTCCGACCGGTTACCCGCCGCAGGAGATCGCGACCTGGGTGAAGGGGGCGCGGGAATGGGTGGAGGCGGGCGAGGGCCGGGAGGCGTTCGTGTTCTTCATCAACGGCGCGAAGGAGCGGGCGCCGGCGGCGGCGATGGAGTTTCTGCGGCAGTTGAACGCGGGGTGAGCGGAGTGTCGCGGTTCGGCGCTGCGCGCGCTCACCACGACCTACGAACCCGGGCCCCGTAGGTCGTGGTAAGCCCGCAGGCGAACCGCGACACCCGAGATCGATCCCCGTAGGTCGTGGTGAGCCCGCAGGCGAACCGCGGCATCCGAGATCGATCCCCGTAGGTCGTGGTGAGCCCGCAGGCGAACCGCGGCACCCCTCTTCACAACCACGCCAGCTGCCCCTGCCCCGCCTCGTTCAGCCGCGCACGCAGCGTCCCCGCCGCATCCTCCCCGACACTGAACGCGATCTCCACCGCGTCGCCGTGCTGCACCTCCCCCAGCACCGCCCCCGCTTCCTGCAGCTCCCGCCGCACCATCCCCTCCATCGCATACGGCACCCGGCAGGCGAAGCGCAGCGTGCGCTGCAGCGGCAGCTTCTCGGCCTGCAGCAGCGCCTGCGCCACCGCATCGGTGTAGGCCCGCACCAGCCCGCCCGCCCCCAGCTTCACGCCGCCGAAATAGCGCACCACGGTCGCCAGCACGCCTTCGAGCTGCTGGTGGCGCAGCACCTCCAGCATCGGCCGGCCGGCGGTGCCGCCCGGCTCGCCGTCGTCGTTGGCGGCCGACTGGCCGCCGGCCAGCAGCGCCCAGCAGACATGCGCGGCGCCGGGGTGCTCCGCCCGCAGCCGCTGCACCACCACCAGCGCTTCGGCGCGGCCGGCCACCGGCTGGACGCAGCCGAGGAAGCGGCTCTTCTTGATCAGCAGCTCGCTGTGGACGGGTCGCGCCAGGGTCAGGGCCATGGACGCGAGCCTAGCGCAGCGGCGCGGCAGGCTTGCCGGACACGCGTTGCCGCCCCCGTCCGACGCGGCTGAGGCAGCGGCGCTGCTCCACTGCGCCCACAACGTACGGGAGAACGCGACATGTTCCAGATGCAGGCACCGTGGTGGGAATTCGCGGCCCGCGCCGCCATCGTCTACCTCGTGCTGCTCGCCATGGTGCGCCTGACCGGCAAGCGCACCGTCGGCCAGTTCACGCCCTTCGACCTGGTCGTGGTGATGCTGCTGTCCGAAGCGGTCAGCGGCTCGCTCACCGGCCAGGACGAATCGCTGCCCGGCGGCCTGCTCGTGGCCGCCACGCTGGTCGCGCTGGACGTGCTGATCGCGCTGGTGACCTCGCGCAGCCGGAAGGCCGACGCGGTGCTGCAGGGCAGCCCGGTGCTGATCGGCCGCGACGGCGTGATCTACGAGAAGGTGCTGAAAAGCCAGCGGGTGCCGCGCTCGGACGTGGAGAAGGCACTGCGCGGCGCCGACTGCGACCTCGCGGACATGCGCCTGGCCATCCTCGAGGCCGACGGCAACATCAACATCATGAAGAAGCAGGACTGAGCGCCTTCTGCGCGCGCAGCCAGTCCAGCCCCTGCGAGGTGCCGCCCGGCTGCGCGCCGCGCGCCGGCCGGTATTCGCAGCCGACCCAGCCGCTCCAGCCGCAGGCGACCGACACCTCGTCGATCACCGAGAACAGGTAGGGGTAGTTCAGCTCGCCCAGGTCCGGCTCGTGCCGCTGCGGCACGCCGGCGATCTGGAAGTGCCCGACCCGGCCGGTGGGCAGGTACTCGCGGATCTTCATCGCCACGTCGCCCTCGACGACCTGGCAGTGGTACAGGTCCATCTGCACCTTGACGTTGGGCTCGCCGATCTCCGCCACCAGCTCGTGCGCATGGTCCTGGCGGTTCAGGAAGAAGCCCGGGATGTCGCGCGTGTTGATCGGCTCCAGCAGCAGGTCCACGCCCTGCTTGCCCGCTTCGCGCGCGGCCCAGCGCAGGTTGGCGACGTAGGTCGGACGCAGCGCGACGCGGTCCTGCCCCTGCGGCACCAGTCCGGCCATCACGTGCACGCGCGGGCAGGAAAGCGCCTGCGCGTACCGCAGCGCGCGAACCATGCCTTCGCGGAACTCCTGTTCGCGCCCGGGCAGGCAGGCCAGGCCCTTCTCGCCCGCGTTCCAGTCCCCCGGCGGCGCGTTGAACAGCACCTGCTGCAGGCCGTGGGCGCGCAGGCGCGCCGCCAGCTCGTCGGGCTCGTGTTCGTAGGGAAACAGGTACTCGACCCCGGCGAAGCCGTCGCGCGCGGCGGCCTCGAAGCGGTCCAGGAAGGCGTGCTCCGGATAGAGCATGGACAGGTTGGCGGCAAAGCGCGGCATCGCTTCCCCCTCAGCGCACGGGCAGGCGCACGGCCTGCGCGTTCTCGGCGATGTATTCGCGCACGATCGCCTCGAAGCTCTCGTCGCTGCGCAGGCCCAGGCCGCGCGCGCGGTCCCAGGCGACGTCGCCCGGCCAGCTGCGCACCAGCTTCTCGATGGTTGCATCGGGCTGCCAGTCCAGCAGCGCCGTGGCTTCCTTGCCCGCGACCTGCTCCAGCGCCGCCGCCATCTCGCCCACCGAGGTGCGCAGCCCGGGCAGGTTGATCGCGGTGCGCAGGCCCCATTGCGCGTCGCTCGCTTCGGCGGCGCGCACGAACCCTTCGACGGTGCGGGTGGGCGAAGCCACTGCCACCGGCACTTCCGGCCCCACCGGCACGCGCGCGCGCACGCCCGCCAGCGGCTCGCGGATCATGCCGCTGAGGAAACCCGAGGCGGCCCCGTTGGGCAGGCCCGGGCGCACGCTCACCGTCATCGGCCGCACGCTGCGCCCGGCGATGAAGCCCTTGCGCGTGTAGTCGGCCACCAGCTGCTCGCCGATGAACTTCTGCACGCCGTAGCTGCCCTGCGGTGTCGGCAGGGTGTCGTCGCGCATCACGCCCAGCGGCGGCTGTCCCGGCTGCTGGCCGAACACGGCGAGCGAGCTGGCGAACACGAACACCGGGCAGCTGCCCAGCGCGCGGCAGCCATCGAGCAGCGCGCGCGTGGTGTCCAGGTTGCTGCGCATGCCCAGGTCGAAATCCGCTTCGCATTCGGCGCTGACCGCGGCGGCCAGATGGAACACGACGTCGGTGCCGGCGGCGGGCAGGTCGCGCCGCTGCACCAGCTCGAGCAGGTCGCCCTGCACCGAGCGCACGCGCGCGTCGGCCAGCAGGTCGGCGGGGGCGGCGCCGCGGTCGGCCAGCACGACCTGGCGGATGGGACGCGCGGGCTCGCCGCGCAGGGAGAGCGCGCCGGCCTGGAGCAGGGCGCGGGCGAGGCGGGCACCGAGGAAGCCGGCGCCGCCGGTGATCAGGATGTTCATGGCAGGTCCTTCAAGTCCGCCGAAGTATCGCGCTTTCCGCGGCTCAGGCGAGGCCCGCCAGCCGCAGCGTCATGCCGGCCAGCGCGCAGGCGGCGATCACCGGGATCACGCCGGCCTTGAAGCGGAACAGGGCGAGGCCGGCGGCCGCGGCGATCAGCAGCGCCACCGCGTCGAACGGCAGCCCCAGCGTCCCCCGCGCCCCCGCGATGTGCGCGAGGAAGAACAGGGCCAGGCTGCCGATGACGCCGACCACCGCGGCGGTGATCGCCGTCAGCGGGGCCGTGAAGCCGAGCTTGCCGTGGGTGGATTCCACCAGGGGCCCGCCCGCCAGGATGAACAGGAAGGAGGGCAGGAAGGTGAACCAGGTCACCACCGTCGCGGCCAGGGCGCCGCCCAGGAACAGCGCGTCCGGCCCGAGCACCTGGCGCGTCCAGCCGCCGACGAAGCCGACGAAGGCCACCACCATGATCAGCGGGCCGGGCGTGGTCTCGCCCAGCGCCAGCCCGTCGATCATCTGCGGCCCGGTCAGCCACTGGTGGTGCTCCACCGCGCCCTGGTAGACGTAGGGCAGGACGGCATAGGCGCCGCCGAAGGTGAGCAGGGCCGCCTTGGTGAAGAACCATCCCATCTGCGCCAGCGTGCCGTCCCAGCCGTGCGCCGCCACCAGCAGCGCCACCGGCACCAGCCACA
>JALHLO010000187.1 GCA_022844525.1 Ramlibacter sp.
CTTCGGCATAATCAGCGGCTAGGTATTCCCATTCATGGACCTCAAGCAGCTCGAATATTTCGTCCGCGTGGCCGAGCTCGGCAGCTTCACCCGCGCCGCGATCGAGCTCGACGTGGCGCAGCCCGCGCTCAGCCGGCAGGTGCGGCTGCTCGAGGTGGAACTGCGCCAGAACCTGCTGGTGCGCAACGGCCGCGGCGCCGTGCCCACCGAGGCGGGCAAGCTGCTGCTGGAGCACGGCCGCGGCATCCTGTACCAGGTGGAGCGGGCCCGGGAGGACCTCGGGCGGCTGCGCGGCGGGCTGGCCGGGCGGGTGTCGGTGGGCCTGCCGACCAGCGTCGCCCGCGTGCTGACCGTGCCGCTGACCCGCGCCTTCCGCGAGGCGCTGCCGCAAGCGCGGCTGTCGATCAGCGAAGGCCTCTCCAGCGGCCTGCAGGAAGGGCTGACCAGCGGCCGGCTGGACATCGTCGTGCTGTACAACGCGCAGCCCTCGCGCGAGATGGACGTGACGCCGCTGATGGAGGAAGACCTGCTGCTGGTGCGCGCCCGCCCGCCGGGGCTGCACGAGGACCCGCCGCCGGGTCCGGTCGACCTGGCCGAGGTGGCGAAGCTGCCGCTGGTGATCCCGACCCGGCCGAACGCGATCCGCATGCACGTGGAAGCGCAGATGGCGGACATCGGCTGCCGGCCGAACGTGGTGCTGGAGATCGACGGGGTGTCGGCGATCCTGGACCTGGTGCTCGATGGCGCCGGCTGCGCGATCCTGTCGCGCAATGCGCTGCTGAACACGCCGCGGCCATCGGCCTACACCGCGCAGCACATCGGCCAGCCGCCGCTGCGCATTCGGCTGTCGCTGGCGACCAGCCTGCAGCGGCCGGCGACGCCGGTGCAGAAGGCGACGCTGGAGCTGATCCGGGCGAAGGCGTCGGGCGTGGTGACGCACGCGGTTTGAGGCGGGGGCGTCGCGGTTCGCGCTGGCGCGGCTCACCACGACCTACAAGGTCGCCCTGTAGGTCGTGGTGAGCCCGAAGGCGAACCGCGACATGGTGCCCCCGCGGCGAACCCCGGCGCTGCGCGCACGTCGCCGGCAGGGCGATGTTCACCACGAACTTGCCGAACACGCGCATGTCGGCGGGCCGGTGATGGCGAGGACGTCGAACATCACCCGTCGGGGTTCGCCTTCGGGCTCACCCCGACCTACCCGGGTCGCGGGCGGCGAGCAGTCGGTCGGCGTAGTCCTGCCAGCGCGCGCCCTTGGGCAGGCCCTCGAACACGCCGGCGCGCGCCTGGTCCGCCACCCACTGCTGCCTGTCGGCGATGGCCGCCGTCATCAGCGGCGCGAAGCCGGCTTCGCGCACGGTGTTGGCCGCCTCGCGCATTTCCTCGGCGCGGCGCTGGCCGTGCTGCACGACGCGGCTGAAGAAGTAGGCGCCCTGCTGGCTCCAGTCGATCGAGGGAAAGGTTTCCTGCAGCGTCGGCAGCACGTGGTCCTCGACGCCGTAGGCGCGCGCGGTGGCGTAGCTCTCGATGACCAGCGCCTCCAGGCCCTTGATCATCACGCTGCGGCACATCTTGATGGCGCTCGCCACGCCCAGCTCCTCGCTCACGGCCCGGGCATCGCAGCCGAAGCCGGCCAGCAGCTGCGCGAGCTCCGCCGCCCGGGCGCCGCCCAGCAGCATCGGCACCTTGATGCCATAGGGCGGCACCGAGGTCATCACGCCCGCTTCCACGTAGTCGGCGCCGCGCGCGGCGACGGCGGCGGCGGCCTTCTGCTTGGTGCCGGGCGAGGCGGAGTTCAGGTCCAGGAACACGGCGCCGGCCTGGAGGAAGCGCGCGGCTTCCTCGGCAACCGCCAGCGTGTTCGACGCGGTCACGGCGGAAATCACCAGCTCGCTGCCCTCGCACAGTTCCCGCATGGAGCCGCAGGCATGCACGCCCTGCCCCTGCGCATGCTCTTTCTCCGCGTCGGCCGCCGCGGCCTGCGCGAACTTCAGGTCCCAGGCGCTCACCCGCGCCGTCTGCGGCTGCAGGCCGGCCGCGAAGATCTTGCCCACTTCGCCGTAGCCGACGATGCCGATGCGCCGTGCCTGCATGGCCTGACTTCCTCCTACTGGCGCGGGATCTTCGCCCGCACGATGACCTCGCTCCAGCGCTTGATCTCCCCCGCCAGCAAGGAAGCAAGCTGCTCCGGCGTGCTCCAGCGTGCGTCGACGTTCAGGTCGGCCAGCCGCTTCTTCAGCTCGGGACTCGCCAGCGCGGCGCGCAGCTCGGAGTTCAGGCGCGAGATCACCGCCGGCGGCGTCTTCGCGGGCGCGGCCAGCGCGTTCCACGACGAGACGTGCAGCCGCGCCAGCGCGCCGCCGCTCTCCGCGGCCGTCGGAACGTCGCCCATGCCGGTGGCGCGCGCCTCGCCGAAGGTGGCCAGCGCGCGCAGGGCCTTGGCCGCGATCTGCGCCTTCACCGGTGCCAGGATCTCGACGGCGGCATCCACTTCGCCGCCGCGCAGCGCCGTGATCACCGCCGGCGTGCCGTTGAAGGGCACCACCTGCGCGTCGATGCCTGCCGTGGTCTTGAACAGTTCCGCCGCCAGGTTCTGCGTGCTGCCGACGGCCACCGTCGCGATGTTCAGCTTGCCGGGGTTCGCCTTGGCGTGCGCCAGCAGGTCGGCCAGCGTGCGAAAGCGCGAGTTGTCCGCCACCACCACCGCGATGTCGAAGGTGCCCAGCAGCGAAATCGGCGCGAAGTCCTTGCGGGCGTCGAAGGGCAGCTTGCTGAACATGCCTTCGCTGACCGCCGTGCCGTTGCTCATGAGCAGCAGCGTGTAGCCGTCCGGCTCCGCCTGCGCCACCAGCGACCCGGCGGTCACGCCGCCGGCGCCGGGGCGGTTGTCGATCACCACGCTCTGCCCGAGCTGCTCGCCCAGCTTCTGGCCCACGGCCCGCGCCGTGAGGTCGGCCACGCCGCCGGCGCCGAAGGGCACGACGATGCGAAGGGGCTTGGTGGGCCAGCTGCTTTGCGCGCGCAGCCACGGCGCCACCAGGGCGGCACCCACGCCCGCGAGCGCGAGCCTGCGACGAATCTTCATCGGCCTATCGTGCCACACCGAGCAGCCGGTCCAGCAGCTCGGGCGAGGCGCGCAGGGCGGCGGCGGTGTCGGCGTGCACCACGGTGCCGTGGTCCAGCACCACGGCGCGGTCGGAGATCGCCAGGATCGCCTGCGGGTGCTGTTCGACGATGATGGCCGACAGGCCCTCCTCGCGCGTGATGCGCGAGATCGCCCGCAGCAGCTCGTTGACGATGATCGGCGCCAGGCCTTCCAGCGGCTCGTCCAGCAGCAACAGCTTCGGATTGACCACCAGCGCGCGGCCCATCGCAAGCATCTGCTGTTCGCCCCCCGAGAGTTGCGTGCCCAGGTTGCCCTTGCGTTCCGCCAGCCGCGGAAACATCTGGTAGACGCGCTCGGGCGTCCAGGCGCCGGGCCGCTGCACCGCCGTCAGGTTCTCGTGCACGGTGAGCGACTTGAAGATGTTGCGCTCCTGCGGCACCCAGCCGATGCCGGCGGCGGCGCGCTCGTGCGAGGGCAGCTTGTGCAGCGCGACCCCGCCCAGCGCGATCGTGCCGCCGTGCTGGCGGGTGGCGCCGGCCAGGGTGTTGATCAGCGTGGTCTTGCCGGTGCCGTTGCGCCCCAGCAGCGCCAGCGTCTGGCCTTCGCCGAGCGCCAGCGACACGTCGTGCAGCACCACCGCCTCGCCGTAGCCGGCGCGCAGCTGTTCGACCTTGAGCAGTTCAGACATGGGCGTGCTCCGCGATGCCGGGCATCGCCGCGTTGATCTCGTCGCCGTGCCCCAGGTACACCGCCTTCACGTCCTGGTTGTTGGCGATCTCGTCGGGCGTGCCCTCGGTGAGCACGCCGCCGTTGACCAGCACCGTCATGCGGTCGGCGAAGCTGAAGACCAGGTCCATGTCGTGCTCGATCAGCAGCACCGACACGTCGGCCGGCAGGGCCGCCACGGTCTGCAGCAGTTCCTCGCGCTCGCCGGCCGGCACGCCCGCCACCGGCTCGTCCAGCAGCAGCACGCGCGGCTCGCAGGCCAGCGCGATGGCGATCTCCAGCAGGCGGCGCTTGCCGTAGGCCAGGTACTCGGTCTTCTGGTTGGCGACTTCGGCCAGGTGGAACTGCTCCAGCAGCTGCTGCGCGCGCTCGGCCACCTTCGGGTCCCTGCCAAGGGGATTCCACCAGCGGGCACCCTGCCCGCGCTGCTGTGACGCCACCAGCGCCAGCGTCTCCAGCGGCGTCATCGAGGCGAACAGCTGGTTGATCTGGAAGGTGCGCACCATGCCGCGGCGCACCCGCTCATGCGGCGCCAGGCCGCTGATGTCGCGGCCTTCCAGCGTGATGCGGCCGGCGGTGGCGTCCAGCACGCCGGTCAGCAGGTTGATCAGCGTCGTCTTGCCGGCGCCGTTGGGGCCGATCAGTGCATGGCGGGCGCCGCGCCGCAGGTTCAGCGACACGTCGTTGGTGGCGGTGATGCCGCCGAACTTCTTCACCAGCCCTTCGCAGGACAGCACGATGTCGCTCATGCTCCCTTCCTCCACCAGGTCCAGGGCTTGAGCAGCCGGTCGCGGCCCACCAGCACCAGCACCACCAGGAACAGGCCCAGCCAGAAGGTCCAGTACTGCGGCGTGATCTGGGACAGCAGGTCCTGCATCAGCTTGAAGACGATGGCACCCGCCACGCCGCCATACAGCCAGCCGACGCCGCCGATCACCACCATCAGCATCACGTCGGCCGAGCGGTGGAACTCGAACACGTCGATCGAAGCGAAGCCGGAAGTCTGCGTGAACAGGGCACCGGCGGCACCGGCGATGGCCGCGGCCACGGTATAGACGGCGATCAGGCGCGCATGTACCGGGATGCCGATGGCCATGGCGCGCAGCCGGTTGTCGCGGATCGCCTTGAGCGTGGCGCCGAAGGGCGAATGCACGATGCGCCGCGCGAGGAAGAACAGCACGACCAGGACGCCCAGCGAGTAGTACGCCGCCACCTGCCCCTGCAGGTCGAAGCTGAACTTGCCCAGGAGGGGCGAGAACATCAGGCCCTGGATGCCGTCCATGCCGCCGGTGAGCCAGTCCAGCTTGTTGGCCAGCTCGAACAGGATCAGCGCGATGCCCAGCGTGACCATCAGGCGCGTGAGGTCGCTGCCGCGCAGCACGGTGAAGCTGGCCAGCAGGCCGAGCACCGCCGACGTGGCAATCCCCGCCAGCAGCCCGAGGTGCGGATCGGGCGAGATGTGCTTGCAGAACAGTGCGGCCGTGTACGCGCCCATGCCGAAGAACGCGGCGTGCCCCAGCGACACGATGCCGCCGTAGCCGAGCACCAGGTCCAGCGACACCGCGAACAGCGCGACGATCGCCACCTCGTTGATGATCAACGCATGCGAGGGCATGAGCACCGGCGCCGCGAACGCAAGCAACCAGAACACCGGCTCCCAGGCCTTGATGCGGCTGGCGCGCAGCAGATCCGTTTGCGCCGCGATCATGCCTTGCCCCCTTGCCGCACGAACAGGCCGTTGGGCCGCCACAGCAGGATCACGATCATCAGCGCGTAGACGATGAAGGCGCCCATGCGCGGGATGTAGTACTTGCCGGCGACGTCGGCGATGCCGAGCAGCAGGGCCGCCAGCAGCGGCCCGGTGATCGAGGACGTGCCGCCCACGGCCACCACGATCAGGAAATAGATCATGAACTTCAGGGGGAAGGAGGGGTCGAGGCCCAGCACCTCGGCGCCGAGCGCGCCGCCCAGGCCCGCCAGGCCGGAGCCGAAGGCGAAGGTGGACAGGAACACCACGTTCACGTTGATGCCCATGCCGGCGGCCACGCGCTGGTCGTCCACCGAGGCGCGCAGCCGGCTGCCGAAGTGCGTCCTGGCCAGGATGAACTGCAGGCCGACGGTGAGCGCCGCGCACACCGCGATGATGAACAGGCGGTAGTGGCCCATGCCCAGCGAGCCGATCTCGGTGCGGCCCTTGAGCCATTCGGGCAGCTGCATGATCTGCTGGGTGGAGCCCACGTAGTAGTCGACCGCCGCGACCGACATGAACACCAGGCCGATGGAGAACAGCACCTGGTCCAGGTGCGGCTTGCGGTACAGCGGCCGGTAGAGCGTGCGTTCCAGCACGGCGCCCAGCAGCGCCGCGCCCGCGAAGGCCAGCGGCAGGCAGACCAGGAAGGGCACGCCCAGGCGCTGCATCAGCAGCACGGTGATGTAGCCGCCGGCCATGGCGAAGGCGCCGTGGGCCAGGTTGATGAAGTTCATCAGACCCATGGTGACGGCCAGTCCGACCGCCAGCACGAAGAGCAGCATGCCGTAGGCGATGCCGTCGAAGAGGATGGTGAGCATGGCTCGGGGGATGTGGGGAGAACTCTACTCCCTCCCCCTCCGGGGGAGGGTCGGGGTGGGGGCGCTCCGGCGCGCATCGGGCCCTGGTGCGGGGGGGGGGGGGGGGGGCGCGCGGGCGGCGCGGGGGGCCGGGCGGCCCCGCGCTCCGGCGCGCATCGGGCCCTGGTGCGCCCCCCTCCCAGCCTCCCCCCAGAGGAGGGAGGAGCAAGGCAACTACTTCGTCTTGCCCGGGTCCTTCACGTCCTTGATGACGTCGAACTCCACGTTGTGCAGCTGGCCGTCCTTCTTCTCCACCTTGCGCAGGTAGATGTTGTGCACCACGTCGCGGGTCTGCGCGTCGATGAACACCGGGCCGCGCGGGCTCTCGAAGATCTGGCCCTTCATGGCGGCCAGCAGCGCGTCGCCGCCGCCCTTGCCGCCGGTCTTCTTCAGCGCTTCGTAGATCACGCGCATGCCGTCGTAGCCGCCCACGGCCATGAAGTTCGGGCGCATGCCCTTGTTGGCCTTCTGGAACTCGGCCACGAACTTCTTGTTGGCGGCGGACTGGTGGTAGGCCGAGTAGTGGTGCGAGGTGACCACGCCCAGCGCGACGTCGCCCATGTCGTTCAGTTGATCGTCGTCGGTCACGTCGCCGGTGCCGATCAGGCGGATGCCGGCCTTGTCCATGCCGCGCTCGCCGAACTGCTTCATCACCGCGGCGCCCGCGCCGGAAGGCACGAACACGAACAGCGCGTCGGGTTTCAGGTCGCGCACCTTCTGCAAGAAAGGCGCGAAGTCGGGGTTGCGCAGCGGCACGCGCAGCGCTTCCGGCACCTTGCCGCCGTTGAACTCGAAGCGGCTCTTGAAGAAGCGCTCGGCATCCAGGCCCGGGCCGTAGTCGGTGACCAGCGTCACCACGTTCTTGATGCCGTTCCTGGGCGCCCAGTCGGCCATGGCCACCGCGGCCTGCGGCAGCGTGAAGCTGGTGCGCACCACGTAGGGCGAGGCCTCGGTGATGCTGGAGGTGGCCGCGGCCATCACCACCAGCGGCGTCTTCGACTGCGTGGCGATCGGCGCGACGGCCAGCGCCGAGGGCGTGATGCCGAAGCCGGCCAGCACGTTCACCTTCTCGTTGACCACCAGTTCCTGCGCGAGGCGGCGGGTCACGTCCGGCACGCTGGTGTCGTCCTTGAGGATCAGCTGCACCTTCTTGCCGGCGACGGTGTCGCCGTTCTGCGCCATCCACAGGCGCGCGGCCGCTTCGATCTGGCGGCCAGTGGTGGCCTGCTGGCCCGTCATCGGCAGGATCAGGCCGATCTTGAACACGTTGTCCTGCGCCATGGCCAAGCCGCTGGCGCCGAGCAGCGCCAGGGCGGCCGCGGTCTGGAGGAGGGTTCTCTTGTGCATGGCGGGGTCTCCTTAGATTGGGAAAGCAAGGCGGGCACGGGCCGGTCGGCCGCGCGTGGGGTCGGTGCGCATTCTGACGGCGCTGCGGGCCGCCGCAAAACACCGGCTCGTCTACCAGTTAGCTAGTTTTGCGATAACGAACAAGGAGTTATCTCATGCCGATTGGGTGACCGCCCCGCGGCAGCTGCATTAGACACCACTCGCCGAGCCGACCAGGGCCCGGACCGGGGCGTGAGACTCACCCGCGACGGCGAGCCGGGGAAGCCAGCCCTTGACCGGACCAAGGCGAGCTACTGACCCGCGGGGCGCTGCCGCAGCAGGCGCACGCCCGGCATGCGCTCCAGGTGGGGCCCTTGCACCGCCTCGCGCAGGTTGCGCTGCGCCAGGCGCGAGTGCTCGCGCATGATCGCCTCGGCGCGCGCGCCTTCGCGCTGCGCGATCGCCTCCAGCACCTGCCGGTGCTGGTCCTGCGCCACCACCAGCATGTCGCGCGCGCGCGGCGAGTTGGCCTGCACGACCACGAAGCCGGAGGGCGACGCGAACGGCAGGTTCACCACGCGCTCGATCTCGCGCACCAGCACCGGGCTGCCGGACA
>JALHLO010000188.1:0-2337 GCA_022844525.1 Ramlibacter sp.
GGCGTGGTGGCTCGCGCCGTTCCGGTGCTGCGGCGCGCGGCGGCCACGGCCTTGCGCGCCGGGGTCTTGCGGGCGGCCGCCAGCGGCTCGTTGAACTGCAGGATGAAGTCGCGCACCTGCGGGTACACCACCTCGCGCCAGCGGCGGCCGCTGAAGATGCCGTAGTGACCCGCGCCCTTGACCTCCAGGTGCTTCTGCCGCGTCTTGGGCACGTTGTGGCAGAGCCCGTGCGCGGCTTCGGTCTGGCCGGAGCCGGAGATGTCGTCCAGCTCGCCTTCGATGGTGAAGTGCGCCGTGGTCCTGATGTCCTCGGGACGCACGCGTTCCAGCTGGCCGTCCGGGCTCATCACGTCCCAGGTGCCGTTCACCAGGCCGAACTCCTGGAACACGATGCGGATGGTCTCCAGGTAGTAGTCCGCGTCCATGTCGAGCACCGCGTTGTACTCGTCGTAGAACTGGCGGTGCGCCTCGGCGCTGGCGTCGTCGCCGGCGATCAGGTGCTTGAAGTAGTCGTAGTGGCTGGACAGGTGGCGGTCCGGGTTCATCGCCACGAAGCCGGAGTGCTGCAGGAAGCCGGGGTACACGCGGCGGCCGGCGCCCGGGAAGTTCGTCGGCACGCGGTAGATCACGTTGCTCTCGAACCACTCGAAGCTCTTGTTCATCGCCAGGTTGTTCACCGCGGTGGGCGACTTGCGGGCATCGATGGGGCCGCCCATCATGGTCATCGTCAGCGGCGTCGGCTCACCGCGGCTGGCCATCAGGGACACGGCCGCCAGCACCGGCACCGTCGGCTGGCACACGCTGATCACGTGGCAGTTGCCGTATTCGGACTGCAGGTGGCGGATGAACTCCTGCACGTAGTTCACGTAGGTGTCGAGGTGGAAGGGACCTTGTTCCAGCGGCACGATGCGCGCGTTGCGCCAGTCGGTGATGTAGACCTTGTGGTCCTTGAGCATGGTGCGCACGGTGTCGCGCAGCAGCGTGGCGTAGTGGCCCGAGAGGGGCGCGACGATCAGCACCGCCGGCTGCTCCTTGAGCCTGGCGAGCGTCTGCGTGTCGTCGGAGAAGCGCTTGAAGCGGCGCAGTTCGCAGAAGGGCTTGTCGATCTCGACGCGTTCGTGGATCGCGACGTCCACGCCGTCCACGTCGACCGTCTTGATGCCGAATTCGGGCTTCTCGTAGTCCTTGCCCAGGCGGTACATCAGGTCGTAGCCGGCGGCCATGCGCTGCGCGAAGGGATGCTGCCCGAAGGGCGAAAGCGGGTTGCTGTAAAGCTTGGACGCCGCCTGCGCGAAATCGGCGAAGGGCTCCATCAGGGAGCGCTGCGCCTCATAGATCTGGTAGAGCATCGGGAGTCCTGGTTGTTGCAGTGCAATATACCAGCCGCCGAGCAAGGCTGCACGGGCCAGGGCTACGGATGAGTCCCTGGAGGGGCCCGGCCGTCAGCTTGGCGGGGGGATGGCGTAGGAATCGTGCAAGGAATGGCCGGATCCGGCCCGTCGGGCTGCTCAGAGGGCCTGGAGGACGGACGGACCGATCGCGTGCGCGGAAACCGGGGTGTCGCCCGCGATGCCCAGGATGGACCGGGCCACGGCCTCGGCGACCTCGATCCCGTCCACGCCGGCCGACATGATGCCGCCCGCGTAGCCGGCGCCCTCGCCGGCGGGGTACAGGCCGCGCACGTTGAGGCTCTCGTACTGCCGGTTGCGCGTGAGGCGCAGGGGCGAGGAGGTGCGCGTTTCCACGCCGGTGAGCACCGCGTCGGCCATGGCGAAGCCGGCGATCTGGCGCTCGAAGGCCGGGATCGCCTCGCGGATCGCGTCCAGCACGTACACCGGCAGGCTTTCGCGCCCGGGCTGCGCCAGGTCGGTCAGCCGCACGCCCGGCTGGTACGAGGGCAGGACCGCGCCCAGCACCTTGCTGCGCTGGCGCTTCACGAAGTCGCCGACCAGCTGGCCCGGGGCCTGGTAGCCGCCTTCGCCGAGTTCGTAGGCGCGCGATTCCCAGCCGCGCTGGAAGCGCATGCCGTCCAGGGGATCGACCGGGCCCTGGCCCAGGCCGTCCTGCCGGTAGTCCTGCGGCGAGATGCCCACCACGATGCCCG
Organism: Ramlibacter sp.; assembly: GCA_022844525.1. Lineage (GTDB taxonomy): Bacteria > Pseudomonadota > Gammaproteobacteria > Burkholderiales > Burkholderiaceae_C > Ramlibacter. The sequence continues at coordinate 2,105 of JALHLO010000188.1, forward strand.
CGTTGGCGTTGCGCTCGTTGCGCGAATACTGGCTCATGCCGTTGGTGACCACGCGTTCGGGTTCCGAGGTGGCGGCCACCACCGTGCCGCCCGGGCACATGCAGAAGCTGTAGACGCTGCGCCCGTTCTTCGCGTGGTGCACCAGCTTGTAGTCGGCCGCGCCCAGGATGGGGTTGCCGGCGAAGCGGCCGAAGCGGGCGCGGTCGATCACGCCCTGCGGGTGCTCGATGCGG
>JALHLO010000188.1:2347-8346 GCA_022844525.1 Ramlibacter sp.
ATGCGGAAGCCCACCGAGAAGGGCTTGGCCTCCATGAACACGCCGCGCTCGTGCAGCATGGCGAAGGTGTCGCGGGCGCTGTGGCCCAGGGCCAGCACCACGTGGTCGGCACGCAGCTGCTCGCCCGAGGCGAGCGTGACGCCCCGCAGGTGGCGCGCTTCGCCGTCGCGTTCGATCAGCACGTCGGTGACCTGCTGGCCGAAGCGGATCTCGCCGCCCAGCGCGACGATGTCCGCCCGCATCTTCTCCACCATGCTCACCAGGCGGAAGGTGCCGATGTGCGGCTTGCTGACGAACAGGATCTCCTCGGGCGCGCCGGCCTTGACGAACTCCGTCAGCACCTTGCGGGTGAGGTGGCGCGGGTCGCTGATCTGGCTCCAGAGCTTGCCGTCGCTGAAGGTGCCGGCGCCGCCTTCGCCGAACTGCACGTTGGATTCGGGGTCCAGCACGCCCCGGCGCCATAGGCCCCAGGTGTCCTTGGTGCGCTGGCGCACTTCCTTGCCGCGCTCCAGCACGATCGGGCGCAGGCCCATCTGCGCGAGCAGCAGGGCGGCGAAGATGCCGCAGGGGCCGAAGCCCACCACCAGCGGGCGCGGGCGCTCCTGCGCGTGGAAGTCCGCGGGGGCGTGGCCGACGAAGCGGTAACGCGTGTCCGGCGTCGGCTTCACGTGCGGGTCGCCCGCCCTGGCCGCCAGCACCGCCGGCTCGTCGCGCACTTCGCAGTCCACCGTGTAGACCAGCAGGATGGCGCTTTTCTTGCGCGCGTCGTAGGCGCGCCGGAACACGCTGAAGGACAGCAGGTCCGCGTCGGCGATGCCTAGGCGCTGCGCCACCGCCGGGCGCAGGGCGTCCTCGGCATGCTCCAGGGGCAGTCGCAGTTCGGTGAGTCTCAGCATGGCGCGGGCCTGAATGCAAAACGCCGCCCTCGGGCGGCGGATGGCAAGGAGCGAACGGGCTTCAGCCGCCCTTGCGCGGGCGCTTGCCCGGGTTCTTCTTGCTGCGCGTGTGGGAGCCTCGCTCCAGGCTGACCTTCTGGCCGTGGCCCGTGGTGTTGGTGCTGCCGCTCGGGGCCTTCGCCTTGGGGGTGGCCTTGCGGTCTGCTTCGGTGACGATCTTGTTGCCCATGACGGCTCCGTGAATCTTGTGGGTTGAAAGGAACGAACCCGCGATTATCCCTCAGGCGGCGAGCGGCCGCCGCGCGAGCCATTCCAGGGCGCCTTGCGCGGCCGCGCGTCCGGTGGCGAGGCAGGCTGTCAGCAGGTAGCCGCCGGTGGGCGCTTCCCAGTCCAGCATCTCGCCGGCGCAGAAGACGCCGGGCAGGGCGCGCAGCATCGCATGGGCGTCCAGCGCCTCGAAGCGCACGCCGCCGGCGGTGCTGATCGCCTCGTCGAGCGGGCGCGGGCGCACGACCGTGATCGGCAGGGCTTTCAGCGCGCGGGCCAGCTCCGCCGGGTCGACCAGTTGCGCCGGGGTGAGCATCTCGTGCAGCAGCGCCATCTTCAGCCCCTGGATGCCCAGGCGGCTCTTCAGGTGGGTGGACAGGCTGCGCGGTCCGCGCGGGCGGCGCGTTTCTTCCAGCACCTGGGCCGCATCGTGCTGCGGCAGCAGGTCCACGTGCAGCGTCGCCGAGCCGTGCGCCGTGATGTGGTCGCGCAGCCGCGCGCTGAAGGCGTAGACCAGGCTGCCTTCGATGCCGGTATCGGTCACGACGAACTCGCCGGGTTGGCGCTCCGAGTGGCCCTGGGCGTCGGTGAAGGCGATGGCCACCGTCTTGAGCGGCTGGCCGGCGAAGCGCTGGCGCAGGTGGTCGCTCCAGCCGCTGCGACCTGGCCCGGTGGGCGCGACGTCGAAGCCGCAGTTGGACGGTTGCAGCGGCGCGATGTCCACGCCGCGCTCGCGCAGCCACGGCACCCACGCGCCGTCGGAGCCCAGGCGCGCCCAGCTGGCGCCGCCCAGAGCGAGGACCAGGGCGTCCGCCTGGTGGATGGCTTCGCCCGCGGGCGTGGCGAACCGCAGCCCGGAGTCCTGCGTCCAGCCGGTCCAGCGATGGCGCGTGTGCACGCGCACCCCGCTGGCGCGCAGGCGGTGCAGCCAGGCGCGCAGCAGCGGCGCGGCCTTCATGTCGGTCGGGAAGACGCGGCCGGAGGTGCCCACGAAGGTGGCGATGCCCAGGCCGGCGGCCCAGGCGCGCACCGCCTCGCCGTCGAAGGCGGCGACCGCGTCCTGCAGGGCGGACCGGCGCGCGCCGTAGCGCGCCAGCAGCTTGCCGGTCGGTTCGGAGTGGGTGAGGTTGAGGCCGCCGCGGCCCGCCAGCAGGAACTTGCGGCCCACCGAGGGCATGGCGTCGAACAGGTCGACCTGCGCGCCGCCCGCGGCCAGCACTTCGGCGGCCATCAGGCCCGCCGGGCCGCCGCCGATCACGGCAACGCGGCCGGCCGGCAATGCGTCCTTACTGGACGACTTGGGCAATGGACTCGGCGACGTAGTCGATGTTCTTGCTGTTCAGGGCGGCCACGCAGATGCGGCCGCTTTCGATGCCGTAAACGCCGAACTCGTTGCGCAGGCGGACCATCTGGTCCTTGCTCAGGCCGGAGTAGCTGAACATGCCGACCTGCTGGGTGATGAAGCTGAAGTCGCGCTTGACGCCCTTTTCCTTGAGCTTGTTCACCAGCGCGCCGCGCATTTCCTTGATGCGCACGCGCATGGCGGCGAGTTCCTTTTCCCACAGGGCGCGCAGCTCCGGGGTGTTGAGGATGGTCGCCGCCACCTGGCCGCCGTGCGTGGGCGGGTTGCTGTAGTTGGTGCGGATCACGATCTTCAGCTGCGACAGCACGCGGGTGGCTTCATCCTTGTTCTGGCACAGGACCGACAGGGCGCCGACGCGCTCGCCGTACAGGCTCAGGCTCTTGGAGAAGGAGGTCGAGACCAGGAAGTCCTCCCCCGAGGCGACGAACTTGGCGACCGCCATGCCGTCCTCCGCGATGCCCTGCCCGAAGCCCTGGTAGGCCATGTCGAGGAAGGCCACCAGCTTGCGCGCCTTGACGGCGGCGACCACCTGGTCCCACTGGGCGGGCGTCATGTCGTAGCCGGTCGGGTTGTGGCAGCAGGCGTGCAGCACGACGATGGTGCCGGCGGGCGCGGTGCCCAGCGCGGTCAGCATGCCGTCGATGTCGATGCCGCGCTTGGCTGCGTCGTAGTAGGGATAGGTTTCCACCGTGAAGCCGGCGTCGCGGAAGATGCCGCGGTGGTTCTCCCAGCTCGGGTCGCTGATCAGGACCTTGGCCCCGGGGTTGAGCTTCTTCAGGAAGTCGGCGCCGATCTTCAGGCCGCCGGTGCCGCCCAGGGCCTGGACGGTGGCCACGCGGCCGCTCTTGACGGGCTCCGAATCGGCCCCAAATACCAGGGTCTTGATCGCGGCGTCATAGGCCGCGATGCCATCGATCGGCAGGTAGCCGCGGGCCGCGTGGGCGGCCATCATCTTTTCCTCGGCCTTCTGCACGCACTCCAGCAGCGGCAGCTTGCCGTTGTCGTCGTAATACACCCCCACGCCGAGGTTCACCTTTTTCGGGTTCGGGTCGGCTACGAACTGCTCGGTCAGCCCGAGGATCGGATCGCGGGGCGCCATTTCGACGGCGTTGAAGAGAGACATGGGGTTCCTTGGATGCGGTGGCACGAACGCCCGGCCTGTTGTACGCTGGCCGGCTGCCCGCAATTTTAATGGGTCGACCTTCAGACTGAACCGAATGAGCGCAATACCCGAGGCCGCCGAGGCCCAGCAGGACGAGAAAAAGGGCCAGTTCATCAGCTTTCCCGACTCGCCGTTCGAGCTTTTCATGCCTTACCCGCCGGCCGGCGACCAGCCGCAGGCGATCGAGAAGCTGGTGGAAGGCGTCAACGACGGCGAGGTGTTCCAGACCCTCCTGGGCGTGACCGGCTCCGGCAAGACCTTCACCATGGCCAACGTGATCGCGCGCCTGGGCCGGCCGGCGATCGTGTTCGCCCCCAACAAGACGCTGGCCGCGCAGCTCTATAGCGAATTCCGCGAGTTCTTCCCGAAGAACGCCGTGGAGTACTTCGTGAGCTACTACGACTACTACCAGCCGGAAGCCTACGTCCCGCAGCGCGACCTGTTCATCGAGAAGGACAGCTCGATCAACGAGCACATCGAGCAGATGCGGCTGTCGGCCACCAAGAGCGTGCTGGAGCGGCGCGACACGGTGATCGTGGCCACGGTGAGCGCGATCTACGGCATCGGCGCCCCCGAGGACTACACGCAGATGCGCTTCATCATGCGGGTGGGCGACAAGATCGGGCAGCGCGACATCATCGGCCAGTTGATCCGCATGCAGTACAACCGCAACGAGCAGGACTTCGCACGCGGCACCTTCCGCGTGCGCGGCGACACCATCGACATCTTCCCGGCCGAACACTCGGAGCTGGCGATCCGCATCGAGCTGTTCGACGACGAGATCGAGACGCTGCAGCTGTTCGACCCGCTCACCGGGCGCATCCGCCAGAAGGTGCCGCGCTTCACGGTCTACCCGTCCAGCCACTACGTGACGCCGCGCGAGAAGGTGGTGTCCGCCGTGGAGTCGATCAAGCTGGAGCTCAAGGACCGGCTGGACTACTTCGTCAAGCAGGGCAAGCTGGTGGAGGCGCAGCGGCTGGAGCAGCGCACCCGGTTCGACCTGGAGATGCTCGCCGAGCTGGGCCACTGCAAGGGCATCGAGAACTACACGCGGCACCTTTCGGGCGCGCCGCCGGGGGCACCGCCGTCGACGCTGACGGACTACCTGCCCAAGGACGCGCTGATGTTCCTGGACGAGAGCCACCAGATGATCGGCCAGCTGAACGGCATGTACGCCGGCGACCGTGCCCGCAAGGAAACGCTGGTGGAGTACGGCTTCCGGCTGCCTTCGGCCATGGACAACCGGCCGCTGAAGTTCGAGGAATTCGAGGCGCGCATGCGGCAGGTGATCTTCGTGTCGGCCACGCCCGCCGACTACGAGAAGACCCATGCCGGCCAGGTGGTGGAGCAGCTGGTGCGCCCCACCGGCCTGATCGACCCGGTGGTGGAGGTGCGTCCCGCCACGCACCAGGTGGACGACGTGCTGCAGGAGATCCGGCTGCGCGTGGAGAAGAACGAGCGGGTGCTGATCACCACGCTGACCAAGCGCATGGCGGAACAGCTCACCGACTACCTCAGCGACAACGGCGTGAAGGTGCGCTACCTGCACAGCGACGTGGACACCGTGGAGCGGGTGGAGATCCTGCGCGACCTGCGGCTGGGCCAGTTCGACGTGCTGGTGGGCATCAACCTGCTGCGCGAAGGCCTGGACATCCCGGAGGTGTCGCTGGTGGCCATCCTCGACGCGGACAAGGAAGGCTTCCTGCGCGCCGAGCGCTCGTTGATCCAGACCATAGGCCGGGCCGCGCGCAACCTGAACGGCCGCGCGATCCTCTACGCGGACCGGATGACCGACTCGATGAAGAAGGCCATCGGCGAGACCGACCGGCGGCGCGAGAAGCAGATCGCCCACAACCTGGCGCACGGCATCACGCCGCGCAGCATCCAGAAGCAGGTGCGCGACCTGATCGACGGCGTGTACAGCGAGAAGGCGAGCAAGGAGCAGGAGAAGCAGGAACTGCAGCGCGCGATGGTCGAGGACATGTCGGAGAAGGACATCTCCAAGCGCATCAAGCAGCTGGAAAAGCAGATGCTGGAGCACGCCCGCAACCTCGAGTTCGAGAAGGCCGCCCGGGTGCGCGACCAGCTCGCGCTGCTCAAGGAACAGGCCTTCGGTGCCGTCGTGCACGACAACGTCGTGGCCATCGATACCGCGAAGAAGAAATAGAAATGGGGAAGTACGCCGTCCTGATGGTCTGCATGGGCAACATCTGCCGCAGCCCGACGGCCGAGGGCGTCTTCCGCCACCTGGTGCGGCGCGAGGGCCTGCAGGACCGCATCCACATCGATTCGGCCGGCACGCACGACTACC
>JALHLO010000189.1 GCA_022844525.1 Ramlibacter sp.
CCGCCCGCCGCGCGGCCGCCAGCGTGAGCAGCGCCAGCGCGCCCAGCACCAGCGCCAGCCCGGCGGGTCCGCCACCCTGCAGGGCCGACCCGCTGGCCACCGGACCCAGCGTCCCGCCCCAGGTGTAGCCCGTGATCATCGCCGCCGCGCCGCCCGCCGTGGCGCGGCCGGAGAACGCGTGCGCCACCTGCACCATCGTCAGCGTGTAGAGCGCGCCGCCCACGCCGCCCCACACCAGCCCGCAGGCCCACAGCAGCCACGGCGCCTGGTTGGCGAACGCCATCGCCCCGCTCGCCACCAGCAGCGCGCCCGCGGCGCCGGTGAACACGCGCTGCAGCGAATAGCGGTCCGCGGACCAGCCCGCCGGGTACTGGAACAGGAAGCTGCCGATGCCGATCGCCCCGGCGATGCTGGCGGCGGTGCGCAGGCTCATGCCGCTGGCGGATCCGTAGGCGGCGGTCACCGCGCCGAGTCCCGCTTCGAAGACGCCGCCGCAGAACGCCAGCACCGCCAGCCAGGGCACCATGCGCAAGGCATGCGCGGTCCCGGTGGGCGGGCGGCTGCCGTGGCGCGGCTCGTGCGCAGGCGCCGTCACCGCCAGCAGCAGGCAGGCGGCGATCATCGCCACAGCCAGCCAGAGCACCATGCCGGCCTCCAGGCGCAGCAGCCCGGGCAGGAAGGGGCCGAGCGCCAGCGCGGCGCCCAGGGCCGTCTGGTACAGGCCCATCACGCGCCCGCGCATGGCAGGCGGGGCTTCCTCCGCGAGCAGCGCCTCGGTGGTGTTCCACAAGGCGGCAGCGCCAGTCCCGGCGATGACCGATGCCAGCGCCCACACCAGCGTGGAGTCCGACAGCGCGTAGCCCAGCACGCCGGTGAGCTGCAGCACGGCGCCGCTGCGGTAGCTGCGCAGCGTGCCCCAGCGCGCCAGCAGCCGCGGCATCACCGGGATCAGCAGCCCCACCATCAGGAAGGGCAGCATCGAGAAGGCGCCGATGAAGGCGGTGCCGTGGCCCGCCTGTTGCAGCAGCACGGCCAGCACCGGCCCGATCATCGCGAAGGCGGTCACGATCAGGGTGGTCGCCGCGCCCAGGCGCCACACCAGGACGATGCCGTTGCCCGCCGCCCTCACGGTTGCTGCGCCATCAGGTCCCGGACGTCGCGCTGGTAGGCGCGCAGGCGCCGCACCGCCTGGTCGCGCTGGGCGGCGCTCGTTCCCTGGTGCACCAGGGCGAAGGTGGCGCAGCCTTCCTGCAGCAGCGCCTCCTGGTAGGCGCGGTAGGCGGGATCGGGTGCCTGCTCGCTGCGGGCCAGCCAGCCGCGCAGCAGGGCGCGGGCTTCCCCCTCCCGCAGCTGGCCGGGATGGGCGAGCCGGCGCAGGACCTGCAGCAGGTCCTGCTGGCGGCGCTGCCACTCCGCGGCCGAGCGCACCGGGTCGAACACGGATTGCTCCATGCGCGCCCGCAGCAGTTCGCGCTGCGGGTCCTGCAGCGGCCCGTAGATCGTCTCCAGCCGCTCCAGCATCTTCTCGTAGCGCTTCGCGTGCCGCTGCGGCGGCGGCGGCGCCACCCATTCCTCGTGGAAGCGCTCGTTGACGCGCCGGAACTTGCGCTGCATGTGGCGCAGCTCGCGGCCGGAGAGGGTGGCCGCCAGCGTGGCGGCGCCCGGCGCGGCCTGTTCGCCGATGGACCGCAGGCGCGCCTGCACCTCGCCGACGACCGTGCAGGCCTGCTGGGGGGTGATCTCGCCCGGCGCGAGCTGCTCCATGCGCCCCAGCAGCTCCAGCACCCTGGGCAGCTCCTGCTGGCGGTGCCAGGCGTGGAGCGCCGCGATCTCGTCGCGCACCCGGGGTGCCTGCTCGTCGCTGAAATCCACGTAACCGTCGAGCCACCAGTAGGCCAGGTGGGGCAGGTTGTTGTAGCCGAGCTTGACCGCGCTGCACGCCGAGAGCGCCAGCGCGAGGGCCAGCCCAAGGATAATGCCGCCGATACGGGTGGGGTCCAACGACTTCATGGGTACGAAGGGTACGTGAATGACAGCAGTCGATGTAGTGGTGATGGCGGCCGGCAAGGGCACGCGCATGAAAAGCCGGACCGCCAAGGTCCTGCACCGGCTGGGCGGCCGCCCGCTGATCCAGCACGTGATGGACACGGCACAGGCCCTGCGGGCGCGCCGCACGATCGTCATCACGGGCCACGGCGCCGACGACGTGGAAGGCTGGCTGCGCCAGTCCGCGCAAGCCGCCGGCCGGCCCGCGCCCGACTTCGTGCGGCAGGAGCCGCAGCTGGGCACCGGCCACGCCGTCCAGCAGGTGGTGCCGGTGCTGCCCGATGACGGCATCGCGCTGATCCTCAACGGCGACGTGCCGCTGATCCGCGCCGAAACCCTGCAGGCCCTGGTGGACAAGTGCGGCGGCCAGCGCCTCGCCCTGCTGACGGTGGAGATGGCCAACCCCGCCGGCTACGGCCGTATCGTGCGCAAGGGCGACGCGGTGCAGGCGATCGTCGAACACAAGGACGCCAGCGAGGCGCAACGCGCGCTGCGCGAGGTCTACACCGGCTTCATGGCGGTGCCCTCGGCGAAGCTCAAGGCCTGGCTGGCGCGCCTGACCAACGACAACGCGCAGGGCGAGTTCTACCTGACCGACATCGTCGGCTTCGCGGTGGCCGACGGCTGCGAGGTGGTGGCTTCGCCCGCGGGCGAGCAGGTGGAAGTCGACGGCGTCAACAGCCCGCTGCAGCTGGCGGAACTGGAGCGTGCCTACCAGCTGCGGCAGGCGCGCACGCTGATGGAGCAGGGCGTGCGCCTGGCGGACCCGGCGCGCTTCGACGTGCGCGGCACGCTGCACTGCGGGCAGGACGTGGAGATCGACGTCAACTGCGTCTTCGAAGGGCAGGTCACCCTGGGCAACAACGTGCGCATCGGCCCGAACTGCGTGATCGCCAACGCGCGCATCGCGGACAACGCCTGCATCCAGGCTTTCACGCACATCGAAGGTGAGAAGGCCGGCGTGGAAGTCGGCGAGGGCGCGCTGGTCGGGCCGTTCGCGCGGCTGCGCCCGGGCGCGCAGCTCGGTCCGGACGTGCACATCGGCAACTTCGTCGAGGTGAAGAACTCGTCGATGGCGCGCGGCGCCAAGGCCAACCACCTGGCCTACCTGGGCGACACCACGGTGGGCGAGCGCGTCAACTACGGCGCCGGCAGCATCACCGCCAACTACGACGGGGCCAACAAGAACCGCACCGTGATCGAGGCCGACGTGCACGTGGGCAGCAACTGCGTGCTGGTGGCGCCGGTGACGGTGGCCAAGGGCGGCACCATAGGCGCGGGCTCGGTGATCAACAAGAACACGGAGCCGGGCGTGCTGACGGTGGCGCGGGCGCGGCAGGTGAGCCTGATGAACTGGGCGCGGCCGAAGAAGAAATGATGGGCGATGTCGGAGGCGATGCGCCTTCGCAGGTCGGGGTGAGCGCGCAACCGAACCCCGCCAACCTCACCCCCGCACCGGCAGCGGAATCCGCGGCCGGAACTTCGCCCGCCGCACCGAGAAGAAGGCCTTGACGTTGCGCACGTTGGCGTCGCTCGTGAACAGCCGCTGCGCCAGCGCCAGGTAGTCCTGCATGTCGCGCGCGTGCACCACCAGGATGAAGTCCGGTCCCGGCGAGACGCGGTAGCACTGCTGCACGGCGTCGTCGGCGCTCACGCGCTGCTCGAACGCTTCCTGCTCCTCGTTGCCCTGCCGGTCCAGGGACACTTCGACCACCGCTTCCAGCCCGTGGCCCAGGGCGGCGGCCAGCCGCTCGGGGTTGAGGATCGCCATCTCGCGCTCGATCAGGCCGGCGTCGCGCAGCCGCTTCACGCGGCGCAGGCAGGTGGCCGGGGAGATGTGCACCCGGCCGGCCAGGTCCTGGTTGCTGAGGGAGCTGTCTTCCTGGAGCTGGGCCAGGAGCGCCAGGTCCGTGGAATCGAGTTGCGATCCGCCCGACATGACGCAATCTTATTGCATGTAAAGGCAGGAGAGAAATAAATCGCCGATTTATCAACTATTTAGCAAACATATTGCATCGACAGCCCCCTAAAGTCGCTCCATCCCAGTCCCAAAGGTTGCATTCATGTGCGGCATCGTCGGCGCGGTTTCCACGCGCAACATCGTCCCCATCCTGGTCCAGGGCCTGCAGCGCCTGGAATACCGCGGCTACGACTCCTGCGGCGTCGCCGTCTACGCCGACGGCCTGAAGCGCGCGCGCAGCACGGCGCGCGTGGCCGAACTGATGGCGCAGGTGGAGAGCGAGCACATCCAGGGCGGCACCGGCATCGCCCACACGCGCTGGGCCACGCACGGCGCGCCGGCGGTGCACAACGCGCACCCGCACTTCAGCCACGGGCCCGGTGAAGCGGCGGCGTCCGCGCCGGGGCGCGTCGCCCTGGTGCACAACGGCATCATCGAGAACCACGACGAACTGCGCGCCGCGCTGCAGGCCAAGGGCTACCGCTTCACCAGCCAGACCGACACCGAGGTGATCGCGCACCTGGTCGACAGCCTGTACGAGGGCGACCTGTTCGACGCGGTGAAGGCCGCGACCGCGCAGCTGCACGGCGCCTTCGCGATCGCCGTGTTCTGCAAGGACGAACCGCACCGCGTGGTCGGCGCGCGCGCGGGCTCGCCGCTGATCCTGGGCGTCGGCAAGGACGAGAACTTCCTGGCGAGCGACGCGATGGCGCTGGCGGGCGTGACCGACCAGATCGTGTACCTGGAAGAGGGCGACCTGGTGGACCTGCAGCTGGGGCGCTACTGGATCGTCGACCGCAACCACAAGCCGGTGACGCGGCCGGTGAAGACCGTGCAGGCGCACAGCGGCGCGGCCGAACTCGGCCCCTACCGCCACTACATGCAGAAGGAGATCTTCGAGCAACCGCGCGCGATCTCCGACACGCTGCAGGGCGTGGAGCACATCAGCCCCGAGCTGTTCGGCGACGGCGCCTGGCGCGTCTTCAAGGAGATCGACTCGGTGCTGATCCTCGCCTGCGGCACCAGCTACTACAGCGGCTGCACCGCCAAGTACTGGCTGGAATCCATCGCCAAGGTGCCGACGCAGGTGGAGATCGCCAGCGAATACCGTTACCGCGAAAGCGTGCCCAATCCGCGCACGCTGGTGGTGACCATCAGCCAGTCCGGCGAGACCGCCGACACGCTGGCCGCGCTGAAGCATGCGCGCTCGCTCGGCATGGAGCACACGCTGACCGTGTGCAACGTGTCCACGTCGGCGATGGTGCGCGAGTGCAAGCTGGCCTACATCACGCGCGCCGGTGTCGAGATCGGCGTCGCGTCCACCAAGGCCTTCACCACGCAGCTGGCCGGCCTGTTCCTGCTGACGCTGGCCCTCGCGCAGGTGCGCGGCAGCCTCACCGAGACGCAGGAGGCGGAACACCTCAAGGCCATGCGCCACCTGCCCACCGCGCTGCAGGCGGTGCTGGCGCTGGAGCCGCAGGTGATCAGCTGGGCCGAGGACTTCGCCAACAAGGAGAACGCGCTGTTCCTGGGGCGCGGCATGCACTACCCGATCGCGCTGGAAGGCGCGCTCAAGTTGAAGGAGATCAGCTACATCCACGCCGAGGCCTACCCGGCCGGCGAACTGAAGCACGGCCCGCTGGCGCTGGTGACCAGCGAGATGCCGGTGGTGACGGTGGCGCCGAACGACGCGCTGCTGGAAAAGCTCAAGAGCAACATGCAGGAAGTGCGCGCGCGCGGCGGCGTGCTCTACGTGCTGGCCGACGCCGACAGCCGCATCGAGAGCAGCGAAGGCGTGCACGTGATCCGCATGCCGGAGCACTACGGCAACCTGAGCCCGCTGCTGCACGTGGTGCCGCTGCAGCTGCTGGCGTATCACACGGCCTGCGCGCGGGGGACCGATGTGGACAAGCCGCGGAACCTGGCCAAGAGCGTGACCGTCGAATGACGCGGGCCTAGCCCGCCATTCGCTCCACGCCCGGCCAGGCGCCGGTGGTGACCAGCTCGGATGCGACCTGCCGGATCGTCTGGTGCACGTCGTGCAAGCCCCGCAATGAGGGGCGGTTGCGCGCACTGAAGATCGCCACCGCACGCAGGGTGTCCGGGCCGGCCAGGCGAACCGCGCGCAGCAGCCCCCTCTGGCAATCGTCCTGCGCTGCGGCGAGCGGGCCGATCGAGCAGCCGTGGCCGAACTGCACCAGGCGACGCGTCACGAAGGTGGAGCCGTCGTGCTCCAGCACCACGCGCAAGCGCTTGCCGGCCCGCTGCGCCCAGCCTTCCACCAGGCCACGGATGCCGTGCGGCGTGCTCGGAAGAATCAGCGGCAGGCCGACGAATTCCTCCACGTCCATGCTCTCGGTCTGGTGGCCGTGGTCGGGCGGCAGGAAGGCATGCAGCGGCTCCTGCAGCAGCAGGTCGTAGTCCGCGATCTGCGGATTCGGCGGCACGTACATTACGGCCACGTCCGTCTTGCCCTCCTGCAGCCAGCTGACCACCTGGTGGCCCAGGCCCTCGATGAGCCGGACACGCGCGCGCGGGAACCGCAGGCGCAAGGCCTGGGCCAGCGGGCCGAAGGTGACTTGCGCGATCGTGGGTTGCGCCGCAATGACGATCTGCGACGGGCCGCCGGCGGCAAGGTCGGCGGCGACGCGGCGCGCATGCGCCAGCGACTCGACGACCTTGTCGGCCTCCTCGAGAAAGAGCGCCCCGGCATCGGTGAGGACCATGCCTCGCCCGCTGCGGTGGAAGAGTCGGAGGCCGGCGTCGTCCTCGAGCCGGCCGATGTGGCGCGCGAGCGTGGAGGGCTCGATGCCCAGCACCGCCGCCGCCTTGGAGATGCTGCCGGTTCGCGCCACCAGCGCGAAGTACTCGATCGCTTCCGGATCCATGGTCCCACTCCTGTCCGACTTCATCTTCCTGGTTGCGTCGAGCCGGCATGTCTGCTTCGCAGGATTTCGTGCCCCCGCGGTGATGGCTGCCTACCATCGGAAACGGCAGTCCCCACCGGCATTGCGCACGGGATTGTGCCGCACACGGCGCCGAGGTCATGACTTTTCCGAAGGAGACGACAAGCACACGTCGCTTGTCTCCACCGCCGCCGCAACCACAGAATTCCCCATAACCCTTCCAATGGAGACAAGTACATGAGAACTCTCGACAGACTTTGGCCGGCGTCCTGGTCGCGCATGCTCGCGATGCATCTCGCCGCCATGGGCCTTGCCTGCGCCGCGATGGCGCCGGTCGCGGCGGTGGCGCAGGACTTCCCGAACAGGCCGGTGAAGGTCATCGTGACCTACCCGCCGGGCGGCGGCACCGACGTCCTCGCGCGGCTGATCCAGCCCGTGCTCGCCGAGAACCTCGGCCAGTCGGTGGTGATCGAGAACAAGGGCGGCGCCGGCGGCTCGATCGGCGCCGCGCAGGCGGCCCGCGCGCCCGCCGACGGTTACACGCTGCTGTTCGCCAGCGCCCTGCCGCACACCGCCGTCGCGGGCATGTACCAGAAGCTGCCCTACAGCCCGACCAACGATTTCGCCGGCGTCAGCATGGCCACCACGCTGCCCTACGTGATCGTCGCGAACACCGCGGTGCCGGCCAAGAACCTGTCCGAACTGCTCGCGCTGGTGCGCGCCAAGCCCGGCGTGCTGAACTTCGAATCCGCCGGCATCGGCAGCTCCACGCACCTCGTCGGTGAGCTGTTCAAGAAAGCCTTCAAGGTGGACGTGACCCACGTGCCGTTCACCGGTGGCGGCCCGGGCCTGTCGGCGCTGCTGGCCAACCAGGTGCAGCTCGGCTTCGAGAACCTCGCGGCCATGGTGCCGTACATCCAGTCCGGCAAGCTGCGGGCGATCGCCGTGACGGGTGCGCGCCGCTCGCCGCTCCTGCCCAATGTCCCGACCATCGCGGAGTCCGGCTACCCCGAATTCACGGTGACCGGCCAGTTCGGATACCTCGTGCCCGCCGGCGTGCCGCGCCCCGTGATCGCGCGCCTGAACGCCGCCATCGACAAGACCATGAAGAACCCCGCCGTCGTGGCAAACCTCGCCAAGCTCGGCGCCGAGGCCGAGACCTCGACGCCCGAGGCCTTCGACAAGCTGATGAAGCAGGAGTCGGCCAACTGGCTGGGCATCATCAAGGAACTTGGCATCAAGGCCGAGTGACACCATGTCCCATCTGCTGATCGAGGAAAAGGGCAGCGCGCTGCTCCTCACGCTGAACCGTCCCGAGGTCCTGAACGCCTTGTCGATGGAGCTGACCGAGGCGCTGCTCGCGGCCGTCAAGGGCGCGGCCGGGCGCCGCCACATTCGCTCCA
>JALHLO010000190.1 GCA_022844525.1 Ramlibacter sp.
CGCATGGCCCACGCCGGGCACGGCCGGCATCTCCGGCACCTGCGGGAAGCTCTCCGCGGCCTCCCCGGCGGCGGCCGGGCGGATGCGCACCCGCACGTCGTACCAGCCGGCCTGCCCCGTGACCGGGTCCGAGTTGCTCATGACGCGCCCGCCCCCGCGCGGGTCGGGCAGCTCGCTGGAGATCACGTGATTGAGCAGGAAGCCCTTGCGCGATTCGTCCGCGTCGGGCGCGAGCTTCCAGGCACCGCGCCCCTTGCCGATCGCGTTCCAGGTCCATACCGTGCCCGGCTCCACCGCCTCGCTGTAGCGCAGCATGCAGCGCACGCGTCCCCACTGGCTCTCCACCCAGGCCCAGCCGCCGTCGGCCACACCCGCGGCTTGCGCCGTGGACGGGTGCACGTGCAGGTAGTTGTGGCTGTGGATCTGGCGCAGCCACGCGTTCTGCGAATCCCAGGAGTGGTACATCGCCATCGGCCGCTGCGTCACCGCGTTGAGCGGGTAGCGCGTCCTGTCGGTGGCGGCGTCCTCCAGCGGCGCGTACCAGAAGGGCAGCGGATCGAAGTAGGTGGCGATGCGCTCGCGCAGGTGGTCGGGCGGCTGCCGGCCGCGGGTCTTGCCCTGCGCGGCCAGGCGAAAGCCCTGCAGGCAGTCCGAGTAGATCGCCAGCTGGATCGGGTCGTTCTTCTGCCGCCAGCCCTTGTCCTTGGCGAAGTCCAGGTAGGCGCGGTTCCAGTTGCGCATGTACTGCATGTCCTCGGGCATGTGGTACTGGAAGACGCAGTTGTTGTTCGCGTACATCTCCCACTGCTTCGGGTTGGGCGCGCCGCGCAGCGGCTCGCTGCCGTCGGCGCCGCGCCAGCCCATGAGGAAGCCCACGCCCGGCTGCGGCTGGAAGTTGACGATGAAGTCCTGGTAGCCGCTGAACTTGCGCCCGCCCTCCGGCGTGGTGAAGGCCGGCAGCTTCAGCCGCGAGGCCAGTTCCACCAGCACTTCCTGGAAGGGCTTGCAGCCCGGCGGCGGCTCGACCACCGGCACCCGCACCGAGTCCACCGGCCCGTCGAATTCCGACACCGGCCGGTCCAGCATGCTCATGACGTCGTGCCGCTCCAGGTAGGTGGTGTCGGGCAGCACCAGGTCGGCGAAGGCGACGGTCTCGCTCTGGAAGGTGTCGCACACGGCGATGAAGGGGATCATGTACTCCCCCGCGTCGTCCTTGCGGGTGAGCATGGCGCGCGTGGCCAGCGGGTCCATGCTGGAGTTCCAGGCCATGTTGGCCATGAACAGCAGCAGCGTGTCGATGCGGTAGGGGTCGCCGCGCGCCGCGTTGGCGATCACGTTGTGCATCATCCCGTGCGCGGCCAGCGGGTGCTCCCAGGAGAAGGCGTGGTCGATGCGCAGCGGGGTGCCGTCGGCGCAGATCGCCAGCTCCTCGGGGCCGGCGGGGAAACCGAGCGGCGCGGCATTCAGCGGCGTGTTCGGCTTGATCTGCTCCGGGTCGTTGAAGGCGCGGTAGTTGGGGACGATGTGGCGCGGGTAAGGCGCCTTGTGGCGGAAGCCGCCGGGCGCGTCGATGGTACCGAGCAGCGTCATCAGCACCGCCAGCGCGCGCACGGTCTGGAAGCCGTTCGAGTGCGCGGCCAGCCCGCGCATGGCGTGGAAGGCGACCGGGCGCGCCTGCGTGCTCGCGTGGCGCTTGCCCCAGGCATCGGTCCAGGCGATCGGCAGCTCGAAGGCCTGCCGGAACGCCGTGTGGCCCATCTCCGCCGCGAGCCGCCGGATGCGCGCGGCCGGGATGCCGGTGATGTCCGCGGCCCACTCGGGCGTGCACTCGCGCACCCGATCCTTGAGCAGCTGGAACGAGGGCGCCACCCGCGTGCCGTCGGCCAGCGTGTAGTGGCCCTCCAGCGCGGGCTCGACGCCTTCCGCTATGCCCTCCGGGTAGGCGGCGCGCACCTGCCCGCTGGCCAGGTCCCACACCAGCTTGTTGTGCGGGTTGCGGCCGTCGCCGGGTGGGCCGGCCGCGGGATCGAACGCGAACAGGCCCTCGCGCTCGCCCTCGTCCAGCACCACCAGCTGCGGCGCATTGGTGAAGCGCTGGAGGAAGGGGCGGTCGACCTGGTCCGTGCGCACCAGCTCGTGCAGCAGCGCCATCAGCAGCGCGCCGTCGGTGCCGGGGCGGATCGGGATCCATTCGTCCGCGATCGCGGAGTAGCCGGTGCGCACCGGGTTGACCGAGACGAAGCGGCCGCCCGCGCGCTTGAACTTCGAGATCGCCGCCTTCAGCGGGTTGCTGTGGTGGTCCTCCGCCGTGCCGAGCATAACGAACAGCTTCGCCCGCTCCAGGTCCGGCCCGCCGAATTCCCAGAAGCTGCCGCCCACCGAATAGATCATGCCGGCGGCCATGTTCACCGAGCAGAAGCCGCCGTGCGCCGCGTAGTTGGGCGTGCCGAACTGGCGCGCGAACAGGCCGGTCAGCGCCTGCATCTGGTCGCGGCCCGTGAACAGGGCGAAGCGCTTCGGGTCGGTGGAGCGGATGCGCGCCAGGCGCGTGGCGAGGATGTCGAGCGCCCGCTCCCAGGAGATCGGCTCGAACTCGCCGGCGCCGCGCTCGCTGCCGGCCTTGCGCAGCAGCGGCTGCGTCAGCCGCGCCGGCGACTCCTGCTTCATGATGCCTGCCGATCCCTTGGCGCAGATCACCCCCTTGTTGAGCGGATGGTCCGGATTGCCGTCGATGTAGCGGACCTGCCCGTCGCGCAGGTGCACGCGGATGCCGCAGCGGCAGGCGCACATGTAGCAGGTGGTGGTCTTCACCTGCGTGTGCGCCGCGCCGGGCCGCGCCTCGGGATCGTGCAGGACCGCCATCAGAAGCGCCGGCCCCAGGCGAGGCCGAAGGAGAACTGCCGCATGCGGATGGTCTCGTTGCCGCCCGCCCCCGGGCCCAGCACCGCGTTGAACAGGGACGGCCCGGTCACGCTCTCCGACGGCGCGTACATGAAGGCACCGGTGATCTCGCTGGCGGCATCGAGCGCGCGGGTGAAGCCGACGGTGTAGTGGCTGGTCATCACGCCCGGCGCCAGGATGTTGAAGCTGACGTCGCTGCCGCGGACCGGGTTCTCGCCGCGGTTGTAGCCGGCGCGCAGCGTGGTCGCCGCGGTCATCTGCCAGGCGACGCCGAGCTTGAACACGTCGATGTCGCGCCAGCCGAAGCCCGGGCCGTTGGGCGCGCCCAGGGGCGCGGCCGCGGCGCTCGGGTTGCCGACCGAGGGCACGCCCGAGTACTTGATGCGCTGCCAGTCGGCCGCGACGGTCCAGCCGCGTGCCGGCGTGAAGGCGGCGCCGACGCCGTAGTTCGCGGGGATGTCGAACTCGCCGTTGTTCGCGAACAGGCCGCGGTACTTGTCGAACGACCCCATGTTCATCCTGGGCGAGTAGGCCGCGCCGATGGTGAGCGAGTCGGTGACCTGGCCGAAGTAGCCGATGCGGATGCCGACGCCGGTGGAACTGTCCTTGCCGCGATTGGTGACGTTGCCCGGCGACTGCGTGAAAGGCGGGAAGCCGGGCGCGTTGTCGAAGGCCTGCAGGCCCTTGGCCTCGAAGCGCTGGTAGCCGAGCAGCAGCGAGGCCCCCAGCGAATGGCGCGGCGAGAACTTGTAGGCCGCCGTCGGGGCGACGACCAGCTGCATCAGGTCCACGCCCAGTTCGCCGCTGCCGCACAGCATGTTGGCCGGGCCCGCGCCGCAGTTGAAGCTGCCCTGCGGGTAGCTGGTGTTCATGCCGCCGTTGCCGTACACGGTGACGCCCAGGGACAGGTCGGGGTTCACCATCTTGTTGTAGCCCAGCTCGGGCACCCCGAACCAGTTGCGCCCGCTCTCCACCTGGCCGTTGAGCGTCGGGAAGCCGGCGCCGGTGCGCTCCGCCTCGCGCCGCGGGCTGAACACGTCGAGGCCGACGTCGAAGCGCGAACCGGTCCAGACCATGCTCGCCGGGTTGGTGGCGCCGCCCATCGCGTCCTGCGCCATCGCGGTGGACACGCCGCCCATGCCCTTGGCCTTGAGGCCGTAGCCGTGCGGAAAGTAGCCGTTGGTGGCGAAGGCCGGTGCCGCCGCCAGGGCGGCGGCCAGCGGCGCGAACCGCAGCAGTCCAGGGATCCGTTTCATCGTTTGTCTCCGTCCTCGTAGGGTGGTGTGGTTGGGCTCTTACCAGTACGCCTGCAGGCGCCCCTCCTGCAGGCGGCAATCCCATTCGCGCAGCGGGCGGTCGCCGTGCGCCGTGCACGCGCCGCTGCGCACGTCGAACCGCCAGCCGTGCCGCGGGCAGGTCAGCGCGTCGCCGTCCAGCGCCAGCTGCGGGATGTCCGTGGCCTGGTGCGGGCAGCGGCTGTCGAACACGCGCCAGCCGCCGGCGCCGTGGTGCGCGAACACCGCCCGGCCCGCGCATTCGATGCGGCGCGTCTGCCCCGGCGGCACCTCGTCGGCCGCGAGCAGGTCGTGCCAGGCCGCCGGCGCCGGCGCGCCGGCCAGGAAGGCGAACTCGGGCAGGTCCATGGCCAGGATCACCTCGGTGGCCCAGACGATCTTCGCCAGGCCCAGCGCCGGGAAGGCCATCAGCAGCGCGTCGAGGACCTCCTCGCCGGTGCAGCCTTCCCGCAGCGCGCGCGTGAGGTACTGGCGCAGGCCGCGCTCGGTCTGCGCGTGCACCTTGGTGATCACCGAAATGAGGTTGCGGGTGCGCGGGTCGAGCCGCGTGCCGCTGTCCTTGAGGAAGGCGAAGTAGTGGCCCATCGCCTCCGGGCGCGCCCGTACCAGAGCCGCCAGGACTTCGCTCATTCGGCAGCCTCCCCCAGGATGGCCCGTGCGGCGCTCATGCCGCCACCCCCGACGCCGCCCCCAGCAGCACGGCCACTTCCACCAGGCACAGCGCCACGAAGGCGCGGTCCCGCACCGAGGCGTACATGGGGACCAGCGCCAGCAGCGCCACCATCGAACAGCCCGCCAGGATGCCGATGCCGGCGAGCCCCAGCATGTCGCCGCGATCGAGCAGGGCCAGCCAGCCCCAGCCGGTGGGTGAACCGGTCTGCCCCAGGAAAGCGGCCACCGGCTGCGACCAGAACCGGGGCAGGTCCTGCGGCGGCACGTGCGCCGGCAGCCAGCCGGCCAGGTAGGCGGCGAAACTCCCCAGCAGCACCACGAGGCCCGCCCGCGTGCCCCATTCCAGCAGCATCGCATAGCGCATCTGCGGCCCCGATTGCGTCACCGGCTTCATGGCCAGACCCCCGTGCCCTTGAGCAGCGCGCGGGCGCCGGCGAACAGCAGCACGCCGATCACCAGCCGCCGCACCATCCGCGCGTCCATGCGATCGAGCAGGCGCGCCCCGATGCGCGCGCCCAGCATGGTGCCCAGCACCGAGGGCACGGCGATCATGGGCAGCACCGCGCCGCGGTGCAGGTACACCCAGGCGGCCGACGAGTCCACCAGCGACAGCACGACGCCCGAGGTGCCGGCGGCCAGCTTCAGCGGCGTGCCCATCACCAGGTTGAGCACCGGCACGTTGGCCCAGCCGGCGCCGATGCCGAACATCCCGGCCATCACGCCGATCAGGGTGAACGCCACCAGTCCGCCGGCCGTGTGGTGCACCTGCCATTGCACGGTGCGGCCGGAAGCGCGGTCGACGAACACGCCGTGCAGCGCCAGCGAACGCGAGATCGCATCCGGGAACGCCACCACCGGGTATTCGCTGCCCGGCGACAGGAGCATGACCGCGACGATGGCCAGCACCAGGCCGCCCAGCAGGATCTGCACGACCGACGACGGCATCGCCAGCCCCAGCAGCGCGCCGCCGATCGCGCTGGCGGAGGCCAGCACCGCCAGCGGCAGCGTCAGGCGCAGGCTGCCCAGGCCGTTGCGCAACAGCGTCGGGCCGGCGGCCAGCGCGCTGGCCAGCGCCACCAGCAGGCCGGCGCCGCGCACGAAGTCCAGGTGGAAGGGAAAGAAGCTGCCGACGATCGGCACGAACAGCGTGCCGCCGCCGATGCCCGCCGGCACCGCCACCACCCCCAGCACGAAGCAGCAGGCGAACAGCGCCAGCGGCCAGGTCCACCAGGGCACCGCCGCCACCACGGAGAGCGCGGCGGCGTGCGCGGACGCGGCTGCGGCCAGCACGCCGCAGAGGACGACGAGGGCATCGCGCAGCATGCATCCATTAGGCGCAGCGCCTCCGGGGGCGTCTATCACCGCGAAGGGGAAGCCGGCACTACCCATGTGGGGGATAAGCATTCCCGAATATCCGTGCGGCTACGGGAACCCCCCATGGTCCCGGGACCCGAAACGGCGTTTGAATACGGCGCATCAGCCACCACTTATGGATTGGCGGCCCCGCGGCTGCCTGCCCGTGAACCAGACGAACGCCACCCCCGCCGCGGCCCTGCTCGCGGAGATCACCGCCGACCTCGCCGCCGGCGCGGACCTGCGCGCCCTGCTCGATCGCTTCCTGGAGCCGCTGGTGCGCCTGGCGGACGCGCGCGCCGGCACGGTGCGCATGCTGTCGCCGGACAGCCGGCGCTTCGAGCTGGTGAGCACCCGCGGCCTGCCGCCCGCGCTGGCCTGCGCCGAGCAGCTGATGGACAGCCACTGCGGCTTCTGCGGCCAGGGCGTGGACGAGGCGCGAGTGGTTTGGACGCGCGAACTGCGCGGCTGCGCCGAGATCACCGGCGACGCCTTCTTCGGCGAGACCTGCCGCTGCGCGCTGGCGGTGCCGCTGCGCCACGGGCAGCGCGTGCTCGGCATCTACAACCTGTTCTTCGAGCACGACGTGCAGCCGGCCCCGGCCGTGCTGGCGCTGCTGCGCTCGGTCGGCGAGCTGCTGGGCCTGGCGCTGGAGAAGCACCGGCTGGAGGCCGAGAACCTGCGTGCCACGGTGGCGCAGGAAAGGCAGCTGATGGCCGCGGAAGTGCACGATGCCGTTGCGCAGAACCTGACCTTCGTCAAGATGCGGCTGCCGCTGCTGCGGGACGCTATCCAGGCCGGCAACCAGGAGGGCGCCTTGGCCTTCGTCGAAGACATCCGCGAAACCCTGGGCGAAGCGCATTCCAGTCTGCGGGAGATCGTCACCCACTTCCGCACCGGGATCGACCCGCGCGGCCTGGCGCCCGCGCTCGCCGCGCTGGCCGGCCGCTTCACGGCGCGCACCGGCATCCCGCTCGAGGTGGACGAGGCGCTGGCCGCCCCCCTGCCCGACGCGGTGCAGGCCGAGGCATTCCACATCGTGCAGGAGGCGCTGGCCAACATCGAGCGCCATGCGCACGCGCGCCACGGCTGGCTCAGCATCCGCGCCGGCGGGCGGGCGCTGGAGCTGCGCGTGGAGGACGACGGGGTGGGGACGCCCGCCGCGGGAGCCGGTCCGGCGGACGGCGCACACTACGGGATGGCGATCATGCGGGAGAGGGCGCAGCGCGTCGGCGGCACGCTGTCGGTCGGCCCGCGCCCCGGTGGCGGCACCACCGTGCACTGCGCCCTGCCCCTGCCCGCCGAAGGAGACAAGCCATGAACGCGCCGCCGCTGAAGGTCGTGCTGGTGGAAGACCATTCCCTGTGCCGCAGCGGCCTGACCGACCTGCTCCAGCAGCGGGGCCGGATGCAGGTGGCCGCCACCGGCAACCCCGACAAGGTGCCCGACCTGCTGCGCGAACTGGAGCCGGACCTGATGGTGCTGGACCTGCGCATGCCCGCCATCGACGGCCTCACGCTGCTGCGGCGCCTGCGCGCCGCCGGCTTCCAGACGCCGGCGCTCATCCTCACCATGAGCGACGCGCAGGAGGACCTGGCGGCGGCGCTGCGCGCCGGCGTCAAGGGCTACCTGCTCAAGGACATGGAACCGGAGGACGTGATCGCCGCCATCGCGCGCGCCGCCCGCGGCGAACTGGTGGTGGCGCCCAGCCTCATGCTCAAGCTCGCGCAGATGCTGAACCACGAAGGCGGCACGGCGCCGCAGGACGTGCTGGCCTGCCTGACCGACCGCGAGCGCCAGATCCTGGAACACCTGGCGCGCGGCGAGAGCAACAAGACCATCGCGCGCGCCCTGGACATCAGCCACGACACGGTCAAGCTGCACGTGCGGCACATCCTGGCCAAGCTGAACCTCAGCTCGCGCGTCGAGGCTGCGGTGTTCGCGGTGGAGGCGCGCGCGGCCTCGCGCTGACGCACGCGGGCCGCGGC
>JALHLO010000191.1 GCA_022844525.1 Ramlibacter sp.
CGGCGACGCGCGCCACGCGGCCGCGGCGCTGCTGGGCCTGGCGCGGCTGGGCCTGCGCCACGGCGGCTTCGGCACCGACCCGCACGATTACCACAACGAAGACCACGTGATGGAGCTGGCCGAACGCCGGCTGGCCCGCGTGCTCGACGGCCTGGGCGAAGACGGCCTGCCCACCAGCGACTGGCTGGCCCTGCTGCTGTTCGCCGCCTGCCACGACCTGCGCCAGCGCGAGCCGCGCGACGTGCACGGCCCGGTGGGTGGCAACGAGGCCGCCAGCATCGCCGAAACCTTCCGCATCCTCGACGCCTGCGGCTTCGATCGCGACGCCGACCGCGACCAATACGTGGCGCTGGAACTGATGATCGCCGGCAGCACCTTCGACCCGCGGCCGCTGCCGCACCCCGAGGGCGAGGCCATGGCCAGCGTCGCCGGTGGCTCCCTGGCCCGCGGCCTGGGCCTGTGGCTGGACGGCGAGCGCCCGCAGTGGGCCGCCGACCCGGCCACGCGCCGCGGCGAGCGGCTGGGCCGCCTGGCCTCCGACCTGGACACCGCCAACGTCGGCGAAGCCTTCCCGCTGCTGGCGCAAAGCGCGGTGCGCCTGTGCCGCGAGCGCGAGCGCCGCTCCGGGCGCTCGCTTGCCGAGGCCGCCAGCGGCACCGCCTGCCTGGGTTTCCTCAGCCGCGGCCAGCTGAACTATTTCTTCGAACTGCATCGGTTCTGCTCGCGCGAGGGCGACCGGGTGTTCGGCCCCACCAAGGTCGCCAACGGCCCGGCCGTGCGGCGGGTGAGCGCGGCCCTGCAGGCGCGGTTCGACGACCGCCCGCCGGCCAGCGGCCAGGCCGTGCTGGACGCCTTCGAGGCGCTCTGCGCCGAAGCGGCCGGCTGAATCGGCCGCGCCGCGGGCAAAAAAAAAGGCCGGCCCCGGGGGGTCGGCCCTTGCCCCGGCCCCGAGTCATGCGTCGGGCCGAACCTTGGAGAGGAACACGTTGTCTAGGCGTGCGCCGGGCAGTCTGCACAGGCCCGGTGACAGGCGCATGACAGGCCGGGGCGCCCGGTCCGCGCTAGAATAGAAAGTTCCCCCAAGCGGAATACGTACCGGTGAAAGAGCATCTTCGCGAGCTGGTGGCCCAGTCCCTGCTGGACCTGAGGCGGCACGGCCGCCTCGACCAGGCCCTGGCCACGCCCGACTTCGTGGTCGAGCGCACCAAATCGCGCGAACACGGCGATTACGCCAGCAACATCGCCCTGCTGCTGGCCAAGCCGGCCGGCATGAAGCCGCGTGAACTGGCCGAGCTGCTGGTGAACACCCTCCCCAGCTCCCAGCACGTGGAAAAGGTCAGCGTGGCCGGCCCGGGCTTCATCAACTTCACCCTGGCGCGCAGCTGCCGCCTGGGCACCGTGCGCCGGGTGTTCGAGCTGGGCAAGGACTACGGCCGCGTGCCGGCCGGCAGCCGCGAATCGATGACCGTGGAGTTCGTCTCGGCCAACCCCAACGGCCCGCTGCACGTGGGCCACGGCCGCGGCGCCGCCTACGGCGCCAGCGTCGCCAACCTGCTCGACGCCGCCGGCCACACCGTGCAGCGCGAGTACTACGTCAACGACGCCGGCCGCCAGATGGACATCCTGGCGGTGTCGGTGTGGCTGCGCTACCACGAGCTGGGCGGCGTGAACGTGCGCTTCCCGGACAACGGCTACAAGGGCGACTACGTGGTGGACATCGCCCGCGGCCTGCGCGCCAAGGCCGGCGACGCCCTGCGCCGCAGCGCCATCGAGATCACCGACGGCCTGCCCGCCGACGAAGGCCAGGGCGGCGACAAGGAAACCCACGTGGACGCGCTGATCGCGCGCGCCAAGCAGCTGCTCGGCGACGCCGGCTACCGCAGCGTGTTCGAGGCCGGCCTGCACTGGTGCCTGGGCGACATCCGCGACGACCTGGCCGGCTTCGGCGTGGTGCACGACAACTTCTTCTCCGAACGCTCGCTGGCCACCGACGGCTACGTGCAGCGCGCCATCGACACCCTGCGCGCGAACGGCCACCTGTTCGAGGACCAGGGCGCCACCTGGTTCCGCGCCACCGCCTTCGGCGACGACAAGGACCGCGTGGTGGTGCGCGAGAACGGCGTCACCACGTACTTCGCGTCCGACCTGGGCTACCTGCTGAGCAAGTTCGAGCGCGGCTTCGACCGTGCGCTGTACATCTTCGGCGCCGACCACCACGGCTACATCGCCCGGCTCAAGGCCGCGGCGAAGGGCCTGGGGCTGGACCCGGGCCGCATCGAGATCCAGCTGGTGCAGTTCGCCATCCTGTTCCGCGGCGGCGAGCGCGTGCAGATGTCCACGCGCGCGGGCAGCTTCGTCACCCTGCGCGAGCTGCGCGAAGAGGTGGGCACCGACGCGGCGCGCTTCTTCTACGTGATGCGCGGCAACGACCAGCACCTCGATTTCGACCTGGACCTGGCCAAGAGCCGCTCCAACGAAAACCCGGTCTATTACATCCAGTACGCCCACGCCCGCGTCAGCTCGCTGTTCCGCCAGCTGGCCGAAAAGCAGCTCAGCTACAACCGCAGCGCCGCCGAAGCCGCGCGCCAGCGCCTGGTGCAGCCGCACGAGGACGACCTGCTGGACGAGCTGATGCGCTACCCGGAAGTGGTCGAGGCCGCCGCCGAAAGCCGCGCGCCGCAGGTGCTGGCCAACTACCTGCGTGAGCTGGCCGCCGCCTTCCACGCTTTCTACAACGCCCAGCCCATCCTCGTGCCCGACGAAGAGCTGCGCAACGCGCGCCTGGGCCTGAGCAAGGCCACGCAGCAGGTGCTGGCCAACGGCCTGGCGCTGCTGGGCGTGTCCGCCCCGGAGACCATGTAATGGCAAGACGCGCCCCCAAGAAACAGGCCCGCCGCAACGGCGGCGGCGGCACCCCCGGCTGGATCTGGCTGCTGGTGGGCGTGCTGGGTGGCCTGGCCATCGCCGTGGTGCTGTTCATCAAGGGCTACTGGGGCCAGGACGGCAGCGTGCTGCCGCAGCCCAACCCCGAGGCGCGCGCGCCGGTGGCGTCGGAAGAGCCGGTGGCACAGCGCGAAGCGCCCGAGCCCAAGAAGCCCAAGTACGACTTCTACGACGTGCTGCGCGACAAGGAAGTCATCATTCCCGACGCCGACCTGCCGGCCCTGGCGCAGGCCGAAGCCGACCAGCCCGCCGACGCGGTGGTGCCGGCGAACGCCGAAACCGTGCGCTACCTGATCCAGGCCGGCGCGTTCCGCTCGTCGGCCGACGCCGAGGCGCTCAAGGCCCGCATCGCCCTCACCGGCGAGCTGGCGCGGGTGGAGTCGGCCGAGATCGCCGGCGGCACCATCTACCGCGTCCGCCTGGGGCCCTACGCCAACGCCGGCGCGCTGGCCGCGGCCAAGAAGACGCTGGGCGACAACGGCATCGAGGCGGCGGCGATCCGGGCCCAGTAGGGCCGGCGCCGCGGGAAGCACGGCCATGGGCTGGAACGTCGAGTATCTCGCCGACCACCGCATCGTCCGGGTGACCAGCGAAGGCAAGCTGGGCCGCGAACAGTTCCGCCAGCTCACCCGCGACACGATCGCCGCGGGCCGCATCCACGCCACGGCGCGTTTCCTGGTGGACCACCGCAAGATGGTGCCCGACCTGGGCGCGGCGGACATCTTCGACATGCCCCAGCGCATGCAGGACCTGGGCTTCGGCGCCGACCTCCGCATTGCCCTGGTGGCTTCGCCCGACTCGCCCAAGCGCGGCGACTTCGAGTTCTACGCCGTGCAGTGCGGCAACCTGGGCCTGCACTTCCTGCGGCTGTTCTTCGACTACGACGCCGCGCTCGGCTGGGTCTCGCGCGGCCCCGGCTGATCAGCCGCGCTTGAGCAGGATGAGCGCGGAGGTATCGGAATCGGCCTCGCCGCGTTGCACCAGCTGGGCGTAGTGGTCGCGGGCCATTTCGATGACGCTTGAATGCAGGCCCACCTCGTTGGCCATGCCCTGCACGATGGTGAGGTCCTTGAGCAGGTGCCCGCACTTGAAGCCGGGCGTGAACTGCCCCGCCAGCATCGTCGCGCCACGCTTGTCGAGGAACCAGTTGGCGGCCGCGCCGGCCATCAGCGTGGGCAGCAGCTTGGCCGGGTCCAGGCCCAGCTTCTCGCCCAGCGCCAGGCCTTCGCACACCGCTTCGTTGATGCCCGCCACCAGCACCTGGTTCACCGCCTTGGTGGCCTGGCCGCTGCCGGTGTCGCCCATGTGGGTGATGCGCGCGGCGTAGGCGTCCAGCGCCGGCCGGGCGATTTCCAGGTCGGCGCCGTCGCCCCCCACCATCACCGACAGCTTGCCGTTGCGCGCGCCCTCCACGCCGCCCGACACCGGCGCGTCGAGGAAGCCGATGCCGTTGGCGGCCAGCAGCGCCTGCGCCTTGCGCGCGGTGGCCACCGACACGGTGGAATGGTCCACCACCACGCTGCCGGGCCTGAGCACGGCGGCCAGCGCCGTAGCCTGCTGCAGCACGTCGGCATCCATGGAAACGCACAGCGCCACCACGTCGCAGCCGGCGAAGTCGGCGTGCGTGGCGGCGGCGCGCACGCCCAGCTGCGCGGCCAGCGCGTCGGCCTTGTTGCGCGTGCGGTTGTCGATGACCTGCAGCAGGCCCTTCACGGCCAGGTGGCCCGCCATCGGTGCGCCCATGGCGCCCAGGCCGATGAAGCCGGCCTTCATGCCTGGCCCCCGGTGGCGTTTTCCTCGTGCAGGTAGGTGTAGCCGGTGAGGCCGGCCTCCAGCGCCACGAGCATCTTCGCCGCCTCGGCGGGCTCGAGCGCGGCGGCGTCCACCTTGGCCTTGTAGATCGAGCGCAGCTCGGCCAGGTCGTAGCCCACGTAGTCGAGCATCACGTCGGTGGTGTCGCCCTTGCGCTGGCGCGTCACCGAATAACCGCCGCCGGCGTCGAGCTGCACGTTGGCGGTGTCGGTGTCGCCGAACAGGTTGTGGATGTCGCCCAGCGTCTCCTGGTACGCGCCCACCATGAAGATGCCCAGGCGGTAGCTTTCGCCTTCGCGCGGGCTGTGCAGCGGCAGCGAGCTGTCGAGCGCCTCGGATTCGACATAGGTGTCGATGCGGCCGTCGGAGTCGCAGGTGAGGTCGGCGATGACGCCGCGGCGGTCGGGCGCCTCGTCCAGGCGCGCGATCGGCACGATCGGGAACACCTGGTCGATGGCCCAGACGTCGGGGATGGACTCGAACACCGAGAAGTTGACGAAGTACTTGTCCACCAGGCGCTCGTTGAGCTCGTCCAGCGCGTCGCGGTGGCTGCGCTCTTCGCCGGTGAGGCGGGTGCGCACGGCCTGGGCGATGGCGTAGAACAGATCGTCGAGCAGCGCGCGCTGCTCGAGCGTGAGCTGGCCCAGCGCGTACAGCGCCTGGCCTTCGGCGAGGTGGTGCTGGGCCTCGTGGTAGAGCTCCAGCGCCGGGCGCTCGCCCAGGGCGGCGTGGGTTTCGCGCAGGTGGCGCACCGCGGCGGGCTCGCCGGCCTGCTCGGCCGGCACGCTGCCTTCGGGCGCGCGCTCGACTTCCGATACGTTCACCACCATCACCGCGTGGTGCGCGGTCATGGCGCGACCGGCCTCGGTCACCATCCTGGGCGGCGTGATGCCGTGCTCGGCGCAGGCTTCGGCCAGCGGCTGCAGCAGGGTGTGGGCGTACTGGTCCAGGCCGTAGTTCATCGAGCAGAAGCCGCGCGAGCGCGTGCCCTCGTAGTCCACGCCCAGGCCACCGCCGGAATCCATGTAGCGGATGCCCAGGCCCATCTTCGTGAGCTCCACGAAGAAGCGCACCGCCTCGCGCATGCCGTTGGCGATGTCGCGCACGTTGGAGATCTGCGAGCCCATGTGGAAGTGCAGCAGCTCGAGCGAGTCGAGCATGTCGGCCGCCTTCAGGCGCTCCACGAGGTCGAGCACCTGGCGCGGGGACAGGCCGAACTTCGCCTTGTC
Organism: Ramlibacter sp.; assembly: GCA_022844525.1. Taxonomy (GTDB): domain Bacteria; phylum Pseudomonadota; class Gammaproteobacteria; order Burkholderiales; family Burkholderiaceae_C; genus Ramlibacter. The sequence continues at coordinate 5,985 of JALHLO010000191.1, forward strand.
GCCGCCGCTGTTCTGCCACTTGCCTGCGCCCAGCGACGCCAGGCGCAGGCGCACGCCCAGGCCCGGGCGCACGCCCAGGGCCTTGGATTCCTCGATCACCATCGCCAGCTCGGACGGCTTCTCGATCACGATGTAGGTCTGCAGGCCCAGCTTGCGGCCGATAAGGGCCAGGCGGATGAACTCCCGGTCCTTGTAGCCGTTGCAGATCACCAGGCTGCCGGGCTTGGCCAGGCCCAGCACGGCCATCAGCTCGGGCTTGGAGCCGGCCTCGAGGCCAAAGCCTTCGCCGCCGGTCGCAGCCAGCTCGCCGGCTACGCCGCGGTGCTGGTTCACCTTGATCGGGTAAACGGCGGTGTAGCCGCCCTGGTAGTCGAGCTCGGCGATGGCGCGGCCAAAGGCGGCCTGCAGCTTGCCCAGGCGATCGCCCAGCACGTCCGAGAAGCGCAGCAGCAGCGGCAGCTTCAGGCCGGCGGCCGTGGCCTGGTTCACCACCTCGGGCAGGGCCAGGGTGGGGCCGGCGGCGCCGCGCGGCAGCACCAGCATGCGGCCGGCGGCGTCCACGTCGAAATAGCCCTCGCTCCAGTAGGGAATGGAGTAGGTGTGGCGGGCGCGGTCGAGCGTCCAGGCGGGCATGGGCGTGATTCCGGGGGCGGGTGAGGCGCGCATTGTAGCGCCCGGGGGTGATGGGTTCATGTTCGTTGCCCCCCTCGGCCGCCCCGGGCTGAAACCGGGGTGAAAAGCGCGATCCGCTACAATGCCGTCTCGTCTACGTACCTTTCTGGAAAAATGATGACTTCCTCTTCATCGACGTGGCTCCACGAGAACTTCGACCACACCGGCTCGGCCTTCGGCCTGCGCATGGCCCGCAAGCTGGACGAAGTGCAGTCGCCGTTCCAGAAGATCGAGATGTACGAGAGCACCGACTGGGGCAACGTCATGCTGATCGACGGCGCCATGATGGTGACCACGCGCGACAATTTCTTCTACCACGAGATGATGGCGCACGCGCCGCTGTTCACCCACGCCGACCCCAGGGACGTGGTGATCATCGGCGGCGGCGACTGCGGCACCCTGCGCGAAGTGCTGCGCCACCCGGGCGTGCGCACCGCGGTGCAGTGCGACATCGACGAGCAGGTGACGCGCATGGCCGAGAAGTATTTCCCGGAGCTGTGCGAGTCCAACGGCGACCCGCGCGCCACGGTGATGTTCGACGACGGCATCGCCTACATGAAGAACGCCGCGCCCGGCTCGATCGACGTGATCATCGTGGATTCCACCGACCCGGTGGGCCCGGCCGAGGGCCTGTTCAACCGCGCCTTCTACGAAACCTGCCTGGCCGCGCTGCGCCCGGGCGGCCTGCTGGTGCAGCAGAGCGAATCGCCGCTGGCGCTGATGCAGCTGATCCTGGACATGCGCGACGCGATGACCGAAGCCGGCTTCACCAGCTTCCGCACGCTGCCCTTCCCGCAGCCCTGCTACCCGACCGGCTACTGGAGCTGCACCATCGCCAGCAAGGAAGCCCGCGACCTCACGCAGTTCCGCAAGGCCGATGCCGCCGCGAAGGCCTTTGAAACGCAGTACTACACCGCCGACGTGCACCAGGGCGCGCTGGCGCTGCCGCCGTTCGTGGCGCGCGTGCTGGGCGACTGATCCCGCGGCCGCCGCGCAGGCAAAAGAAAACCGGCGCCCTGGGGCGCCGGTTTTTTGTTGGGCGAAGTAGCGACGATTACTTGACGGTGAACTCGCGGATTTCGACCAGGGCGCCGTCCAGCGACACTTCCAGCTTGTAGCCGCCGGCCGGCCAGCCGTCCGGCTTGCTGATCTGGAAGTTGGTGACGCCGGGGCCGGTGAAGCCGAAGGTCTTGGACTCTTCGTTCACGACCTGGCCGTCCTCGAACAGCCACTTGGCCGACAGCGTGCCCGCCACCGTCGCGGCCGGATCGCTGGTGCTGGTGGTGATGGACGCGGTGATGGTGTCGGTGCCGGCGAACTCCACCACGGGCGTGGTGACCTGGCCGCTGGCATCGGGCGCATTGCCCAGCACCACGCCGGTGATGGCGGCGGTGGCCGCGACGGGCGCCGGGGCGGGCGCGGGCGCCGGGGCCGGCGTCACTACCGGCGGC
>JALHLO010000192.1 GCA_022844525.1 Ramlibacter sp.
ACCTCGCGGTGGTGGCGGGCGCGGTGGCGGCGGCCCGCGCCGGCGATGCCGCGCGCATCGCCCAGCTCGACCAGTGGGTGCGGCGGACACGCGAGACCAGCGAGTTGCGGCAGCAGGCGGAGCAGATGGGGCGCTCACTCACCGAATGGGCGCGTTCGGTGGGGCGGGATGTCGCGGTTCGGCTTCGCGCTCACCGGCGACCTACGGGGAACGCCGATCCCACCTACCCGGTGGCCTTTGCATTGGCCGCTGCCGAGGGCGGCGCCTCCACCCGCCACATCACCCTCACCTACGCCTTCTCCTGGTCCGAGAACATGGTCCAGGCCGCGATCAAGTCCGTGCCCCTGGGCCAGTCCTCCGGCCAGCGCATCCTGGCGCGCCTGGCCGCGGAGATCCCGCCAGCCGTCGACCACGCACTGGCGCTCGACGACGACAGCCGCCAGTCCTTCACCCCCATGCTCGCCATCCTGTCGGCGCGGCATGAAACCCAGTACTCCCGGCTGTTCCGCTCATGACCCACCTCCTGCACCACATCCCGAACCGCACCAAGAAGCTGCCGCCGCTGCGCGTGGGCATCGGCGGGCCGGTCGGCTCCGGCAAGACCACCCTGCTGGAGATGCTGTGCAAGGCGATGCGCGAGCGCTGGGACCTGGTGGCGATCACCAACGACATCTACACCAAGGAAGACCAGCGCCTGCTGACCGTCAGCGGCGCGCTGCCGGCCGAACGCATCATGGGCGTGGAGACCGGCGGCTGCCCGCACACGGCGATCCGGGAGGACGCCTCGATCAACCTGGAAGCGATCGATCGCATGCTGGCCGACTTCCCGGAGGCCGACGTGGTGTTCGTCGAGTCCGGCGGCGACAACCTGGCCGCCACCTTCAGCCCGGAGCTGTCGGACCTGACCATCTACGTGATCGACGTGGCCGCCGGCGAGAAGATCCCGCGCAAGGGCGGGCCCGGCATCACCAAGAGCGACCTGTTCGTCATCAACAAGACCGACCTCGCGCCCCACGTGGGCGCGGACCTGGGCGTGATGGAGGCCGACACCCGGCGCATGCGGCGCGACAAGCCCTTCGTCATGACCAACCTGAAGACGCGCGAGGGCCTGCAGGAGGTGGTGCGCTTCATCGAGACACGCGGCATGCTGCAGCGCCCGTGAGTGGGCCCGGTAATCGGCAGATGTAACCCCGACGGGACGCCGTCCTACAGCGCAGCGGGACGCAAAGTCGTACTTTCGCTCCCCATGGACCTGCTGCGAGAAGCACCGAACGGCTACGACGGCATCGCCAAGGCCTTCGCCATGGCGAGGCTGCTGCCCACGACGCACCGCCTGAACGTGCAGATCGGGCTGGTGTGCGACGGCGTGCTGTTCGCCCGCGGCCGGCTCGATGGGCACCGGCAGGTGTCCTTCTTCTCCGAACACATCCGGGAACTGGGCTGGCGCGAGCACCTCCTGGGCGGCGACGACGACATGTTCGGCTGCGACATGCTGTTCTCGCACCCGGCCGAGGGCGCCGGGCCCGACGACGACCCTTCCTTCATCCGCAAGCCCGCGGTGCAGTTGTGGCCAGCCGGGGCCAGGCATGCCGACCGGTAGCAGCTACGAACAGGACGAACTGCCGCCGCCCGGCAGCCGCTGGGGCGCGGGAGCCCGCAGCGTCCTGCCCTACCTGAGCAAGGTGCTGCAGTCCCGGCCCGCCAGCGGGCCGGAAATGCGCGAGCCCAAAGCCCACGACGGCAAGGCGCAGGAGGGCTCGAACCAGCCCACGGCCGCCTGAACACTTCCTGCTGACACCGGAAAAGGAAAAGCGGCCCGCGGGCCGCTTTTCCTTTTCTCGCCGCCAGGCGCGGCGTCAGCCGTTGGAGCCGTGGCGACGCTTGCCGCCCGAGTTGCTGGCGCGCTGGTGCTCCCACTCGCGCATGTGCTGCATGGCGCTCTCGGAGCCCTGGCCCGCGTGGCCTTCCTGGGGTTGCTGCTGCTGCTGGATGGCGCCGTCCTTCGCCGGCTGGCCATCCTCGGGCTGGAGCTGCTCTTGCTGCTGGGACATCGCTGTACAACCTTCCTGATACTTTCGCCATCATCCACGGGGGATGGCTGGTCATCTGTAGGACGATTCCAGCAGCGGCTATGGGAAAGAACGGCAGCCCGCCGATGAGCCGGAAAAACTTCACGCGCTGATTTTTGTGACCGCCCATGGCTGAGCAGCCCGGCGACGCACATCCCATGATAATCGCGCCGTGGCAGAAAAAGGCATCCAGATCGGCGACCGCGTTTCGCTGCGCACCGGCGGACCCGTCATGTCCGTGCAGGCGCGCTCGCAGAACCTGGCCTATTGCGCCTGGATGAACGAGGGCCGCCTGTACTACGGGACTTTCGACGTGGGCAGCCTGCGCTGCGTGCCGGACGCGCCGGATGCCGGTGCCCCGGGGGCGGACGACAGCCTTCCCTGCGCCTGAAGCCGCTCAGGTGCAGGGCAGCACCAGGGTGAAAGCGGTCCCCGCCTGCTCGCTGGAACTCGCGTGCACCTGCCCGCCGTGCGCCCGCACGATCTCGCGCACGATGTAGAGGCCCAGCCCCACGCCCTTGCCGGCATCCGCATCCTTGCCGCGCACCATCGGCTCGAACAGGTGCGGCAGCAGTTCCGGCGGGATCGGCTTGCCCAGGTTGTGCACCGTGATGCGGAAGCGCGCGCCCTCGCCTTCGCCGCGCACCGTGATCGGCTCGCCCGGCGCGCCATGGGTGGCCGCATTGGCCACCAGGTTGCCCACCGCCTGCACGACCCGGTTGGCGTCCGCGAAGCAGGCGCCGTCGCCGCTGCGCTCGTGCCGCAGCGTGCAGGCGGGGAAGGCGATCGCCAGTTCGGCCACGCTGTCGGCGATCGCCTGGTGCAGGTCCACGGTTTCCTTCTTCACGCCGATGCCGCGGCCCAGGCGCGCCTGGGTGAAATCCAGCAGGTCCGCGATCAGGTGCTGCACCCGCTGCACCGCCCGGCCGGTGCGCGCCACCGCCGCCTTCTGCTGCTCCGGCGGCACGCCGCGCTCCAGCAGCACCGCGCTCATGTGGATCACCGACAGCGGGTTGCGGATGTCGTGGCTGACCATGCCCACCAGCTGCTCGGCGAACAGCGCGCGGTCCTCGGCCTGCGCGCGCGCGCCATCGAGCTCCCGCTGGTCGCGCGCATGCTGCTGCGCAAGTTCCTCCAGGCGCTGGCGCTGCAGCAGCAGCTCGCGCTCGTACTTGTGCCGGTCCTCCGCCACGAACACGGCGGCGTGCAGCAGCGTCCCGCCGTTCCATGGGCGCTCGGCCATGTTCACCATGACGGGGATCGTCCGGCCGTCCTTGCGGCGCAGCTCCAGCTTCACTTCGGCCACCGAGGCCTGGATGCGCAGCAGGGGCTGCAGGTGCGTCTGGTAGAAGATCCGACCGCCCATGGTGAGCAGTTCGTGCAGGCGCAGCTTGCCGGCCATCTCGTCCCGCTCGAAGCCGAGCCAGCGGCACAGCGTGTCGTTCACCTGCAGCAGCCGGCCGTCGGCATCCGCCAGCAGCAAGCCGCAGGGCGCGCCTTCGTACAAGGCCTGGACCCCCGGCAACGGGGCGGTGTCCATGGCTAGAGGGAGCGCAGGAACTGCTCGATCGCCGCCACGCTGGCGCTGGGCGCGCTCAGGTGCGGGCAGTGCCCCACGTTCTCGATCACGTGCAGGGTGCAGTTCGGGAGGGTGCGGCGCAGGTACTCGCCCACGGCGCGCGGGGCGATCAGGTCCTCGCTGCACTGCAGGACGAGCGTGGGCGCCTGCAGCTCCGGCAATTCGGCGCGGTGGTCGGACAGGAAGGTGACGCGCGCGAACTGCTTGGCGATCTCGGGGTCGGTGCGGCAGAAGCTGTTGGTCAGCTCCACGGCCAGCTCCGGCTGCTCGGGCGCGCCCATGATGGCCGGTGCCATGTTGCTGGCCCAGCCGAGGTAGTTGCTCTCCAGCGTCTCCAGCAGCGACTCGATGTCGCTGCGCTCGAAGCCGCCGACGTAGTCGCCGTCGTTGATGTAGCAGGGCGAGGGCCCCACCATCACCTGCGCCAGGAACTGGTCGGGCGAACGGATGTTGGCCAGCATGCCGATCATGGCGCTGACCGAGTGGCCGACGCAGATCGCCGGCGCGTCGGTCACCTCGGCGAGCACCTCGCACAGGTCGGCGGCGTAGCCATCGAGCGTGGCGTACTTCCCGGGGTCGTAGGCCGACAGGTCGGACTGCCCGCTGCCCACCAGGTCCAGCAGGATGCAGGTGTGGGTCTCGGCGAAATGGGGCGCCAGCAAGCGCCACATGGCCTGGTCGCAGCCGAAGCCGTGCACGAAGACCATCGGCGGCCCCTTGCCGCTGACGTGGACGTTGTTGCGGGCGAGGACGGACATGCGCTCAGGCCAGCTCGCGTTCCTGCACCCGGCCGGGGAAGGCCTGCAGGTAGGCGCGCAGCTCGCCGAATTCCGCCTTGGAGATCACGCCGTCGGCGCCCAGGCGGATGCAGCGCTGCCGCACCGCCGGCGTCACGAAGTCGCTGAACACCAGCACCGCGCCGGCCAGGGGGTCGTTGTTGCAGCGCGTGATGAGCGTGAAGCCCGAGCCTTCGCCCAGCAGCAGGTCGACGATCGCCAGGTCCCACTCGCCCTCGTGGCGCAGCAGCCATTCGGTGGCCGAGGTCTCGGTGGCCGCCGTGCCGACGACCTCGAAGCCGCCCACCGAATCCAGCAGGTCCGCGACCAGGTCCCGCATGGGCCTGGTGTCTTCGACGAGGAATACGCGCACCGCCATCTGAGCCTCCGGAAAGAGCGAACACCCGACGTCCGCCGCATGAAAGCCGACAGTGCAGGATGGAAGCGGCGGATTGTGTCTGAGGCGAGCCGACGTGCGTGTAGGAGGGGTCCGACTCTGCGCGGCTGCAACACGCGGGGGGTGCTGGCGGAAGCGGTGAGATTCGAACTCACGGATGTCTTGCGACATCGCCGGTTTTCAAGACCGGTGCATTCAACCGCTCTGCCACGCTTCCGTTGCGGGATGGGCGATTCTAGCGGCGCCTGTCGGGCTTGCGCTTCCCGCAGGCTGCCGCTCAGATGTTGGTCTGCTCCGGCGGCACCCGGCGCGGATCCGGCATCGCGTCCGCGCCCTCCTCGTCCCCGCGCGTTCCGGTGCGCGGCACGGCGCCCAGCAAGTAGCTGGTCATCGTCAGCGATCCCATCACGCCGCCTTCGATGAAGGGCACGGCCGGCTCGCCGGCGGCACGGCACAGGCCCGCCAGGTAGGCCAGCGGCAGGAAGTGCTCCGGCGTCGGCACCGCCGCCGCGTAATCGGGGTGGCGTTCGACCGCCGCGAGTCCCGAGGGATCGGTCGTCATCACGCGCTGGACTTGCGCGTCGAAGCGCTCGCCCCAGTCGAAGGCGCCGTCGCGGCGGCGGTCGAGCCGGCGCAGGTTGTGCACCACGTTGCCGCTGCCGACGATGAAGATGCCGCGCTCGCGCAGCGGCGCCAGCCGCGCGCCCAGGTCGACGTGGTACTGGATGCCTTCGCCGCCGTGGATGGAGAGTTGCAGCACCGGGATGTCGGCGCGCGGAAAGACATGCGCCAGCACCGACCAGGTGCCGTGGTCCAGCCCCCAGCTGTCCTCGTCCAGCCCGACGTACGCCGGCCGCACCACCTCCGCCACTTCGCGCGCCACCTCGGGCGAACCGGGCGCCGGATAGTCGAAGGCGAACAGCTCGGGCGGGAAGCCGTAGAAGTCGTGGATCACCCGCGGCTGCGGCATCGCGGTGACGGCGCTGCCGTGGATGAACCAGTGGGCCGACACGCACAGGATCGCGCGCGGCCGCGGCATGTCCTGGCCGAGCGCGCGCCAGGCGGCGGTGAAGCGGTTGTCCTCGAGCGTGTTCATCGGGCTGCCGTGGCCGATGAACGCTGCCGGCATGCGTGCGGTCATCGCGCGACTCTAAACCTTGCTGCGCACGCGCGGGGCCGGACCCGCCCCCGGATGAGCTCGTTGCGGGCATGATGCATCCCAGCACGCTTCCATCGAGCTCCCCATGAACGGCTATCCGCCCCCCGCCTCCCCGCCCAAGCCGGCGGTGCCCGGCAACAAGCCCGGCCTGCCGCCGCGCAAGGTGTGGGCGCTGTTCCTGGGCGTGCTGCTGGTCAACTGGCTGGTGTCCACGCTGCTGTTCCCCGCCGGCGATGCGCCCATCACCGTGCCCTACACCGTGTTCCGCGAGGAGGCGGGCAAGGGCAACGTGCTGGCCATCTACAGCCGCAACACCAGCATCGAGGGCCGCTTCAAGGCGCCGGTCACCTGGCCGACCGCCGAGGAGGCCAGGCAGCCGCCGGCCGCGCGCGCGCAGCACCGGCCGGAGCCGCGCACCGCCAGCACCTTCACCACCGAGCTGCCCGCCTTCTTCGACCGCGACCTGGAAAGCTTCCTCATCGCCAACGGCGTGGAGATCAGCGCCGTGCCCATCCAGCAGGGCAGCGGCTGGGCCACGCTCCTGTACGGCTTCGGCCCCGCGCTGCTGATCATCGGCTTCTACGTGTGGATGTACCGGCGCGCCGCGGGACAGGGCGGCGGCCTGGGCGGCGGCCTCTTCGGCATCGGCCGCAGCAAGGCGCGCCGCTACGACGCCGAGAAGGACCAGCGCGTCACCTTCGAGGACGTCGCCGGCATCGACGAGGCGGAAGCCGAGCTGGTGGAGATCGTCGACTTCCTCAAGTCGCCGCAGAAGTACACGCGCCTGGGCGGCACCGCGCCCAAGGGCGTGCTGCTGATCGGCTCGCCCGGCACCGGCAAGACGCTGCTGGCGCGCGCGGTGGCGGGCGAAGCGGGCGTGCCCTTCTTTTCCATGAGCGCGTCGGAGTTCGTGGAGATGATCGTGGGCGTGGGCGCGGCGCGCGTGCGCGACCTGTTCAAGCAGGCGCGCGAGAACGCGCCGGCCATCATCTTCATCGACGAGATCGACGCGATCGGCCGCGCGCGCGGCCAGGTGGCCATCGGCGGCGCCAGCGAGCAGGAGCAGACGCTGCAGCAGATCCTGACCGAGATGGACGGCTTCACCGGCCGCGAGGGCATCATCCTGCTGGCCGCCACCAACCAGCCCGACGTGCTGGACCGCGCGCTGCTGCGGCCGGGCCGCTTCGACCGGCGGGTGGTGGTGAACCTGCCGGACAAGGTGGGACGCCAGGCCATCCTCAAGGTGCACGTGCGCAAGGTGCCGCTCGCGCCGGACGTGAGCCTGGAGGAGCTGGCGCAGACCACGCCCGGCTTCTCCGGCGCCGACCTGAAGAACCTGGTCAACGAGGCGGCCCTGCTGGCGGCCCGGCGCGAGGAGAACGCCGTGACGCAGAAGGACTTCCTGGACTCGCTGGAGAAGATCGTGCTGGGGCCCGAGCGCCCGCTGCTGCTGGGGCCGGACGACCGCGAGCGCATCGCCTACCACGAGAGCGGCCACGCGGTGCTCGGGCTGGTCGTGCCGGGTGCCGACCCGGTGCACCGGGTGAGCATCGTGCCGCGCGGGCAGGCGCTGGGCGTGACCTACCAGCGCCCGCAGACCGACCGCTACAACTACCCGGAAGCCTACTTGCGCGCGCGCATCATCGGCATGCTGGGCGGCCGCGCCGCCGAGGAGGTGGTGTACGGCACGCGCACCACCGGCGCCGAGAACGACATCGAGCAGGCCACGCAGATGGCGCGCAACATGGTCACGCGCTGGGGCATGAGCGACGCGGTCGGCATGGTGCAGCTGGCGCCGCGCCAGAACACCTACCTGGGCACCGGCGGCGGCTTCATGGGCGACAAGCCCTTCAGCGAGCAGACCGCCAGCCTGATCGACTCCGAGGTGCAGCGCATCATCAACGAGTGCCACGTGGAGGCCAAGCGCCTGCTGCAGGAGCACCGGCGCTCGCTCGACGCGCTGGTGCGCGCGCTCCTGGACCGCGAGACCCTGGGCGAGCAGGAGATCCTGGAGGCGACCGGCCTGCCGCAGGCGCCGGACCTGCACAGCCGGCCGCTGCGCGTGTAGTGGACGCCGGCGAG
>JALHLO010000193.1 GCA_022844525.1 Ramlibacter sp.
CGGCGCTGGGCGCGCTCACCACGACCTACGGGACCATGTAGGTCGTGGTGAGCGCGAAGCCGAACCGCGACACGCGCGCAGTGCTACGGCGCCAACCGCTCCCTGACCCACTCGCCCCCGACCTGGCGGTACCGCAAACGATCATGCAACCGGCTCTTCCTCCCCTGCCAGAACTGCCACTCGTCCGGCACCAGCCGGTAGCCGCCCCAGTGCGGCGGCCGCGGCGGGTTCAGCAGGAACTGCGCGCCGTACTTCGCCGCATTCGCCACCAGCACGCCGCGCCCCGGGATCACCTGGCTTTGCGGGCTGGCCCAGGCGCCGATGCGCGAGTCGAGCGGCCGGCTCGCGTAGTACGTGTCGCTTTCCTCCGCGCTGGTCTTCTCCACCCGCCCTTCGATGCGCACCACGCGTTCCAGCTCCACCCAGTGGAACTGCAGGGCGGCGTAGGGGTTGCCCGCGAGCTCCAGCCCCTTGCGGCTTTCGTAGTTGGTGTACCAGACGATCCCGCGCTCGTCGTAGCCCTTGACCAGCACCACGCGCGTGCTGGGGCGCAGGTTGCCCGCCACCGTGGCCAGCGTCATCGCATTCGGCTCCGGGATCTCCGAGGCGATCGCTTCGGTCAGCCACTGGTCGAACTGCTTCAGCGGATCGGCATGCGAGGCGTCCTCGCTCAGTTCGGCGCGCTCGTAGCTTTTGCGCAGTTCGGCAAGGCGGTCGGCAGTGCTGCTCATGGCGAAGATTGTCGCACCGGCCCCGGATGGGGGCAGACTGCGGCGGCATGAACGCCCCCGTCGTCCTCGTGCTCGCCTCCGGCCGCGGAGAACGCTTCCTCGCCTCCGGCGGCAGCGGCTCCAAGCTGCAGGCGCTGCTGGCGGGCCGGCCCGTGCTGGAACACACGCTCGCCGCGGTGCGCGCCAGCGGCCTGCCTTTCCACGTCGAAGGCGCGGGCCATCCCGGCATGGGCGATTCGATCGCCGCCGGCGTGCGGGCGACACCCGGTGCCGGGGGCTGGCTGGTCCTGCCCGGCGACCTGCCGCTGGTGGCGCCGCAGTCGCTGCGGGCGGTTGCCGACGCACTGCAAAGTGCCTCCATCGTGGTGCCGACCTGGCACGGCACGCGCGGCCACCCGGTGGGCTTCTCCGCGCGGCATGGCGCCGCGCTGCGCTCGCTCGCCGGCGCCGAAGGGGCGGCGGCGATCGTGCGGTCCGCCCAGCCGCTGACGCTGGAACTGGACGACGAAGGCATCGTCACCGACGTGGACACGCTGGCCGACCTGGCGCGCGCCGAGGCCTTGCTGGCGCGCCGCGGCCCTCAGGCCTGCTCCCGGTCTTCCTGAATCAGGCGCAGCAGCTTCTCGAGGTTGCGGTCGCGGATGTCGTGCCGCCTGAGCTCCTCCAGCGTGCGGTGCGCGTAGTCGAGCGTGGTGCCGTAGATGCCCGAGGCCAGGGCGAAGATCGCGCGGTATTCCTCCTCGGTCAGTTCGCCGGTGTGGCTGGGGCTCTTGCGCGACAGCGTGAAGGCCAGCGCGCGCACGCGGCCTTGCGGGGTCTCGGCGGGCAGCCAGCGCGGGTCGTAGACGGCCGTGGCCATCTCGCGCGACCACAGGCCGGCGAGGATCTCCGCGCCCCGGTCGCGATGCACGCGGAAGACGACACCGCGGCAGCAGCCTCCCGACAGCAGCCCGAACACCAGGCCCGGCCGCTCCGGCGTGCCGCGGTTGATGCGGCTCCACATCTTGAGCGCCCGGTGCCAGCCGTGCACGCGCGCCGGGCGGCGCTCCGCGAAGTCGAAGTCGGGCCGCCAGATGAGCGAGCCGTAGCCGAAGATCCAGAGATCCTCCTGCCCGCCCCATTCGGCCAGCGCCTTTTCCAGCATGGCCGACGGGTCCCGCTGCGGCTTCAAGACTTCGCTCACGCCCGAACTCTAGCGGACCGCGAACCGCCCAGGAAGTTGGTAACCGGTTCGTACCTTGCATGGGCCACAACGCGGCGGCCCGGGGTTAGGATCGCCGTAAGAAAGTTACCGCATCGCCATGAAACTCCATCCCGTGCTGGACGCGGTGACGCAGCGCATCCGTGAACGCAGCGCGCCCACCCGCTCAGCCTACCTCTCCCGCCTCGACGAAGCGGCCGCGCGCGACCGCGGCGCCGACCGCATGGGCTGCGCCAACGTCGCCCATGCCTTCGCCGGCCTGCCCGCCAACGACAAGTTCCGCGTGGTCGCCGAACGCGCGCCCAACCTGGCCATCGTCAACGCCTACAACGACATGCTGTCGGCGCACGCGCCCTACGGCGGCTTCCCGCCGGTGATCAAGGACGAGGCGCGCAAGCTCGGCGCCACCGCCCAGGTCGCCGCCGGCGTGCCCGCCATGTGCGACGGCGTGACCCAGGGCACGGCCGGCATGGAGCTCAGCCTGTTCTCGCGGGACGTGATCGCCATGGCCACGGCCGTGGGCCTCAGCCACGACGTGTTCGACGCCGTGCTGATGCTGGGCATCTGCGACAAGATCGTGCCCGGCCTGCTGATCGGCGCGCTGCAGTTCGGCCACCTCCCCACCGTGTTCGTCCCTGGGGGCCCCATGCCCAGCGGCCTGTCCAACACGGAAAAGGCCAAGGTGCGCGAGCAGGCGGCCCAGGGCCTGGTGGGCCGCGAGGCGCTGCTCGACGCCGAGATGAAGGCCTACCACTCGCCGGGCACCTGCACCTTCTACGGCACCGCCAACAGCAACCAGATGCTGATGGAGGCCATGGGCCTGCACGTGCCGGGCGCCGCCTTCGTGCTGCCGCAGGCCGAACTGCGCGAGGAACTCACGCGCGAGGCGGTGCGCACCGCGCTGGGCATCGTCAAGGGGCGCCGCTTCGCGCCGATCGGCCGCATCGTCGACGAGCGCTGCATCGTCAACGCGATGGCGGCCCTGCTGGCCACCGGCGGCTCCACCAACCACCTGATCCACTGGGTGGCCGTGGCGCGCGCCGCCGGCATCGCGATCGACTGGAACGACTTCGACCAGCTCTCGGACGTGGTGCCGCTGCTGGCGCGCGTGTATCCCAACGGCACGGCGGACGTGAACCAGTTCCAGGCCGCGGGCGGCCCGGGCTACGTGATCCGCGAACTGCTGGACGCCGGCCTGATGCACGAGGACGTGCTCACCGTGCGCGAAGGCGGCCTGCGCGAGTACACGCGCGAGCCGGCGCTCGCGGCGAGCGGCGACCAGCGCATCGCCTGGGCGGACATCGGCCCCTCGCGCGACGACAGCGTCGTGCGCCCCGCGCGCGATCCGTTCAGCGCCACCGGCGGCTTGAAGCTGCTCACCGGCAACCTCGGGCGCAGCGTGATCAAGGTGTCGGCGGTGCCGCAGGACCGCCACTTGATCGAGGCGCCGGCGCGCGTCTTCGACAGCCAGGAGGCGCTGCAGGCGGCCTTCAAGGCCGGCGAGCTGGACCGCGACGTGGTCTGCGTGGTGCGCTGGCAGGGGCCGCAGGCCAACGGCATGCCGGAGCTGCACAAGCTCACGCCGCCGCTGGCGGTGCTGCAAGGCAAGGGCTTCCGGGTCGCGCTGGTCACCGACGGCCGCATGAGCGGCGCCTCCGGCAAGGTGCCGGCGGCCATCCACGTGTCGCCGGAAGCGGCGGCGGGCGGCCCGCTGGCCCTGCTGCGCGACGGCGACCTCGTGCGGCTGGATGCCGAGGCGGGACGCCTGGAAGCGCTGGTCGACGCGCAGGAATGGGCGCGGCGCGAGCCGGCGAAGATCGCCGACGCGCAGCGGGCCGGCAACGGCCACGGCGTGGGCCGCGAACTGTTCGCCGGCATGCGGCGCAACGCACTGGCGGCAGAGGAGGGCGCCTGCACATGGCTGTGAAACAAGCGATCGCGGACCGCCCGACGGCCGCCGAAGTGATGCAGGACGCCGCGGTGATCCCGGTGATCGTGCTGCAGGACCCCGCGCACGCGGTGCCGCTGGCCCGCGCGCTGGTCGCGGGCGGCATCCGCATGCTGGAAGTGACCTTGCGCACCCCGGTGGCGCTGGCCTGCATCGAGGCCATCGCCAAGGAAGTGCCGGAGGCGGTGATCGGCGCCGGCACGGTGCGCAGCGCCTCCGACGCGCAGGCCGCGGCGCTGGCGGGCGCGCGCTTCGCCGTCAGCCCCGGTTACACGCGCGCGGTGGGCAAGGCCTGCCACGACCTGGGCCTGGCCCTGCTGCCCGGCGTGGCCACCGGCAGCGAGATCATGATGGCGCAGGAGGACGGCTACACCGCGCTGAAGTTCTTCCCCGCCATGCAGGCGGGCGGCCCGGCGATGCTCAAGGCCTGGCACGGCCCGTTCAACGACGTGAGGTTCTGCCCCACGGGCGGGGTCACGCTGCAGAACGCGCGCGAGTTCCTGGCGCTGCCCAACGTGGCCTGCGTCGGCGGATCGTGGCTCACGCCGGCCGATGCGCTGGCCGCGCAGGACTGGGCGCGGGTGACAAGGCTGGCGGGCGAGGCCGCGGCGCTGCCGCGCAAGTGAGCGCGGCGCTGCCGGCCCATTCCGGCTACTCGGGCTCGCCGTTGCGCTGGATCAGCTCGATCTTGTACCCGTCCGGGTCCGTCACGAAGGCGATCACGGTCGTGCCGCCCTTCACCGGGCCGGGCTCGCGCGTGATGTTGCCGCCGGCGGCGCGGATCTTCTCGCAGGCCGCGTACGCATCGGGCACGCCGATGGCGATGTGCCCGTAGGCGCCGCCCATCTCGTACTTGTCCACCCCGTGGTTGTAGGTGAGCTCCAGCTCCGCATGCTCGGGATTCGTCCCGTAGCCGACGAAGGCCAGCGAGTACTTCTGCTCCGGCCGGTCGGTGGTGCGCAGCAGGGTCATGCCCAGCACCTTGGTGTAGAAGTCGATCGCGCGCTGGAGGTCGCCTACGCGCAGCATGGTGTGGAGGATTCGCATGGGCGGAATGATAGCCATCCAGGAGTCTGCCGCGCAGACCAAGCTCTTCCGTGCATGGTGCGCATGAGTGGTATTCCGCCTACGGCGCCGGAGGCGCGGCGCCGCCATAGTTCGGGCTCCATGATCCGCAAGCTCCTCGCCGCGGCGGGTACCGCCATGCTGTGGCTGCTCGCGCCGCTCGCCTCCGCCCAGCCGCAAGCCGCCTCCTTCGATCTCGTGGTGCGCGCCCCGGACCCGCTCAAGGAGCTGCTGGAGCGCAACCTCGAACTGCGCCGCTACCGCGAGGTCAGCGACCTGGACGACGCCGAGATCGCGCGGCTGATCGTGCTGGCCGAGAAGGACGCGCGCGAGCTGCTGGCCACGCAGGGCTATTTCGCGCCCCAGGTGCGCATCACGCGCGAGGCGGGCACCCGCCCCACGCTGCTGGTGGCGGTGGAGCCCGGCACGCGCGCCCGCGTCACCGATGCCGACATCCAGTTCGAGGGCGACATCGCGGCCAGCACGCAGGCCGACGCCATCGCGCAGCGCGAAGGCATACGCGCCGAGTGGGGCCTGCGGCCCGGCGAGCCCTTCACGCAGACCGGCTGGGACCGCGCGAAATCGGACGCGGTGCGCCAGCTGCTCGCGCGCCGCTATCCCGCCGGCCGCATCAGCTACAGCCTGGCGGACGTCGACGCGGCCACGGCGTCGGCGCGGCTGGGACTGCGGCTGGATTCGGGCGCGCTGTTCCACCTGGGCGCCATGCAGGTCACGGGCCTGGAGCGCTACGACCCCTTGCTGGTGCCGCGCCTGGCGCGCCTGCCGGTGGGCACGGTGTACGACCAGGAGAAGATCGTGCAGGCGCAGCTGCGCCTGTCCGGCAGCGGCTACTTCGACTCGGCCTTCATCTTCGTCGACCCCGACGCCGACCCGGCCGCCGCGCCGGTGCAGGTCACCGTGCGCGAGGCGCCGCTGCAGAAGGTGGTGCTGGGCCTGGGCTTCACCACCGACGGCGGCCCGCGCGCCAGCGTGGAGCACACGCACAACCGGCTGCCCGTGATCGGCTGGCGGGCCGTGAGCAAGCTGCAGGCGGAACAGAAGAACCCCTTCGCGCAGACCGAATGGACCGCGATTCCCGACGAGGACGGCTGGCGCTGGGCGGTGGCCGCGCGCGGCGAGAAGCTGGACGACGACCGGCTGGTGACGCACAGCCAGCGCCTGCGCGTGGGCCGCTTCCAGAACCGCGACCACATCGACCGCAACGTCTACGTGCAGTACGAACGCGCGACCGTGCAGAACCCGCGCGGCGTGGCGCTGACGCCGATGGACACCGGCGACGGTTCGGCTTTCAGCGCCAACTACATCTGGACCGGCCGCTACTTCGACGACCTGCAGCTGCCCTCCAGCGGCTTCGGCATCGGCATCGAGCTGGGCGGCGGCGTCACGCTCGGCGGCAACGGCCAGCCCTTCCAGCGCACGCTGGTGCGCTGGCTCGGCTTCCGCCCGCTCGCGCGCGGCCGGCTGCAGTTGCGGGCCGAGGCCGGCGCGGTGTTCGCGCAGGAAGGCGCGCGGGTGCCGGCCACGCAGTTGTTCCGCACCGGCGGCGACACCACCGTGCGCGGCTACAAATACCTGGACATCGGCGTGCCGCTGTCGGACGGGCTGGTCGGGCCCGGGCGCTACCTCGCGGTGGGCAGCGTCGAGTGGCAGCGGCCGCTGCGGCTGCGCGGCCAGCAGACGGCCTTCGAGCAGACGCTGTTCGTCGACGCCGGCTCGGTCGCCGACAACCCCGGCGACCTGCGCGCGCGGGTGGGCGTGGGCACCGGCGTGCGCTGGCGCAGCCCGGTCGGCCCGGTGGAAGGCGCGATCGCCTATGGCGTGCACAGCAAGCGCTTCCGCCTCCACTTCAGCGCGGGGTTCGTGTTTTGAAGGCACGCGCCGCAGCCATGGCCCGCTGGACGGTCCGCATCCTGGTGGGCTTCGCACTGCTGCTGGTGGTGACCGCCGCCGGCATCTGGTGGTGGGCCGGGCAGGAGGGATCGCTGGAATGGGTGCTGCGGCGCGCGGCCAGCGGCGGCCTGCTGCAAAGCGAAGGCGTCAAGGGCTCGCTGCGCCGCGGCTGGCACATCCAGCGGATCGTCTGGGAGCGCGAGGGGCTGCGGCTGGAAGCGGAGGACATCCGGCTGGAATGGCAGCCGCTGGCGCTCCTGAACAAGACGCTGCAGCTGCAGGAGGTGAAGGTGGCGCGCGCGCGCGTGACCGACCAGCGGCCGCGCACCGGCGAGCCGCTGAAGCCGCCGCAGGACCTGCGCCTGCCCTGGCGGGTGAACGTCGACCTGCTCGAAGTGGGCACGCTGTCGTATCGCGGCGCCGCGCAGCTCGATGCGAGCGGGCTGGCGGCGCGCTACGCCTTCGACGGACTGCGCCACCGCGTCGGCCTGAAGTCCCTGCAGCTCGCGGGCGGCCAGTACCGGGGCGAACTGGACCTGCTGGCGATCGCGCCGATGACGCTGGACGCATCGCTGGCCGGGACCTTCGCCGCGCCGGTGCCGGGCGTG
Source organism: Ramlibacter sp. (assembly GCA_022844525.1). GTDB lineage: Bacteria > Pseudomonadota > Gammaproteobacteria > Burkholderiales > Burkholderiaceae_C > Ramlibacter. The sequence goes on from JALHLO010000193.1 coordinate 7,465, forward strand.
GAGCAGCGGGTGCCGCTCGAATTCCAGCTGCGCGCCCAGGGGCCGGCCGCGGCGATCGACGCCAACGCACGGCTGCAGGTCGCGTCCAGCACGTCGGCCGGCGGCGAGCTGCCGCGCGCCACCGCCAGCGCCCGCATCACGCCCTTCGACGCCATGCCGGTGCCTCGCGGCGAGGCGGACTTCCAGCAGCTGGACCTGGCGATGTTCTGGCCGGCGGCGCCGCGCACGCGGCTGTCGGGACAGCTTGGCGTGGTGCCCGCCGGCGCGGGCAGCTACCAATTGAAGGCCGACGTGCGCAACGGCGTGCCGGGACCGTGGGATGCGGGCCGGCTGCCGGTGGCCGCCGCGCGCGGCGAAGGCGAGTGGCGCGAGGGCGCCGCGCTCGTGAAGTCCCTGGTGGCCGAAGCCGGCGGCGGCCGCATCGAAGGCAGCGGGGCCTGGCACGGCAAGGGCTGGACCTTCGAAGGCAAGGTGGCCGCGGTCGACCCGGCGCGGCTGCACACCAGCCTGGCGCCGCTGCCGCTGACCGGCCCG
>JALHLO010000194.1 GCA_022844525.1 Ramlibacter sp.
AAGGCGGCCGCCTGCCGCCAGCCGAAGGGCGCGGCCAGGCTCCAGGCGCACGCGGCCAGCAGCCCGGCGAGGACCAGGACCGCCGCGGCGCAGGCCGCGAACGGGCTGCGCCCCACCGGATAGCTCACCGATGGGGCGGAGTGCATGGGGAACTCAGATGCGCCTGAAGACCAGCGAGCCGTTCGTGCCGCCGAAGCCGAAGTTGTTCTTCAGCGCCACGTCGATCTTCAGGTCCCGCGCCTCGTTGGCGCAGTAGTCCAGGTCGCACTCGGGGTCCTGGTTGAAGATGTTGATGGTGGGCGGGCTCTTCTGGTGGTGGATCGCCAGCACGGTGAAGACGGATTCGATGCCGCCGGCGCCGCCCAGCAGGTGGCCGGTCATCGACTTGGTGGAGTTCACCACCACCTTCTTCGCGTGCTCGCCCAGCGTGTTCTTGATCGCGTTGGTCTCGTTGACGTCGCCCAGCGGCGTGGAGGTGCCGTGCGCGTTCAGGTACTGGACCTGGTCCGGGTTGACCCCGGCGTTCTTCAGCGCCGCCACCATCGAGCGGCGCGGGCCGTCGACGTTGGGCGCGGTCATGTGGTACGCGTCGGCGCTCATGCCGAAGCCCGACAGCTCGGCGTAGATCTTCGCGCCGCGCTTCTTCGCGTGTTCGTACTCCTCCAGCACCATCACGCCGCCGCCCTCGCCCAGCACGAAGCCGTCGCGGTCCTTGTCCCAGGGACGGGACGCCGTCTTGGGGTCGTCGTTGCGGGTGGACAGCGCGCGGGCCGCGGCGAAGCCGCCGATGCCCAGCGGCGACACGCACGATTCGGCGCCGCCGGCGATCATGACGTCCGCGTCGCCGTATTCGATCATGCGCCCGGCCACGCCGATGGCGTGCAGGCCGGTCGTGCAGGCCGTCACCACCGCGATGTTCGGGCCCTGGAAGCCGTAGCGGATGGACACGTGGCCGGAGATCATGTTGATGATCGACGCGGGCACGAAGAAAGGCGAGATGCGGCGCGGGCCGCGGTTGATCATCTCGGTATGCGTTTCCTCGATCATGGGCAGGCCGCCGATGCCCGAACCGATGTTCACGCCGATGCGGGTGGCCAGATCCGGATCCAGCTGTTCACCCGTGGGCAGGCCGGCGTCCTGCACCGCCTGGGCCGCCGCCGCGAGCCCCAGGTGGATGAAGCGGTCCATGTGCCGGGCTTCCTTCTCGGGCATGTAGTCGGCCACGTTGAAGCCCTTGACCTCGCCGGCGAACTTGACCGACAGGTTTCCCGTATCGAAGGACGTGACCAGGTCGATGCCGCTCTTGCCGGCCAGCAGGTTGGCCCAGGAGTCGGCGACGGAATTCCCCACCGGGCTGACGCAGCCCAGTCCGGTCACGACAACGCGGCGGCGCATGCTGGTCTCAGGCCTTCTGGTGCTGGTTGGCGTAGTCGATGGCGTTCTGGACGGTCGTGATCTTCTCGGCGTCCTCGTCCGGGATCTCGATGCCGAATTCGTCCTCGAGGGCCATGACCAGTTCGACCGTGTCGAGCGAGTCCGCGCCGAGGTCGGCCACGAAGGCCTTCTCGTTGGTGACCTGGGACTCCTCCACGCCGAGTTGCTCGGCGATGATTTTCTTGACACGTGCTTCGATATCGCTCATGGTTCCCTCTAAGGGTTGTTGACTTGAATCCGCGATTTTAAGCCGGGCGGAGGGTCCGGCTGGGTAAGTGCGTTCTGCCGCGACCAGTGGCCGCTCAGGACATGTACATCCCGCCGTTGACGTGGATCTCCTGGCCGCTCACGTAGCCGGCCTGCGGGGATGCCAGCCAGGCCACCGCATGCGCGATGTCGGCGGGTTTGCCGAGGTGCCCCAGCGGGATCTGGCCCAGCAGGGCCTTCTGCTGGTCTTCCGGCAGAGCCGCGGTCATGTCGGTCTCGATGAATCCGGGGGCGACGCAGTTCACCGTGATGCCCCGGCTTCCCAGTTCCCGCGCCAGCGCGCGGGTCATGCCCGCCACGCCGGCCTTGGCCGCCGCGTAGTTCGCCTGGCCCGGGTTGCCGGAAGCGCCGACCACGCTGGTGATGCTGACGATGCGGCCGTAGCGCTGCTTCATCATCGTGCGCATCACGGCGCGGCTCATCCGGAAGACGGCCTTGAGGTTGGTGTCCAGCACGGCGTCCCACTCCTCGTCCTTCATGCGCATGGAGAGGTTGTCGCGCGTGATGCCGGCGTTGTTCACCAGCACGTGCAGGCCGCCGTTCTGCTTGGCGATCGCGTCGACCAGCGCCTCGGCGGACCTGGCGTCGTTGACGTCCAGCTTCGCGCCGCGGCAGTCCGCGTACTGCGACAGCGCCTGGGTGATCTTCTCCGCGCCTTCGTCGGTGGTGGCGGTGCCGACCACCTTCATGCCGCGCACGGCGAGTTCGTGCGCGATGGCAGCACCGATTCCGCGCGAGGCGCCGGTGACCAGCGCGACCTGCCCGTGCATGTCGATATGGGTGGTCATGCGAGGAGTCCCTTCACTTCGGCCAGTGTCGCCGGGTCGTACAGCGCGGCGCCGGCCAGCGCCGGATCGATGCGCTTGACCAGGCCGGCCAGCACCTTGCCCGGGCCGCATTCGACGATGGTGGTGATGCCGCGGCCCTGGATGGCGCGCACGCACTCGACCCAGCGCACCGGGCCGAACGCCTGCTCGTACAGGGCGCCGCGGATGCGGTCGGGATCGGTCTCGACCTTGACCTCGATGTTGTTCACCACCGGGATGCGCGGCGACCGGATCGCGGTGGTGGCCAGGCGCTGCCTGAGCTTCTCCGCCGCCGGCTTCATCAGGCTGGAGTGGAAGGGCGCGGACACGGGCAGCGGCAGCGCGCGCTTGGCGCCCATGCCCTTGAGGACCTCGCAGGCCTTCTCGACCGCGGCCTTGCTGCCGGCGATGACGGTCTGCCCCGGGTCGTTGTAGTTGGCGGCTTCCACCGCTTCGCCGCTGTTGGCGCCGAAGGTGCGCAGCGCCTCGGCGCAGCCCTCGACCACCTTCTGGGCGTCCAGGCCCAGGATCGCGGCCATGGCGCCGGTGCCCACGGGCACGGCTTCCTGCATGGCCTGGGCGCGGAAGCGCACCAGCGGCGCGGCGTCGGCCAGCGTCAGCGCGCCGGCGGCGACCAGCGCCGTGTATTCACCGAGCGAATGGCCGGCGACCACCGCCGGTTCCGCGCCGCCCTCGGCGCGCCAGGCGCGGTAGGCGGCGATGCCGGCCACCAGCATCACCGGCTGGGTGTTGGTGGTGAGCGCCAGCGCCTCCTTGGGGCCTTCCCGGATCAGGCGGGCGATGTCCTCGCCCAGCGCGTCCGAGGCTTCCCCGAGCGTCTCGGCCACGGCGGGATGGTCGCCCCAGGCGTCGAGCATGCCGACGGCCTGCGAGCCCTGGCCCGGAAACACGAAAGCGAACGGTTTCATGCGTGTCGTCCCTGTAGTGGTCAGTCGAAGCCGCGCGGCTTCAGAAGTCGAGCAGGACGGCGCCCCAGGTGAAGCCGCCGCCCACGCCTTCGAGCATGAGGGTGTCACCCTTCCTGATCTTCCCCGATCGCACGGCGACGTCCAGCGCCAGCGGGATCGAAGCCGCCGAGGTGTTGCCGTGCTGGTCCACCGTGACGATGAGCTTGTCCATGGGCAGCTTCAGCTTCTTCGCCGTGCCCTGCATGATGCGGATGTTGGCCTGGTGCGGCACCAGCCAGTCGATGTCGGCCTCGGTCCTGCCGGCCTTGGCCAGGGCGGCGCGCGCCGCGTCCTCCAGCACGCCCACGGCGAGCTTGAACACCGCCTGGCCGTCCATGCGCAGCAGCGGGTTGCCGTGCACCTTGCCGCCGTAGACGGTGCCGGGCACGCACAGGATCTCGACGTGCTTGCCGTCGGCATGCAGGTCGCTGGACAGGATGCCGGGCGTGTCGGACGCCTCCAGCACCACCGCGCCGGCGCCGTCGCCGAACAGCACGCAGGTCGTGCGGTCGGTGAAGTCGAGGATGCGGGAAAAGACTTCCGCGCCGACCACCAGCGCCTTGCTGGCGGCGCCGCTCTTGATCATCGAGTCGGCCACGGTCAGCGCGTACACGAAGCCGCTGCACACCGCCTGCAGGTCGAAGGCGGGGCAGCCCGCGATGCCGAGCTTGTTCTGCAGGATGGTGGCCGAGGAGGGGAACACCATGTCCGGCGTGGACGTGGCGACGATGATCAGGTCGATCTCGGAGGCCTTGCGGCCCGCCGCTTCCAGCGCGCTGCGCGCGGCGTGCACGCCCAGGTCGCTGGTGGAGACGTCGCGCTCGGCGAAGTGGCGCGCGCGGATGCCCGTGCGCTCCACGATCCAGTCGTCCGAGGTTTCCACGCCTTGCGCGGCGAGTTGCGCCGCGAGCTCCGCATTGGTCACGCGCTTGGGCGGCAGGAAGCTGCCCGTGCCCGTGATCCGGGAATATCTGCTCATTGTCTAGTTCGTGGCCGGTTCGAGCTGGGCGTCGCCCGCCGCGCCCGCGAGGAGGGGCCGCGCGTGGGCGATGCGGCTCTGGACCCGGTCCAGCAAATTGTGTCGGGCCGCATCATACGCGCGGTTCAGGGCCTGCTCGAAGGCGAACTCGTCGGCCGAGCCGTGGCTCTTGAAGACGAGGCCGCGCAGCCCCAGCAGGGCCGCACCGTTGTAACGGCGGTAGTCCACGCGCTTTTTGAGCGCAGATAGCACCGGATAGGCGGCGATGGCGGCCAGCTTGGTGAGCGGGTTGCGCGCGAACTCCTCCTTGAGGAAGCCGCTGATCAGGGAGGCGACGCCTTCGCTGGTCTTGAGCGCCACGTTGCCCACGAAGCCGTCGCACACGACGATCTCGGTGGTGCCCTTGAAGATGTCGTTGCCTTCGACGTTGCCGTGGAAGTTCAGGTCGCCGGCGGCGGCGGCCGCGCGCAGCAGCTCGCCGGCGCGCTTGATCACCTCGTTGCCCTTGATCACTTCCTCGCCGATGTTCAGCAGGCCGACCGAAGGGCTCTCGTGGCCCTCGTGCAGCGCGGACACCAGCGCGGAGCCCATCACGGCGAACTGCAGCAGGTGGTGTTCGTTGCAGTCGACGTTGGCACCCAGGTCGAGCACCGTGGTGTCGCCGCCCTTGGCGTTGGGCAGGTGGGTGGCGATCGCGGGGCGGTCGATCCCTTCCAGCGTCTTGAGGAGGTAACGCGCCAGCGCCATCAGCGCGCCGGTGTTGCCGGCCGACACCGCCACCTGGGCCTGGCCGTCCTTCACCTGCTGGATCGCCACGCGCATGGACGAATCCTTCTTCTTGCGCAGGGCCACTTCGACGTGGTCGTCCATGGCCACCACCTCGGAGGCGGGCACGACGCGGGCGCGGGGATGCTGCAGCGCGGCGAGCGCGTCCGGCGCGCCCACCAGCAGCAAGTGCGCTTCGGGGTGGGACTGCAGGAACTGCCGGCACGCGGCGAGCGTGACGCGGGGGCCGTGGTCGCCGCCCATGCAATCGACTGCCAGTGTGGTCGTCATGGCGTCAACTGTAGGGGCAGGCCGGAGCCCGCAGGTACGGACGGGTCAAGGACGGACATGAAAAAGGCCCGGCCTGCGGTGCGCAGCCGGGCCTGTGGGCGTGATCGGGCGATCAGGCGTCGTTCTTGGTCTTGAGCACCTTGCGGCCACGGTAGAAGCCCGTGGGGCTGATGTGGTGGCGCAGGTGGGTTTCGCCGGTGGTCGGCTCCACGGCGATGCCCGGCACCGTCAGTGCGTTGTGCGAACGGTGCATGCCGCGCTTGGAAGGCGACTTCTTGTTTTGCTGGACGGCCATGACGGGCTCCTGGAATCGTTGTGCCGACCGCGGGGGGCGTCGGCAGGTGGATGGGTTGGACGAAGCGCATGAGGCCCCCGGCAGTGCCTGCGGGCGACCTTGCGGCGCGAAGCCGACGATTATAGCCCAAGTGCCCGCCCCTGCTACTTCCCGGGCTTGAGCCGGCTCAGCACGGCGAAGGGATGCTCCCTCTGGGCCTCGGCCGCCTCGAAGGCGGCGTCCGTGGCGGACATCTTCACGGGCTCCGGGCAGACCTGGTGCATGGGTGCCACCGGCACTTCCATCAGCAGCTCGTCTTCCACCAGTTCGACCAGGTCGAAGCTGCGGCTCAGCGCCAGCAGGTCCTCCTCGGCCTCGTCGTCTTCGGCGGCGGCGGTTTCCTCGTCGGCGACGAAGCGGAACGAGCGCTCCACGTTCAGCGGCACGTCCACCGGGTGCAGGCAGCGCTGGCAGACCAGCGGCAGCGAGGTCCCGGCGTCCAGGTGCACCCACACCTCCGGATGCACGTGGCCCGGGTTCAGCAGTTCGCCGCGGGCGTGCCAGTGCACGGGGGTGGCGTCGCCCGGGCGCTGTGTCTCGGCGGCCAGGCGGCGAAAGCTCTGCAGGCCGGCGCTCGCCTCCAGTTCCTCGCCTTGCTCGGCGAAGCGGCGAACGTCCAGTCGGTGCGGGTCGAAGTCCTTGGCCATCTTTTCAGTGTAAGAGAATCGGGCATGCCCCCTGCCCCAGCCGCACCCGCGTCCCGTGTCCTCGTCCTCGGTTCCACCTCGGTGTACCGGCGCGAACTGCTGTCCCGCCTGCGGCTGCCTTTCGAGGTGGAGCCGCCGCAGGTCGACGAGACGCCGCGCGCGGGCGAGCCACCGGCCGAACTGGCGCGCCGGCTCGCCGCGGCGAAGGCCGCCGCGGTGGCCGACCGGCATCCGGCGGCGGTCGTGATCGGCTCCGACCAGGTCGCCGACCTCGACGGCGAGCCCCTGGGCAAGCCGGGCAGCCACGCCAACGCCGTGGCGCAGCTGCGCCGCATGAGCGGGCGCACCGTGGTGTTCCAGACCGCGCTGACCGTCATGTGCCGCGAAACCGGTTTCGCGCAGCACGACCTCGCCCCCGTGCGCGTGCGCTTCCGCGCGCTGCAGGACGAGGAGATCGAGGCCTACCTGCGCGCCGAGCAGCCCTACGACTGCGCCGGCAGCGCCAAGAGCGAAGGCCTGGGGATCGCCCTGCTGGAGGCGATCGACAGCGACGACCCGACGGCGCTCGTGGGCCTGCCGCTGATCCGCACCTGCCGGATGCTGCGCGCCGCCGGCGTGCGCGTGTTCTGATGGCGCCGGGCCGCCTGTTCCTCGTTCCCACGCCGCTGGATTTCGGCTGCGGGCCGGCCGGGCCGCTGCCGGACGTGCTGCCGGCGGGAACGATCGCGCAGGCCGCGCGCCTGACCCACTGGGTGTGCGAGAACGCGAAGTCGGCGCGCGCCTTCCTCAAGCGCGTGGGCGAGGTGCAGCCGCTGGCGCTGCCGCTGCAGCAGCAGGAGATCACCGAGCTGCCGCGCGAGGTGCACAAGAAGGGCGACCACCAGCCGGCCTCCTTCGACGCGCGCCCTCTGTTGCAGCCGGCGCTGGCCGGGCACGACCTCGGCCTGCTGAGCGAAGCGGGCATGCCCGCGGTGGCCGACCCGGGGTCTTCGGTGGTGCGCGCCGCGCACGAGCTCGGGCTGGAAGTGGTGCCGCTGGTGGGGCCGGTGTCGCTGCTGCTCACGCTGGCGGCCAGCGGCCTGAACGGCCAGAACTTCGCCTTCGTCGGCTACCTGCCGCAGGACCCGGCCCAGCGCACGCAGCGGCTGCGGGAACTGGAGGCGCTGGCCTTGCGGACGGGGCAGACGCAGCTGTTCATCGAGACGCCTTACCGCAATGCCGCGATCTGGCAGGCGATGCTGCAGGCATTGAAGCCGGGCACGCGGGTGGCGGTGGCTTCGGCGCTGACGCTGCCGGCGGCGCGGTGCCGGTGCGCGAGCGTGGAGAAGTGGAAGAAGGAGCCGGCGCCGCTGGGGAACGACTTGCCGGCGGTGTTCGCGATCGGGGTGTGAACGTCGAGGTTCGGCTGCGCGCTCACCCCGACCTACACGGCGGCTCCCGTAGGTCGGGGTGAGCGC
>JALHLO010000195.1 GCA_022844525.1 Ramlibacter sp.
CGGTGGGAACCATCGGCATGCTGCAGGTGCCCAACGGCTCGATCAACGTGGTGCCCGGCCGCTGCCTGTTCTCGCTGGACCTGCGCGCGCCCCGCGATGCGCAACGCGACGCCCTCGTGCGCGACGTGCTGGCCAAGCTGCAGGAGATCTGCGAACGCCGCGGCCTGGGCCACGCCGTCGAGGAAACGATGCGCGCGGCCGCCGCCCCCAGCGCCCCGGAATGGCAGCAGCGCTGGGAAGCCGCCGTGCAGTCGCTGGGCGTTCCGCTGCACCGCATGCCCAGCGGCGCCGGCCACGACGCCATGAAGCTGCACGAGGTGATGCCGCAGGCGATGCTGTTCGTGCGCGGGCAGAACTCCGGCATCAGCCACAACCCGCTGGAATCCACCACCAGCGACGACATCCAGCTGGGCGTGCTCGCCTTCCGGCACCTGCTGGAGCAGCTCGCGAAAGAAACGCCATGACGGACTACGACAAGCTCGACGCCTGGATCGACGCGCACTTCGACGAGGAAGTGCGCTTCCTGCAGGAACTGGTGCGGGTGCCGACCGACACGCCACCCGGCAACAACGCGCCGCACGCGCAGCGCACGGCGCAGCTGCTGGCCGCCTTCGGCTTCGAGGCGGAGAAGCATCCGGTGCCGCAGGCCGAGGTGGAGGCGCACGGCCTGCAGTCCCTCACCAACCTCATCGTGCGCCGCCGCTACGGCGAGGGCCGCACCATCGCGCTGAACGCGCACGGCGACGTGGTCGCGCCCGGCGAGGGCTGGACGCACGACCCCTACGGCGGCGAGATCGAGGACGGCAGGATCTACGGCCGCGCCACCGCGGTCAGCAAGGGCGACTTCGCCAGCTTCACCTTCGCGGTGCGCGCGCTCGAGTCCCTGCAGGCGAAGCTGAAGGGCACGGTCGAACTGCACTTCACCTACGACGAGGAAGTGGGCGGCGAGCTGGGCCCCGCCTGGCTGCTGAAGAACGGCCTGACCAGGCCCGACCTCCTGATCGCCGCCGGCTTCAGCTACGAAGTGGTGACCGCGCATAACGGCTGCCTGCAGCTGGAAGTGACGGTGCACGGCAAGATGGCGCACGCCGCCATTCCCGACACCGGCGTCGATGCCCTGCAGGGCGCGGTGAAGATCCTGAATGCGCTGTACGCCCAGAACGCGCTGTACCAGCGGGTCACTTCCAAGGTGGCGGGGATCAGGCATCCCTACCTGAACGTGGGCCGCATCGAGGGCGGCACCAACACCAACGTGGTCCCCGGCAAGGTCGTGTTCAAGCTCGATCGCCGCATGATCCCGGAGGAGAACCCGCAGGAAGTGGAAGCGAACATCCGCCAGGTGATCGCCGATGCGGCCGCCGGCTTCGCGGGGACAGTGGAGATCCGCCGGCTGCTGCTGGCGAACGCGCTGCGGCCGCTGCCCGGCGGCCAGCCGCTGGTGGAGGCGATCCAGAAACACGGCAAGGCGCTGTTCGGCCAGGACATTCCCGCGATGGGCACGCCGCTGTACACCGACGTGCGGCTCTACGCGGAGGCCGGCATCCCGGGCGTCATCTACGGCGCCGGCCCGCGCACGGTGCTGGAATCGCATGCCAAGCGCGCCGACGAGCGCCTGGAGCTGGAGGACCTGAGGCGCGCCACCAAGGTGGTCGCGCGCACGCTCCGCGACCTGCTCGCCTGAGATGAGGAAACGCATCGCCACCCACAGCGGCTCCTTCCATGCCGACGACGTGTTCGGCGTGACCGTGCTGGCCGCGCTGTTCCCCGCCCACGAGCTGCTGCGCACGCGGGATGCGCGGGAGATCGCGCGCGCCGACTTCGCGGTCGACGTCGGCGGCGTGTGGGACGCCGCCAGCGGACGGTTCGACCACCACCAGCGCGGATTCGACGGCGCGCGCACGCGCCAGGAAGACGGTGCCACCGTGCGCGCGGAAGGCTACGCCAGCGCGGGACTGGTGTGGAAGGAATACGGCGTCGCGTACGTGCGGCAGGCCGCGCAGGCCATGGGCCAGTCGCTCCCTGACGCCACGCTCGCGCGGATCGCCGGCGACATCGACGCCTCGCTGGTGCGCTACCTGGACCTGGTGGACACCGGCGCGGAGATGGTGGCGCCGGGCGCCTTCGGTTTGTCCAGCCAGGTCGCGGCGCTGAACAGCGCCTGGTTCGAGGAACAGGGCCTGGACACCGGCGGGCGCGCGCAGCTGCAGATGGAGCGCTTCCGCGAAGCCATGGCGATCGTGCAGCGGCTGCTGCAGCGGCTGGTATCGCGCAGGATCGGGCAGGACCTGGCGGCGGCGAAGGTGCGTTCGGCGCAGCGGCTGCTGGACGGCCGCGTGCTGTTCCTCGCCGAAGGCGGCATGCCCTGGACGGCCATCGTGGTGCAGGAAATGCCCGAGGTGCTGCTGGTGGTCTATCCGGAAGCCGACGAAAGCGGCGTGCGCCACGTCGTGCGCACGGTGCCCGCGAGCGAGGGTTCCTTCGACTCGCGCATGGACTTCCCCGCGGCATGGGCCGGGTTGCGCGAGCAGGAACTGGCGGCCGTCACGGGCGTGCCGGACGCGACTTTCTGCCACACCAACCTGTTCATCGCGGTGGCCCGCAGCTTCGAGGGCGCCCTGCGGCTGGCGGAAATCGCGCTGCCGCCACAGTCTTCCTGAGAGAGTGTCGCTTTTCGGTTGCAGCCGTGGCAGGGTGTGAACCGTTCAGCTTCGGTTCACGCAAGGGGCGGCATCATGGACTCACTCTCAACAGAGGAGCTTTCATGAACCGCATCGCCTCCGCCAGGATCCTCGCCTCCGCAGCCGTCGCCTTCGCGGCGTTCGCCGGGGCCTCCGCGGCCCATGCCCGCACCGACGTGACCCTGTCCATCGGCATTCCCTTCGGCTACGTGCAGCCCGCGCCGGTCTACTACGAACCGGCGCCGGTGTACTACGAGCCGCGCCCGGTCTACGTGCAGCCGCGGCCGGTGTACGTGCAGCCGCAGCCGATCTACTACTACGACGGCCACCGCGGCCACAAGCACCGCGGCGCCTGGCGCGACGCCGACCATGACGGCGTGCCGAACCGCTACGACCGCGCGCCGCACAACCCGTACCGCCGCTGAGCGCGGACGCCGACTCGGTGTCGGCAAGCCGGGTGCCGCGGCAGGCCGCAGCGGGCCGCCGCCGCACCTGACCGTCTTCTTACACGCGACCGTCCCGCTCAAGGATAGTCCCGGCGCGGGTCGTGCCCGCGAGTCAGACGCACGTCAGGAAGGGTGCCGAAGCTGGAATCTCCAAATACGACAAGGAGACAGCAATGGCTTTGGCATCCAGCCCCGGCATGGCGCCGGCGGCATCCAGCACGTCGATGACGCGCGAGGAAAAGAAGGTCATCTTCGCTTCCTCGCTCGGCACCGTGTTCGAGTGGTACGACTTCTACCTGTACGGCTCGCTCGCGGCGATCATCGCCAAGCAGTTCTTCTCCGGCCTCGATCCGACGTCCGCGTACATCTTCGCGCTGCTCGCGTTCGCCGCCGGCTTCCTGGTGCGCCCCTTCGGCGCCATCGTGTTCGGCCGCCTGGGCGACATGATCGGCCGCAAGTACACCTTCCTGGTCACCATCCTGATCATGGGCGCGTCGACCTTCATCGTCGGCCTGCTTCCCGGCTATGCGGCGATCGGCATCGCCGCGCCGGTGATCCTGATCGCCCTGCGCATGCTGCAGGGCCTGGCGCTGGGCGGCGAGTACGGCGGTGCCGCGACCTACGTCGCCGAGCACGCGCCGCACGGCAAGCGCGGTGCCTACACCTCGTGGATCCAGACCACCGCCACGCTGGGCCTGTTCCTGTCGCTGCTGGTGATCCTGGGCGTGCGCAACTTCCTGGGCGAGCAGGCCTTCGGTGACTGGGGCTGGCGCATTCCCTTCCTGCTGTCCATCGTGCTGCTGGGCATCTCGGTGTGGATCCGGCTGAGCCTGAACGAGTCGCCGGCCTTCCGGAAGATGAAGTCCGAGGGCAAGACCTCCAAGGCGCCGCTGACCGAGTCCTTCGGCCAGTGGAAGAACCTCAAGATCGTGATCCTGGCGCTGCTGGGCCTGACCGCCGGCCAGGCCGTGGTCTGGTACACGGGCCAGTTCTATGCGCTGTTCTTCCTGACCACGATCGCCAAGGTGGACATCACCACGGCCAACCTGCTGATCGCCGCGTCGCTGCTGATCGGCACGCCGTTCTTCATCGTGTTCGGCGTGCTTTCGGACAAGATCGGCCGCAAGCCGATCATCATGGCCGGCTGCCTGATCGCGGCGCTGACCTACTTCACGGTGTTCCCGATGCTGCTGAAGGCGGCCAACCCCGGCATCGTCGCCGCGCAGCAGGCCACCAAGGTGACGATCACGGCCGACCCGGCGCAGTGCTCGTTCCAGGGCAGCCCGATCGCGCGCGACATCGACTTCACGTCCTCGTGCGACATCGCCAAGCGCGCCCTGACCCAGTCGTACGTGCCGTACGAGAACAAGGTCGGCGCCGCGGGCTCCGCGGCCACCGTCACCCTGGGCGACAAGGTCCTGACCGCGCCCACCGGCACGCTGAACGCCGAGCGCAACGGCTTCGCGCCGGACAGCGCCAAGGCGATCGGCGACTTCCGCAAGCAGCTGACGGACACGGCCAAGGCCGCGGGCCTGACCCAGCCGGCGGACAACGCCAAGATGAACAAGGGCATGGTGCTGGCCATCCTCGTGTTCCTGGTGATCCTGGTGACCATGGTGTACGGCCCGATCGCGGCCATGCTGGTCGAGCTGTTCCCCACGCGCATCCGCTACACGTCGATGAGCCTGCCTTACCACATCGGCAACGGCTGGTTCGGCGGCCTGCTGCCCACCACCGCCTTCGCGATGGTGGCGGCCACCGGGGACATCTTCTACGGCCTCTGGTACCCCGTGATCGTGGCGGCCGGCACCTTCGTCATCGGCATGCTGTTCATCCGGGAAACGAAGGACGTGGACATCTACGCGCGCGACTGACGCCGCGCCGTCCCGCAGAAGGCCCGCCACGGCGGGCCTTCTGCATGGGGCGGACTTATCATCGGCCGCGCCATGCGCCCTCCCCCCGCTTCCGCCCGCCGCGGACCCCCGTGCGGGCGAATTAGGCAGAATGCCGCATGCCCTCTTCCCTTGCCCCGCCCATTTCCCTCGCCCAACGCCTGCGCCAGCCCGGCCTCGTCGTCGCGCCCGGCGTGTACGACATGGTGTCGCTGCGCCTGGCCGACACCTTCGGCTTCGACGCGCTCTACATGACGGGCTTCGGCACGGTGGCCAGCCACCTGGGCCTGCCCGACGCGGGCATCGCCACCTACACCGACATGGTCCAGCGCGTGCGCGCGATGGCGTCGATGGCGCGCGCGCCCCTCATCGCCGACGGCGACACGGGCTACGGCGGGCTGCTGAACGTGGCCCACACCGTGCGCGGCTACGAGGCGGCGGGCGCGGCGGCCATCCAGCTGGAAGACCAGGAATTTCCCAAGAAGTGCGGCCACACGCCGGGCCGGCGCGTCGTGCCCATGGAGGACATGGTGCGCAAGATCCGCGTCGCCCGCGAGGCGCGCGCGAGCGGCGACTTCCTCATCATCGCCCGCACCGACGCGCGCACCTCGCTGGGCCTGGACGAAGCGCTGCGCCGGGCCGAGGCCTATGCGCAAGCCGGCGCCGACATCCTGTTCGTCGAATCGCCCGAGTCGGTCGAGGAGATGGAAAGGATAGGCCGCAGCATCCACCTGCCGCTGGTGGCGAACATGGTGGAAGGCGGCCGCACGCCGGTGCTGTCGCAGGCCGAGCTGGAGGCGATCGGCTACCGCATCGCGATCTTCCCGGTGACCGCGCTGCTGGCCGCCACGCATGCGATGCGCGCCACCTATGCGCAGCTGCGGCAGCAGGGCTCGTCGGCCGGACTGCCGGTGCCGCTGATGCCCTTCAGCGAGCTGACCACCTTGATGGGCTTCGAGGAGGTCTGGGCCTTCGATCGCCGCCACGCCGAAACGGGCTGACCGGCGCACGTCCGGGCCGCCACAAGATCAACGACAAGGAGACAAGCATGACCGTGACCCCCTCTTCATCCCGGCGCATCACCCGCCTCCGCTGGCTCGCCGCGAGCGCGCTGGCCGCGGCCTCGCTGGGAATCGCGCCGATGCCGGCTGCCGCCCAGGACGCCTGGCCCGCGCGGCCGATCCGGCTGGTGGTGCCGTTCACGCCGGGCGGCGTGACGGACACCAGTGCGCGGGTGGTCGCCGAGTTCCTCGGCCGCCGCCTCGGCCAGCAGGTCATCGTGGACAACAAGCCGGGCGCCTCCGGCAACATCGGCATGGCGCTGGTGAAGGACGCGCCCGCGGACGGCTACACCCTCGCGCTGGCCTTCGACGGCACGATGGTGATCAATCCGCACGTCTTCGCCAAGCTGCCCTTCGACACGCTCAAGGACTTCAGCTCGATCGGCAAGATCGGCAACGCGACGCTGATCCTGGTGGCCAACCCGAACGCGCCGGTGAAGACGCTCGCCGACCTCATCGCCGTCTCGAAGACCACGCCGGGCGGCCTGTCGTTCGGCACTTCCGGCACCGGCGGCACGCCGCACATCGCCGGGGAACTGCTGAAGATGCGCACGGGCGCCAACCTGACCCACGTGCCCTACAAGGGCGGCGGCCAGGCCCTGACGGATGTGGTCGGCGGCAGCATCCCGCTGGTCTACACCGCGGTGGCCGGCGCGCATGGCTTCGTCAAGAACGGCAAGCTCAACGCGCTGGCCGTGTCCAGCGCCCGGCGCTCGTCTTCCCTGCCGGACGTGCCGACGTTCGCCGAGGCGGGCGTTCCCGACTTCGTCGTCGACTCCTGGGTCGGGCTGCTGGCGCCCGCGGGCCTGCCGGCGGCCATCGCCACGCGGCTGAACACCGAGCTCAACGCGGTGCTCAATGACGCGGAAGCACGCGAGAAGCTGCGCACGCTCGGCATCGAAGCCACGCCGGGCAGCGCCGCGCAGTTCCGCGACGAGATGGCGCGCGACCTGGCCCGCTACGGGCCGGTGGTGAAGGCGGCGGGGATCAAGATCGACTGAGCGGGACGGCCGCGGCGCTCACCCGCCGCAAACCGCAATGCATCGTCGCCGCCTGCTCGCACTTGCGACCGCCCTCGCCGCATTCCGCGTCCACGCGGACTCTGCGGCGGCCCAGCGGCACTGGTACGGTGCCGCGGAGGCGATGCGGCGGCTCGCGCTGAGCTGGGGAGACCAGCCGTATGGCGCGGTCGTGGTGCAGCGGGGCCGCATCGTCGGCGAAGGCCCCAGCCGCGTCGTACAGCGCAAGGACCCGAACGCCCATGCCGAACGCGAGGCGATTCGCGATGCCCGTGAACGCTTCGGCGCGGAAGCGCTGCGCGGCGCGGTGCTCTACTCGACCTCGCGCCCCTGTCCTGCCTGCGAGGCGGCCGCGGCCGAAGCGCCCATGCGCCCCGGGGCCTCTCCACCATCGGATGACGGCTGACTGGCGAGGGCGCTAATCTCCCGCAGCCGAAACCAGCGACGCGCGACTGCCGCGTACGCTTCCCACTCCAGATGTCACCTACGACCCGCCGCGTCCTTCAAGCCGTCCTGTACGAGGTGATCGCCATCGCCTTCGTGGGGCCCGTGCTGAGCCTTTCCTTCGACAAGCCGCAAGCATCCACCTTCGGGCTGGCCGTCGTCCTGTCCACCATTGCGCTCACGTGGAACTACGCCTTCAACTGGCTCTTCGAACGCTGGGAATCGCGGCAACCCGTGCACGGGCGCTCGTTGGCGAGAAGGCTTGCCCATGGCGCCGGATTCGAGGGCGGCCTGGTCATCATGCTCGTTCCGGTCATGTCCCTCTGGCTGGACATCTCCCCGGCAGCGGCCTTCGTGGCCAACCTGGGACTC
>JALHLO010000196.1 GCA_022844525.1 Ramlibacter sp.
CTCCCTCCGCGGAGGCGCTGCTGCCAGCCGGCCCGACGTCGAACAGGTGCACCCAGCCGGTGGCGCCGGCTGCGGTGCGCACCTGCACCCAGGGGCCGCGCCGCTCGGCCGTGCGGGTCACGGCTGCCTGGGCGGGCAGCGAGGCGATGCTGCGGCCCGTCTCGGCCGGCGCATCGCGCAATTCGGTGGCCCGCCGGGTGACGGCGGCTTCCTGCCCCCACGCCGTGGGGACGAACAAGAGGGCCAGGGCGACGGCGCGCCAGGTGGTGCGTATCATTCGCGGCTCAATCCTTCATCAGTGCAGGCATTCTATGAACTTGGGCATTACGGGCAAATGGGCGCTGGTGTGCGGCGCCAGCAAGGGGCTGGGCTTCGGCTGCGCGCAGGCGCTGGCGCGCGAGGGCGCGCACGTGGTCATCGTGGCGCGCACCGCCGAGGCGCTGCAGGCGGCCGCGGAAAAGCTGCGGGCCGACCCCCAGGTGCCCAAGGGCACCACGGTGGAGCCGATCGCCGCCGACATCACGACCGCCGAGGGCCGGGCCAAGGTGTTCGGCTTCCGCAAGGACTTCGACATCGTGGTCACCAACGCCGGCGGCCCGCCGCCCGGCGACTTCCGCGACTGGGACCGCGAAGCCTGGATCAAGGCCGTGGACGCCAACATGCTGACGCCGATCGAGCTGATCAAGGCGACGGTGGACGGCATGGCCGCGCGCGGCTTCGGGCGCATCGTCAACATCACGTCCAGCGCGGTGAAGGCGCCGATCGACATCCTGGGCCTGTCCAATGGCGCCCGCAGCGGCCTCACGGGCTTTGTCGCGGGCGTCGCGCGCACGACCAAGCTGGCCTCGGGCAACGTCACCATCAACAACCTGCTGCCCGGCGTGTTCGACACGGACCGCATCAAGACCACGCTGGAAGGCAGCGCCAAGAAGCAGGGCAAGACGGTCGACGAGATGCGGCAGCAGCGCATGAACACGATTCCCGCCCGGCGCTTCGGCACGCCGGAGGAATTCGGCACCGCCTGCGCCTTCCTGTGCAGCGCGCAGGCGAGCTACATCACGGGGCAGAACGTGCTGATCGACGGCGGCGCCTACCCCGGCACGTACTGAGGACCCGACGCCGAGGCGACGGTGCAGGCCGACATCCTGGCCCTGGGCGAGCCCATGGTCGAATTCAACCAGACCGGCGAGGGCGGGGGCCGGATGTACCTGCAGGGCTTCGGCGGCGACACCTCCAATGCCGCGATCGCGGCGGCGCGGCAGGGCGCCGAGGTGGGTTACCTGTCGGCGGTCGGCGACGACGTCTATGGCCGGATGCTGCGCGAGCTGTGGCAGCGCGAAGGCGTGGACGACGCGGGCGTGCGGACCGACCCGGAGGCCTTCACCGCGGCCTACTTCGTCACGCACGACGCGCAGGGCCACCACTTCAGCTTCTTCCGCAAGGGCTCGGCCGCCAGCCGCATGAAGCCGCAGGACCTGCCGCGCGAGCGCATCGCTTCCGCGCGAGTGCTGCACCTCTCGGGCATCTCGGCCGCCATCTCCGACAGCGCCTGCGATACCTGCTTCGCGGCCGTGGATGCGGCGCGTGCTGGCGGCGTGCAGGTGTCCTTCGACACCAACCTGCGCCTGAAACTGTGGCCGATCGCCCGCGCCCGCGCCGTCATGCGCGAGCTGATCCGCCTGAGCGACATCTGCCTGCCCAGCATGGAAGACGTGCAGGCCATCAGCGGCCTGCGGGAACCGGAAGCGCTGCTGGATTTCTGCCTGGTTCTCGGCGCGAAGGTGGTGGCGCTGAAGATGGGCGCGCAGGGCGCGCTGGTCACCGACGGCCGGCAGCGCTGGCAGTTGCCCGCGCACCGCTGCACGCCGGTGGATGCGACGGGCGCCGGAGACACGTTTGGCGGCGCACTGCTGGCGCGGCTGGTCGCGGGCGACGCCCTGCGCGACGCGGCGCGCTATGCGGTGGTGGCGTCGGCGTTGTCCACCGAGGGCTACGGCGCGGTGGAACCGATCCCGCGGGCCGAACAGGTGCTGGCCGCATTGCCTGAGTACCCGGGCTGAGGGCCCGGGCGATTCACTTGCACTGCAGCCCGTTGTCGCCGGGCTCGCTGCGGTCGGTCTTCTTCTCCTCCTTCGCCGGCAGCTGCTCGTTCGCCGTTGTGCCGAGGGCCTGGGTCACCGCGCCTTCCATTTCGGTAACGCTCTTCTGGGCTTCGGCCACGGTGGTGTCGCCCTCGAGCGCCAGCAGGATGCGGGCCGCGGTGGAGGAAATCGTCGTCGGCTCGACAAGTTCGGGCTCCGGTTCCGGCTCCGCTTGCGGCGCGGGGGCGGGAGGGGGAGGGGACGGGGACGGTGGCGGCGGTAGCCCGGCATCGACCGCAGCCACCTGCAGCGAGTCCGGCCGCACCGTGGGCAGGAAGCGGTCCGGGGGAGCGACAGTCACGCTCCCTGCGACGTCGCCCGTCGCCATGAGCACCACGAAATCCTGCGTCGCCGGCGGTGCGGATGGGCTCAGGTTGTCCACCTCCAGCGTGCCCGCGAGGCTGACCTGGCCATCGACCCGCAGCTGGTCGTTGTCGCCGTCGGCGTTCAGGCGGATGCGCAGCTTCCCGAGCGAGGTCTGCACGAAATTGCCAATCACGTGCATCACGCCGAAGCCGGATCCGGCGAAGGGAGCGACCGTTCCCTCGTTGACCAGGGCGCCGGCTACGAGGGTGCCGTTGCCCGAAACCAGGCCCTCGGGCGCGTTCGTGAAGGTCTGCCCCGCGGCATCGAGCGTGCCCTCCTCGGCCAGGTGCAGGCTGCCCCGGTGCAGCACGGGGCGCGCCAGGGCCAGTGTGCCTTCCTCCACGCGGATCGTGGAGCCCGGTGCCCAGCTGTAGTCGACGCCGGTGCCGCCGAAGGTGAAGACGTCGCCGCCGGTCTTCACGATCGTGCCCTGGTTACTGAAGGTGCATGGGTCGCAGTAGGGACCTTCACTCGCGCCGTAGCCCGCGCGGACCCGCCCGCCGGTGCGCAGGTTGAAGAATGCCCCGGCCTTGTTGTTGAAGGCGCTGTCCCGGCTGAGAACCAGGGCGCCTTCCGGCGCCAGCTTGTAGTTGACGGTGCCCTCGTTGTCCAGGGTGGTGGCGAACAGTTCGTGCGTGCCGGAGCCCCGCAGGCGCAGGGTCGCGCCGCTCTGCACGACGAAGCGGCCACCGGAGATCGAGGTGGCTTCCGATGCATCCCAGTCGAAGATGCCGCCGGTGGGGACGTTCAGCCGCCCCTCGTTGACGGGTCCGCCTTCCGTCACCAGGTTGACGATGACGATCTTTCCGGCGTTGAAGTTCGTTCGCTCGCCGAGGCGGACGTTGCCGAAGAAGTGGACGTTGGCGCCCGTGATGTTCAGGGTGCCGTCGATCGGTCCGTCGACGAAGACGTGGTTGCCCTGCTCGAATTCCACCCGGCCGCGCAGAGTGGTGGTGCCCCCGTGGAGGTTGGCGCTCTCGGCGGCCGCGAACCGGATCGTGCCCGGGCCGGCATCGATGGTCTGGTCCAGGCCGACGAAGAACATGAAGTCCCCGCCGACGGTGCTGAGGCCGCTTCCCGTCTTGCTGATGCTCCCCTCGTTGGTGAGCGCGTTCGCGGTGCTCACCTCCGGATCCACCATGCTCCGGATGCTGCCGTCGCCGTCGAACACGAAACTGCCGCCCGGCAAATTGAACAGTTCGGAGCCGTTGCGCAGCACGAGCGTGCCGTTGCCGACCTGGCGCACGGTGCCTTCGTTCTCCACCTCGGAGCGCAGCAGCGTCCGTGTGCCGTCGCCGGGGATGGCCAGCGTGGCGTCCGCCAGCACGCTGAGCTCGCTGTCGTCCAGGTCCTGCTGCAGCGTGAACTGGTGCGAGGCCAGGCGGGCGCGCATCCTCAGGGGCCCGTCGGCCTCGGCCGTGCCGATCGCGATCGGGGGGGCCCCGGCTGGTGCGCTGATGGTGCCGCCGTTCGTGTCGATTTCGGCACGGATCGTCGTCGCGCCACTGCCGTTGCGGTCGCTGTCGGCATTCAGCACGAGATCCAGCACGCCGGCCTCGGATCCGGTGGAGCGGACCGCCGCGTTGATCTCGATGTCGCCGTTCGCATTGAGGGTCAGCTTGCTGGTCGCCCCGGAGGTCTTGGTGATCGCCTGGTCGATGCGGATGCGGCCGTTGCCCCCTGTCTCTTCCCCGATCTCCTCGCCGCCGGTCCCGACGACGACGCGCGCGCCCTGGTTCAGCACGCCCGCGATCGCCTGGGTGGCGACCCGGCTGCGGCCAATGTACTCGTCGTAGGCGAAGCCGAACGCGACTTCCCCTTCGTATTCGTTCGCCTCCTCCACGTCGATGCGCCGCGCGCCGATGCGCCAGGTGCCGCCGCTGCGATCGGACGCCGCCGATACGTCGACCGAGCCGTCGAACTCCAGCCGCGCCGCCGCGGTCACCACGGTGCCGCCATTGCCGCCGCCCGCGCCGCGGGCGGAGAGGCTTCCATGGACGTCCGCCTCCTGCCGGCCCCAGACCACCACGCGGCCGCCGTTGCCGTCGGACAGCGCATCGGCGCGGATTTCGGAGCCTCTGGCCACGGTCACCCGGTTCGCGGTCTCGAAGCCGGCAAGGGCGGCTTGCCCCGCCGCCTCCCCGCCGATCAGGATGGTTCCGCCGCCATTCGCGCCCGAGGCATCGATCGTCCCCGGCGTGCCGTCTCCGGGAGCGACCTGGATTTCGCGTGCGAGCAGCACGACCTTGCCCCCCCGGTTCTCGACGCCACGCGCGACGATCCGGCCGGAGTGCGTCAGCGTGTCGGCGAAGATGCCGATGGCATCGCCCCTGAGCTTGCCGAGGTTGATCGCCGCGCTGTTGCTCCCTCCCACCTGGAACGAGATGCCTTCGAGGCCGCGGCCGGTGATTTCCGCGGATTCGCCGGCGGCGACGATCACGCTGCCGTCCAGTGCCTTCACCACGGCGGATGAACCGACCGTGACGTCCTTGCCGATCAGCACGACGTCGCCGCCCCGGCCGATGACCCGGCCGTTCACGGTCAGCGGCCCGGGAGGGGACCCTGGTTCGCCGCCGAAGAACAACCGGCCGGCGATGGCGTCCTGCTCGGTCATGCGAAGCGTGGAGGCCGTGAAGCCCGCGGTGTCTACCAGCGCGCCGGCACCCACCGTGATGCCGGCCGGATTGACCAGCACCAACCTGCCGTTCGAACTCAATGTGCCGTAGATCGCGCTGGGGTTGGTGCCGATCACGCGGTTGATCGACAGGCTCGCCGCGTTGGGTTGCGCGAAGTGGGTGGTGGTGCCGTATGGAACGCCGAACCTGTTCCAGTTGATCACCGAGCGACTGGTTCCGACCCCGTTGGTGGTGGTGACGGTCCTGACATTGCCGGTCGTCGTGACCTCGGCCGATCCGTGGGGGACGGACTGGATGCCGGCCAGGGTCTCAGCCGCGCCGAAGCACCCGAGCAAGGCAGCCGAAAGTCCCAGAAGCCGAAACCCCGCCACGGCCGGGTACGACGGCTGCTCGGCGCCGCGCCGCCACGAGGCGAAATCGCGATGCATAGGCTTGCACCTCCAGGCAATCGGCTTACAGCATTTGCACTAAGCAACGCCTTGGCCGGATGTGCATTCTGTTCCTGCGTCGACCGCTTGTCATGCCGCCGGCACCGCCCAAACGCGACTTTGTGCCCGGCCGAGCATGCTGCTCGCGTGAAGCTGCGATACGCCCGGACCCAGCTCAGCGGCGCGACGAAACCACGATCCCGCCAACGATGAGCAGGAACGCCACCCCATGGTAGAGGTGGGGCGGCTCGCCGAGAAAGGCCGCCGAGAACACTGCCGCGAACAGCGGCGTGAGGTTGGAGAAGAAGCCGGCGATGTTGGGCCCCACGCGCTGCACGCCGAGTCCCCACGCGCGGTAGGCGACGATCGCCGGGCCGGTCGCGATGAAGGCCAGCGCGAGCAGCAGCGGCACGCCCCACTGGATCGCCTGCGTGGTCACGGCGGACTCGGTCGCGGCGAACAGTCCCGACCAGGCCAGCCCGGGCACCAGCTGCGCCATCAGGAACGCGGCCCAGTCGCGCCGCACTTCGGGCGGATCGCCCGGCCGCGTGAGCAGCCAGCTGTAGAGGGCCCACGCCGCCGTGGCGAACAGCATGTACACGTCGCCGGCGACGAAGCGCACCTGTGCCAGGTGCGCGAACTGCCCTTGCGCCAGCACCACCAGCACGCCGGCGATGGACAGCACCGCGCCCGCCACCTGCCTCTGCGTGATGCGCTGGCCGAAGAAGGCGGCGCCCAGCCCGAGCATGAAGGCCGGCATGCTCGAACCCACCAGCGTCACGTTGATCGGCGTGGAGGTCTTGACCGCCAGGTACTGCAGCGCGTTGTAGCAGCCCACGCCCAGCAGCCCGAGCACCGCGTAGCGCCGCATCCGCGGCCAGATCGGGCTGTCGGTGCGCAGCACGCGCCACGCCAGCGGCAGCAGGATCACGAAGGCCAGCGCCCAGCGCAGGAAGTTCAGCGTGAGCGGGGGCACCAGCGGCGCCACCAGGCGACCGACGACGGCATTGCCGGCCCACAGCAGCGGCGGAAGCGTGAGGAGGAGGGCGGTGGGGAGGGTGAGACGCTGGTTCATCGGGCAAGGAAGCGCCAGACTCTAGCCCACGCGGGCACGCGGGCCCCCCCGGAACGGGACCAGCGGATTCGTGGCACGATGCGCGGCATTCCGAGCCACAGCAACAGGAGACGCACGTGAGCAAAGCAGTCGTGATCCGCCAGAACGGCGGCCCCGAGGAAATGGAACTGGTGGACGTGCAGGTGGGCGACCCCGGGCCGGGCGAGATCCGCATCCGGCACCACGCGGCGGGCCTGAACTTCCTCGACGTGTACCAGCGCAGCGGCCTGTACAAGCTGCCCATGCCGCTCACGCTGGGCATGGAAGGCGCCGGCATCGTCGAGGCCGTGGGCTCCGGCGTCACGCACCTGAAGGCCGGCGACCGCGCCGCCTACGCCAGCCACCCGCCCGGCTCCTATTCCGAAGTGCGCGTGATGCCCGCCAAGAACGTGTGCAAGCTGCCCGATGCCATCAGCTTCGAGACCGGCGCGGCGATGATGCTCAAGGGCCTCACCGCGCAATACCTCCTGAAGCGCACGCTGCCGCAAGGCGGCCTGCAGCCCGGCGACTTCGTCCTGTTCCACGCGGCCGCGGGCGGCGTCGGCCTGATCGCCGTGCAATGGGCCAAGGCGATGGGCCTGCAATTGATCGGCACCGCCGGCAGCGACGAGAAGTGCGCGCTGGCGAAGTCGCTGGGCGCCGCGCACATGATCAACTACAGCAAGGAAGACTTCCTGCAGCGCGTCAAGGAGATCACCGGCGGCAAGGGCGTGAAGGTGGTGTACGACTCGGTCGGCAAGGACACGTGGGAGAAGTCGCTCGACTGCCTGGCGCCCTTCGGCCTCATGGCCAGCTTCGGCAATGCCTCCGGGCCGGTGCCGCCGTTCGCACCGCTGGTCCTGGGCAACAAGGGCTCGCTGTACGTCACGCGCCAGACGCTGTTCACGCACATCGCCACGCGCGAAGCGAACCAGCAGATGGCCGACGACCTGTTCGCCGCCGTCACCAGCGGCAAGGTGCAGATCCGCATCGACCAGAAGTTCCCGCTGGCGCAGGTGCGCGAGGCGCACCAGGCGCTGGAAGCGCGCAAGACCACCGGCAGCACCATCCTCACCCTGTGACGCGCCTGCAGCCGGCGCCCGCCTGGCGCGACCGGCTGCGCGCCGCCAGTGACGCGCCGCCATTGCGCCCGCGCGTGCCGCTGTGGTGCGGCGCGCAGCGCATCGGCTCGATCGAGCCCGACCTGTTCCAGCGCGCCGGCCTGGCCGGCAGCACCATC
>JALHLO010000197.1 GCA_022844525.1 Ramlibacter sp.
CCGATGCTGCCGGCCCGGCGGGTGCTGCACGGGTCGTCTACTTCGACTATGACAGTGCGGCGATCCGGCCGGAGTTCCAGCCGGTGATCGACAGCCATGCGCGTTTCCTGGGCTCGCACCAGCAGCGCAAGCTCACGATCGCCGGGCACACCGACGAACGAGGCGGCCGCGAGTACAACCTCGCGCTGGGCCAGCAGCGCGCCGAATCCCTGCGGCGCGCGCTGCAACTGCTGGGCGTGCGCGCGACGCAGATCGAGACCATCAGCTTCGGCGAAGAGAAACCGGTCGCGCCCGCGCACGAGGAAGCGGCCTGGTCACGCAATCGGCGGGCGGAACTGAACTACCGGTGAGGGGCAGGGAAGTCGGGCCGCAGGCCCTCAAGTCCCGCCTGCTCGCCGACCTGGTCCAGGCCATGTCGGCCGGGCACGTCCTGCAGGCGTCCGCCGTGGCCGTGCTGGTCGGGCGCAATGCGTACGACCTGGTGCAGCAGGCGAACGTCGCGGCGCAGCACCGCGGCGCCGGCACCGACGAACGCCTCCAGCTTCACCTGCGCAACGTGGTCACCGTGCTCGGTGCGGCCGAACGGCATTTCGGCGACGTCCTGCTGGCGGTGCACTGGTACCGCACCCATTCGCTGGCCGAAGGGGTCCAGCACACGCCCGAGGCCCTGACGGCCGCCGGACGGCTGGAAGACGCCTGCCGCCTGCTTCCGCGCCCACCGGGCGGCTGCTAGAGCCTGCCCCGGCTCATGAAGAAGCGCCTGAGGCTGACGCACACCACCGCCGCGACCACGCCGAACAGGACGTGGTCGGCTGCGGTCATCAGGTTGCGCGATGCATCGAACCACGGGAACACCGCGGGCGCGATCACCAGCCGGTTCAGCACGAACAGCGCGGCGCCGGCGAGCGCGCCCAGCGCGGCGGCGGCAACCAGTCCCTGCGTACGCATCACCATCACGTCGACCATGCGGCCGTAGACGGCCGAGAGGGAGAGGTGGATCAGCAGCGCGATCCCGACGACGCGCCCGCTCCACTCGCTCGGCGGAGGCGCCGCGCCCGGACCCAGCAGGATGGCGGAAATGCGCTGGAACGGTTCCGAGCCGGTGCCGCCATCCGCGATGGAAAAGGCGGCCTGCGCGAGCAGGTACGCGGCGCCTGCCGCCAACCCCGCGGGCACTCCAACCAGGGCACTGGGCTGGGCACTGCGCGAAAAGACCTGGGACAAGGGCATGTCACGAGTGTGCAAAGGCGCGCGGCCCGGCGCAAGCCGGTCGGCGCGGGTTGACCCGTACGCGCGATCCCTCGCGGCGAACGCGTGCCGGCCGCGATCACCGCGGTGCGATCGGCGACGGGGTCTACGGGTCGGCCCTTACGGGGCCACCCCGGGGCCGGAAGTCACTTTGCGTGGAAGAATTGCTCATCAGAGCGAGACTTCAGCGGCTTCGGCCGCTGTTTTTTTTGCGACGGGTTGCACGTCGCCCCGGCGTCCGGCGGCGAGGCGGCGCCGCTCACCTGCCTCTTCCCTCGCCATCGCCGCTGCGAAACAGCGGCCGCAGCGCGACGAACAAGGCGATCGCCCCGACCGCGGCTCCGGCCATCACGTTCCAGAACACGCCGACCGCGAAGGCCACTGCCGCGAGGACGAGGGCCATCCTCAGGTGCTTTTCCCAGGGGCGGCGCATGTCAGGCCTCCATCCCCGGGGTGTGGCCCGCCAGGATCGCTGCCTCGCGGCGCCAGTGTTGTGTCATGCGCCGAGGATACGCTGTGGCGATCCGGGCCGCCGGACTTGCTTATCCCCATTGGTTTCTGAAAACTCGGTCGTTCCCTTTGCGCACCCTGCGTCCACAGAATGGGCCCGGCATCAACAAGAACCCGGGGTCCAGCATGTCTGCTCGGCGCACCTTCCATCATCGACGGCCTCGATTGGCAGACGCTGTGGACCGAATGCCCGGGCGCGCGCCATGGATGCTTCGCCGCAACCGGGCTGGACGCGGGCGGCATGACGCGCGGAATATGCATCCAAGTTTTTGTTCGTTCGCTTTTTCGCGCGTTGCGGCCAGAATGCACTCGATGATTTCCGGACTTCCTTCCTGTCGCATGCGGCGCCCCGCGCGATGTAGCGACTGAGCGCACCCGCGCTCGCCATCCTTTCTCCTCCAGAACATTCCTGGCCGTCCTTCGCCGGACGGCAGGGCGCGGCTTCGTCCGCACGAAAGAAACCCCGACATGATTCAACTGCAGGGCCTCACCCAGGCCTACGGCGCGCACGAAGCCTTGCGCGGCGTCGACCTCGAAGTCGCGCCGGGCGAGATCTTCGGCATCATCGGCCGCAGCGGCGCCGGCAAGAGCTCGCTGGTGCGCACCATCAACCTGCTGAACCGGCCCAAGGCCGGCAAGGTGATCGTCGCCGGCCGCGACCTCACGGCGCTGCCGCCGGCGCAGCTGCGCGCGGCGCGGCGCGACATCGGCCTCATCTTCCAGCACTTCAACCTGCTGTCCTCGCGCACGGTCGCCGGCAACGTGGCCTTGCCGCTGGAGCTCGCGGGCGTGCCCGCAGCGGAAGTCCGCACCCGCGTGCACGAACTGCTGGAGCTGGTCGGGCTGTCCGCGCTGCACGACCGCTATCCGGCGCAGATCAGCGGCGGCCAGAAGCAGCGCGTGGGCATCGCCCGCGCGCTGGCCAACCGGCCCAAGGTGCTGCTGTCCGACGAGGCCACCTCCGCGCTGGACCCGGAGACGACGCGCTCCATCCTCGGCCTCCTGAAGCAGATCAACCGCGAGTTCGGCCTGACCATCGTGCTGATCACGCACCAGATGCAGGTGATCAAGCAGGTGGCCGACCGCGTCGCCGTGATCGACGCCGGGCGCATCGTGGAACAAGGGCCCGTGATCGATGTCTTCACCCGCCCGCAGCACGCCACCACCCGCAGCCTGATCGAGGAGATCGTGCCGCAGGCGCTGCCGGACAGCGTGCTGGAGCGCATCCGCGCGCTGATGACGGCGCGGCCGGCGGAAGACGCGCAGCTGCTGCGCCTGGCCTTCGCCGGCAACGGCGCCGACCGGCCGCTGCTGTCGGACGTGATCCGCACGCACGGCATCGACCTGAGCATCCTGCACGGCCAGGTGGACGAAGTGCAGGGCCAGCCCTTCGGTTCGCTCGCGGTGTTCGCCCGCGGCGCGCGCGACAAGCTCGATGCCGCGACCGCGCAGTTGCGCGGCGCCGGCGTGTTCGTCGAGGAGGTGGCCCATGTGGGATAACTTCACCCCGGCCATGCTGGAACTGTTCGCCGGCTACCTGTGGGAGACGATCGCGATGGTGGGCATCTCCGGCGTGGCCGGCGCCCTGATCGGCATCCCGCTCGGCGTGTTGCTGCGCCTGACGGACCAGGGCGGCGTGCTGCAGAACGCAGGCGTCAACCGCGTCGTCGGCGGCATCGTCAACGCGGTGCGCTCCACGCCCTTCATCATCCTGCTGGTGGCGATCATCCCGTTCACGCGGCTGGTGACCGGGTCCTCGATCGGCACCGCGGCGGCGGTCGTTCCGCTCACGCTGGCCGCCGCGCCCTTCATCGCGCGCCTGGTGGAAAGCTCGCTGCGCGAGGTGGACCACGGCCTGGTCGAAGCGGCCCTGGCCATGGGCGCGACGACGCGCCAGATCGTGTTCAAGGTGCTGTTGCCCGAGGCGTTGCCCGGCATCGTCGCGGGCTTCACCATCACCCTGGTCAGCCTCACCGGCTACTCCGCGATGGCGGGCGCCATCGGCGGCGGCGGCCTGGGCGACCTGGGCATCCGCTACGGCTACCAGCGCTTCCTGCCGGAAATCATGCTGGCCGTGGTGATCGTGCTGATCGCCTTCGTGCAGGCCGTTCAGAGCCTCGGCGACTGGGCGGTGCGCCGCCTCAGCCACAAGTGAATCCTTTCCCTCCTCTCATCCAAGGACCGACAACATGAACAAGCGCAACTTCCTGAAATCCACCCTGGTGCTGGCCATCGCCGCCGGCGCGAGCGGCACCCTGCTGGCGCAGGACAAGCCGATCAAGGTCGGCGCCACCGCCGGGCCGCACTCGCAGATCCTCGAGCAGGTGAAGAAGGTCGCCGAGCGCGACGGCCTGAAGATCCAGATCGTGGAGTTCACCGACTACATCCAGCCGAACGCGGCGCTGTCCACCGGCGACCTCGACGCCAACAGCTACCAGCACAAGCCCTTCCTGGACCAGCAGATCAAGGACCGCGGCTACAAGATCACCTCGGTGGGCTACACCGTCAACTTCCCGATCGGCATCTACTCGAAGAAGGTCAAGGGCCTGAAGGACCTGAAGGAAGGCGCGCGCTTCGGCATCCCGAACGATCCCACCAACGGCGGCCGCGCGCTGCTGGTGCTGCAGGACCAGGGGCTGATCAAGCTCAAGCCGGGCGCAGGCCTGAAGGCGACGCCGCTGGACGTGGTCGAGAACCCGAAGAAGCTCAAGTTCGTGGAGCTGGAGGCCGCGCAGCTGCCGCGCTCGCTGGACGACCTGGACGCTTCCGCGGTCAACACCAACTACGCGATTCCCGCCGGCCTGCATCCGGGCAAGGACGCCATCGCGCGCGAGAACGCCAAGAGCCCCTACGTGAACCTGATCGCCGTGCGCGAGCAGGACAAGGACAAGCCCTGGGTGGCCAAGCTGGTGAAGGCCTACCAGTCCGAGGAAGTGCGCAAGTTCGTGCAGACCGAATTCAAGGGCGCGGTGATCCCGGGCTTCTAAGACGCGAAAGGGGCACCGCGCGGCCCTCCACCGCACCGTACAAGGCCCGCCTCAGGCGGGCTTCTTCCTGTGCTCCATCTCCCGCTTGAACTCCGCGCAGTAGTCGCGCCCCGTGTCCTGCGCCGGCAGCATCACCGCGGTGGAGCGCAGCCGCTGCGGCAGGTGCACCGGCACGCCGAGCTCCGGCAGCACGTGGCCCGAGCCGGCGATCAGCACCACCGTCTTGCCCGGCTGGCTGGCCGCCGAAATCGTCTGCGCCATCGCGAAGTCGCGCGCCACCTGCACCCGCACCATCGGGGTGACCTGGTGCTCGGGCAGCATGTCGCAGTGGCCGCGGCGGATGTTCTGCTGGTGCTTCTGGATCGAGGCCGTGGGCAGCAGCGCGTCCAGCGTCATGTCGCCCATCGCCTTGCGCATTTCGTCGCGCGGCAGGTTGGCGCCCAGCACCGGGATGCCGGCGCGCACCGCGGCCATGATGGCCGGGGCGTAGCGTTCCCACTCCCAGCCGCTGCCGGCGCGGTTCCAGTTCAGCGCCTTGCGCACTTGCTCTTCGCTCGCCGTGGGCGGCAGGCCGGCGGTGCTGTGGCCGCGCTCGGCCATCTCCAGCGTCACGGCGCCAAGCGTGCCGCGCTGCGCCAGCGTGGTGATCCACTTCTTCTGCATGCGCGGGTGGTCCTTCGCGTCGTGCTGTTCGCCGATCAGGACGGCGTCGACGCCGGAGACATCGGGCACCGGGGGAAGGGTGCTGCAGCCGGCGAGCAGCAAGGCGGCGACGGCGAAGGGAAAGCGCATGCGCGGATACTAAGCGCAGCGCGCCGGCCGCAGGGCTGACCCAGCGCAACGATCCATGTCCCTACGCTTTTCCCTGCGGGCTTCGGCCACGCTCCTGCTGGCCCTGGCCGCCGCCGTGCTGTGCGTGTGGCTGCGCACGCCGCTGCCCTGGATGATCGGGCCGCTGCTGGCCGTCTCCATCGCCTCGGTGCTGGGCGCGCCCACGCGCAGCTGGCCGGCCCTGCGCAATGGCGCGCAGTGGCTGATCGGCTCCGCCCTGGGCCTGTACTTCACGCCGCAGGTTACGGCGCTGGTGGCCAGCCTCTGGTGGGCGATCCTGCTGGCCATCGCCTGGGCGCTGGGGCTGGGTTGGGGCTTCGGGCGCTTCCTGCACGCGCGCCATGCGCAGCGCATCGGCGGCACCGCCCGCGCGCAATGGGCCACGACCTGGTTCGCCGGCGCCATCGGCGGCGCCTCCGAGATGACGCTGCTGGCCGAACGCGAGCGGGGCCGCAGCGACCTGGTGGCGGCGGCGCACAGCGTGCGGCTGGTCATCGTCACGCTGGTGATCCCCTTCGCCTTCCAGTACTCGGGGCTGCACGGGGTGGATCCTTCGCTGCCGGGGGCGCGCACGGTGCAGCCGGGCGGGTTGGCGCTGCTGCTGGCCGCCACCGCGGCCGGCGGCTGGCTGATGGTGCGCACCGGCCGCGCCAACCCCTGGTTCATGGGGGCGCTGCTCACCGCCATGGGCATCACCATGGCGGGCGTGGAGCTCTCGGCCATGCCCGCGCCGCTGACGAACGCAGCCCAGTTGCTGATCGGGGTGAGCCTGGGGGTGCGCTTCCAGCGCCAGTTCCTGCATGCGGCGCCGCGCTGGCTGCTGGACGTGGCGCTGGGGACGCTGGCCATGATCCTGCTGTGCGCGGCCTTCGCCTGGCTGCTGTCCTGGGGAACCGGGCTGCATCCCGCGACCCTGGTGCTGGGCACCTCCCCCGGCGGCATCGCCGAGATGGCCATCACCGCCAAGGTGCTGCAGCTGGGGGTGCCGGTGGTGACCGCCTTCCAGGTCTGCCGGCTGGTGGCGGTGCTGGTGCTGGTCGAGCCGCTCTACCGCTGGGGGCTGGATCGCAGGCCCGCGGAGGGCTGAAATCCTGGCCCATCAGTGGAAAAGGCGCGGGAGACCGCGCCTTTTCACACCTCCGCCGCGAACGGGGTCAGTGGATGACCAGCGGGTTCTGCGCCAGCTCGGCGTAGCCGTCGAGCGTGGCTTCGACTTCTTCCTGGGTGGGCGTGTTCAGCTGCCAGGCGTTGATCTGGCGCTGGAAGGCGTCGGCCCACATGCCGTCGAGGTAGACCTCCTTGTTCGACCGCTTGTCCACGATCTCGAAGCCGTGCCGCACGATCGGGGGATGCGCCTCTCCCTCTGCGGGCTCGTTCGCCTGCAGGTGCACCACCACGAACGAATCGGAGTCATAAAGCATTTGCATGATCTATTCCTTTTGCCTCAGCTGGCTGCGATTGGCTCCGATTCAAGTGTGGCACTCAAAACTGTGCTTCGCAGGCACCGGCCGGATTGGCCATGACGCCAATCTAGATGGGCGGCTGCTCAGGGCCTGTCGGTTGAAGCCCAGCGCTGATCGACCGTGCCACCGTCCGGGTTTGTCAGACGCAGGCGCACGGGGGCGTAATCCTGGCCGGGAGCCAGCCAGACCTCCACCTTCTGGTCGAATTCCCTGCGCGGCAGCCGCTCGAGCTTGAGGGCGGTCCAACGGCCGCCCGGCAGGTCCAGATCCTCCTGCTCCACGACCCGGAACACCCAGGCCTCCACTTCGCGCGTGCTGGCGGTCGGAATGGCGATTTGTGTACCGGGTGTAAAGCGTGCCGGCTCGCCCGCGGCCATCAGGGAGAGCTGCACGATCACGCTCAGGCGGTCCTGCAGGCCCGGGACCAGCACGGCGTCGGGCCGGTTGTTGCTGAAGACGACGCGGCCACGGGCGCGCTCGAAGTGCGCGGCCTGCTCGCTGCGCGACTTGTCCGAGAAGCGTTCCGGCGCGAGGCCGGCGTCGGTGATCTCGCCGGTGCTTTGCTGCACCCGCTCGCGCAGCCCGAGCGCGGACAGCGTGAGCCTCAGCTCGTAGCGTCCGCCGGCGTGGCGCCAGTCCAGGCTGGCCTGTCCGCCCAGGGAGAAGCCCCGTGTCCGGACGGAAACCTCGTAGTGCATGAGCGAGGGCTGCGGCACCCCGAGCACCTTGGGGACGTAGGGCGCGACCGCCGTGGGCGGCGCGGCGGCGCTCGCTGCGGACGCGGGAGCCGGCGCAGGGGTCACCGGTCGCGCGGAAGGTTCCGGCGCG
>JALHLO010000198.1 GCA_022844525.1 Ramlibacter sp.
GCCGGCGGCCAGCCGCGGGTCCGCCATGGGCGCGTACATCATCTTCCAGGACATGGCCATGGGCCTCGCGCCGCTGTTCGGCGGCGCGCTGGCCGCGGTGGCCGGCCTCGACGCGGTCTACATCGCCGCGGCGGTGGGCGCGCTCGGGTCGGCGCTCGTCGCGGTGCTGATGTTGCGCACGCGCTAAGGCCTTCGGCGGGTCGCTTCGCGGCGGTGCTCCTCGCCCTCCCCGCGGCCGCCTCCTTCGCTCAGCGCACCACTTCGCTCGCCACGACCCCGCCGGCGACGGCGCCCATCCAGCGCCCCACCGCGACCAGGCCGTAGACGACGAGGGTCACGGACACCAGCGTGGTGACCGGATTGTTGCCGGCCCGCGCGACGATCCACACGGCAGCCCCCACACACAGCGCTCCCAGGACGGCGCCGGCCAGCTCGCGCCGCCACCAGGGCAGCCGTGCCTGCTCTTCGCCGCTGGCCTCGGCCCGCGCCAGCATCATCCGGCCCACCAGGCCCAGCCAGATGCCCGCCGCCAGTGCCAGCATGACGAAGAAGGAGAAGCTGGCGTAGACCGCCAGGTGCAAGAAGGCGATCCCCAGGCCGGCACACACGATGGCCCACCAGGGCGGCTGGACGAAGTAGAAGGGCGTGTCGGGGTCGGGCCGCGGTTGCGGCACTTTCAGCGGCAGCCGGCCAAGCCAGGCGAGCACGGCCACGCCGATCAGCGCAACCGCCAGCAGCAGGAAAAGGGCGGTTCTCAAGGCGGCATCTCCCGGGAACGAGCTACGTGCATCGCGTGGTCCTCCTGGCCGGAGGATCAGGGCCGGCGCAACCTGCGTCAACGGCTTGGTCGCGCACGGAACACATTCGCGTCCGCGCGCGGACGAAATGGTTCGCGCAGCGGATGGGCGGGCTTCGCCGGAAACAGGATGCAACCGATGGCGCTCAGTCGAGCGCCGTGCCCACGGGCAAGGGCGCGCCTTCGGCGGCAGACGACATCGCCGGCGCAACGCTCGCCACCCGCACCTGCACCGCCGCCCCCGCCTGCGCCCGGTGCACCGACATGTCGATCACATCCACGATGTCCAGGAACGGATGCCGGTATAGCAACTGCCCGTTCAACGCCCCGCCGCGATCCTCGATCTTCAGCAGCGCGGTCGCGGGCGACGGGATCGAGTCGCCCGCCGGTGACAGGCTCAGGGCGACGTAGCCCTCGGTGACCGTGCCCGTGGCCTGCAGCGTGACGTCGAAGGCGTGTCCCGCGGACCGGCAGCGCAGCGTGACGACGCCGCGGACCTCGCGCACGTCCTGCCGCAGGCGCAGCACCAGCTCGCTCCACTCGCCGTGCGCGGGCGTGTAGCCGGTGCCGAGTCCTTTCCATTCCCCCGAGATGTTTACCCCCCGATACGCCCAGCGCCGCAGCAGAGGCAGCAGCCGGTGCACCCACAGGCGGCCCGCCACGAACAGGAGGAATGCGCTGAGCACGCCCGAAGCCAGGCCCGTGCCGAAGTCGATGTCGAAGAAGCTCTCTGCCATGCGCGACTCTCGCACCGCAGCCACCGTCACCTGTTTGCGGGTGCAACGACCTGCAATCGGTTACCCGTCTCGATGCTGATGGGCGACGACGTGGAGCCACGCCGCGACTTGATTGAGTCGAATGCATTAAGGGCGGCGGCCATCGACGTTTGATCCACGGCGGGATCAAGCACGGCGCGTGCACGGCGCGGTCCGTTCGCGTGGCCGGCAGGGCGGGTAACTCCTAGCGGGGCGAAGGCACCCCGCCTCCTAGGATGCCTGACCTCCACATCCACGAGAGCTCCTGCATGAACCCGCGCGCCCACGTCGCTCCCGCCTCCCGCCTTCTTCCCGCTGTCCTGGCTGCCGCCTTGCTGGGACTCTCCGCGGGTTGTGCGTCGCCCCCCGGGGGCAACTGGAGTGCCAGCCGCACCGGGTCCTCGGAAGCCACGCGCCAGGGGCTGTCGGAAGCCCGGCTTGCGCGCATCGCGCCGGCGATGCAGGAACAGATCAATCGCGGCATGTTCCCCGGAGCGGTGACCCTGGTGGCGCGCAACGGCCAGGTGGTGCACTACGAAGCGCATGGATACCTGGACGAGGCGAAGACGCGGCCCATGCAGAAGGATGCGCTGTTCCGCCTGGCGTCCATGACCAAGCCGATCGTCACGACCGCCGCGATGATGCTGGTCGAGCAGGGCAAGATGAAGATCAATGATCCCATCGCGAACTGGTTGCCGGAGCTCAAGGACCTGAAGGTCGAGACGGCCGCCGGCGATGTTCCCCTGACCCGCCCCGTGCAGGTGATCGACCTGATGCGGCACACCGCCGGCCTGGTCTATGCGGGGAGCACCCGGTCGCCGCGCATCAAGAAGCTGTACGACGACCTCAACATCGAGTCGCGCGAGGTCGACATCACATCCGAGCAGATGCTGAAGAACCTCGGCCAGATCCCGCTGGCGCACCAGCCGGGCACCTTCTGGGAGTATTCGATTTCCGTCGACGTGCTGGGCCTGCTGCTCGAGCGCGTGGAGAAGAAGCCGCTCGACGCGATCCTGAGGGAACTGCTGCTCGATCCCCTGGGGATGAAGGACACCACGTGGTGGGTGGCGCCCGCGCAGGCCGGCCGCATGGCGGAATCGTTCAGTGCGGACCCCCTGAAGGCGGACATGTTGAAGTCCTACCGCCATTCCTACAACCCGCTGGGCAGGAGCTACTTCAAGGGTGGCGCGGGCCTGGTGGGCACCGCGGCGGACTACCTGCGCTATGCCCAGATGATGGTCAACGGCGGCGAGCTCGATGGCCGCCGCTACCTGTCGCGCAAGACCGTCGAATTCATGCTCTCGCAGCACACGGTGGGCATGGGCGGCACCACGATCGGGACGACCGGCACGGGCTACGGCTTCGGCATCGGTTTCGGTGTGCGCCACGACGAGGGCATGGGCTGGACGCCCGGCTCCAAGGGCGATGCCATGTGGGCGGGCGCATGGGGGACCAGCTTCTGGATCGACCCGAAGGAAAAGCTGGTCGGCATCCTGATGGCGCAAGGGCCCTCGCATCGGGTCCATACGCGCATGCTGTACAAGAACCTGGTGTACGGGGCGTTGGTGGACTAGATCGGTCCCGCGACGGCGGGAGACGGAGCGTCAGGAGCAAGCGGCCGTCGGGCCGCTTCGTCTTTGGAAGCCTTGGGCCCCGCCTTCGCGGGGATCACGGGAGGGGGCGGGGATGACGCCTCACACCTTCGGCGTCTGCAGGTGCCACTGCGTCGCATTCTGGTAAGCCCAGCCGATCCGCAGCGCTGTCGCTTCATCGAGCGAGCGACACACGACCTGCAGCGACGTCGGCAGCCCCCCCGCATCCACCCCGTTCGGCAGCGCCAGCGCCGTGAGGTCCAGGTAGTTGCCGAAGCGCGTGTAGTGCGCGGGCGCCTTCGCCTGGTCGACCTCGTCGACCGGCACCGCCGTGGTCATGGTGGTCGGCGTCAGCAGCGCGTCGATGCCTTCCATGGCGCCGGCGAACTGCTGCTTCATCACGTCGCGCATGCGCAGCGCCTCGATGTACTCGCGCGCGCTCACGTTGCGGCCGCCGGCGATGCGCGGGCGCACGTGCGGGTCCAGCGGCGCGGATTCGTCGTCGACCAGCTCGCGGTACAGCGTGTAGCTCTCCGCCGCCATGATGCGCAGGTTGTACGCGGCGACGTCGGCGAACAGGAAGGGCAGGTCCAGCGGCACGATCTCGGCGCCCAGGCGCTCGAACTCCGCGAGCGAGCGGTCGTAGGCGGCGAGCACGTCGGCCGACGCGTACTGGCGCTCCCCCTGCGGCATGCGCGCCAGGCGCAGGCCGCGCACGCCGCGCTTCAGCGTGGGCAGCGGGTCGGTGTAAGGCAGGCCGCGCGTGAGCGGGTCCAGCGGGTCCGCGCCCTGCAGCACCGCGTAGAGCAGCGCCGCGTCCTCGACCGAGCGGGCCATCGGCCCCGGCGTGTCGAGCGTCGGGCTCAGGGGCAGCACGCCATGGGTGCTCACCCGGCCGATGGTCGTCTTCAGGCCGGTGATGCCGCACCACGACGCGGGCAGGCGCACCGAGCCGCCGGTGTCGGTGCCGATCGCCCAGGGCGCCAGCCCCGCGGCCACCGCCACGCCGGAGCCGCTGCTGGAGCCGCCCGGCGTGCGCGCCGTCTTCAGGTCCCAGGGATTCCACGGCGTGCCGCGGCGCGAGTTGGTGCCCCAGCCGCCCATGGCGAATTCGACGGTGTGGGTCTTGCCCAGGACGATCATGCCCTGCGCCATCAGCTTGCGCGCCAGCGTGGCCGTGCGCGTGGCCATGCGCTTGGTCCAGGCCTCGCTGCCGCCGGTGACGATGCGGCCTTCGATCTCGATCAGGTCCTTCAGCGCGATCGGCACGCCGTGCAGCGGGCCCACCGAGTGGCCGGCGCGGATCGCCGCCTCGGCGGCGCGGGCGGCCAGGCGCGCTTCCTCCGAGAACACCTCGGTGTAGGCGTGCAGCTTGCCGTCCTTTTCCGCGATGCGGGCCAGGTAGGCGTCGACCACTTCCACGGGCGACAGGCGCTTGCCCTGCAGCTGGCGGGAGAGTTCGTGGACGGGGAGCCGGGTGAGGTCTTGTGTCATTCGTTTTCCGTTCAGGGTGGGAGCGCCGGCGCTAGCGGGCGCTGAACATGGTGCGGGGCAGCCAGGTGGCGATATCGGGGTACAGGGTGATCAGCAGCACGCCCAGGCACAGCACCAGGAAGAAGGGCAGCACGGCGCGCGCCACGTACAGGATGTTGTGGCCGGTGAGGCCCTGCACCACGAAGAGGTTGAAGCCCACCGGCGGCGTGATCTGCGCGATCTCGACCACCAGCACGATGAAGATGCCGAACCAGATCAGGTCGATGTGCGCGGCTTCCACCATCGGCATGATCACCGCGGTGGTGAGCACCACCATCGAGATCCCGTCCAGGAAGCAGCCCAGCACCAGGTACAGCAGCGTCAGCGCCAGGATCAGCCCGTACGGCGACAGCTGGAAGGTGCCTATCCATTGCGCCAGCTGCCGCGGGATGCCCGCATAGCCCATCACCACCGACAGGAAACCGGCGGCCGCGATGATGAAGCCGATCATGCACGTGGTGCGCGTGGCGCCATCCAGGCTTTCCCGGAAGTTCGCCCAGCTGAGGCTGCCGGAGAAGAAGGCCAGGGCCAGCGAGCCGGCCACGCCCAGGGTCGCCGCCTCGGTGGCGGTGGCGATGCCGGTGTAGATCGCTCCGATCACCAGCGCGATCAGCAGCACGGTGGGCAGCAGCAGGCGCAAGCGCCTGATCTTCTCGACCAGCGGGACGGCCGGCTCCGGCGGCGGCATCCGGTCGCGGTTGAACAGCGCCCACAGCGCGATGTAGCCCATGAACAGCGCCATCATCATCAGCCCGGGCAACACGCCCGCCAGGAACAGCCGCGCGATCGACACGTTGGCCGACACGCCGTACACGATCATGATGATGGACGGCGGGATCAGCAGTCCCAGCGTGCCGGAGGCGGCGAGCGAGCCGATGCTGATCGGCTCGTCGTAGCCGCGCCGCTTGAGCTCGGGCAGGGACATCTGGCCGACCGTGGCCGCCGTCGCCGCGCTGGAGCCGCTCACGGCGGCGAAGATGCCGCAGCCGATCACGTTGACGTGCACCAGCCGCCCGGGCAGGCGCGTGGTCCAGGGCGCGAGGCCGTTGAACAGGTCGCCCGCCAGCCGCGTGCGGAACAGGATCTCGCCCATCCACACGAACAGGGGCAGCGCGGTCAGCGTCCAGCCGCTCACCGAGCCCCACAGGGCCGAGGGCATCACCAGCTCGGTCGGCGCGTTGCCGAACAGGACCATGCCCACCAGCGCCACCGCGAGCAGCGAGGCGGCCACCCACAGGCCGGAGGCCAGCACCAGCAGCAGCACCGCGGCCAGCAGCGGGCTGTAGAGGACGGGATCGATGTTCAACGCTTCACTCCGTAAACGCCCCTTCGCCGTCGGGCGAGGGCTCGTAGCGCGGCTCGTGGCCGCGCAGCACGTGGACGAACTCCTCGATCACCGCGAGCTCGAACAGCACCGCGCCGGCCGCCATGCCGATCTGCGGGATCCACAGCGGCACCGGCAGCATGCCGGTGGCGACGTCGCCCATCGCGTGCGACTCCAGCACCATGCGCACGGACACGTACGCGAACATCGCGCCGATCGCGGCCAGCACCGCCAGGCACCAGTACTCGAAGGCCCGGCGCAGGGCCGGGCGCACGTGCGTGAGCAGCAGGTTCACGCGGATGTGCCCGCCGCTGCGAAAGGTGTGCGCCAGCGCCAGGAAGATCGCCGCGGCCATCGCGTAGCCGGCCAGCTCGCTCGCGTCGGGCACGGCCAGCCCCAGCAGCCGGGCCGTCACCTGGAACAGCGTCAGCGCCGCGATCGCCACCAGGAAGAAGGCGGCCAGCACGGCGCCGCCCGCATAGAGGAACGCCATGCCGGGGAGCCTCACTTCGCCTTGCGGAACTGGTCCAGGATGCGGGGGCCGTCATCGCCCGCGGACTTGGACCACTCGGAGACCAGCTGGTCGCCGATCTTCCTGAGTTCCGCCATCAGCGCGGGGCTGGGCTCGCGCACCTGCATGCCCTTGCTGCGCAGCGTGCCGATCAGCTTGCCGCTCTCCTCGGCCTGCAGCTTCCAGCCGCGCTCTTCCGCGGCCTTGGCGGCGGCCAGCACGGCGTCCTGCGTGGGCTTGTCGAGGCGGCTGAACATGCGCTCGTTCACCACGGTCAGGTTCCAGGGGGCCATGGCCTTGACGTCGTAGTAGTACTTCACGAAGTCCCAGGCCTGGGTGTCCACGCCGGTCGCCGGCGAGGTGATCATGGCCTGGATCACGCCGGTGGAGAAGGCCTGCGGCACCTCGGACTGCTGCACCGTCACGGGCGTGGCGCCCATGAGTTCGGCCAGCCGGCCGGTCACCGGGTTGAAGGCGCGGAACTTCACGCCCTTGAAGTCGGCCGTGGACTGGATCTCCTTGCCCGTGTAGAAGGAGTTGAAGGGCCACGGCACCGCGAACAGCAGGCGCATGCCCTGCTTCTTCAGGCGCTCCTCCAGCAGCGGGCGCATCACCGTCAGCAGGCGCGCGCTTTCGGCGTTGTTGGTGGCCAGGAAGGGCACGGCGTCCACGCCGAACAGGGCCGACTCGTTCGAGTGCAGCGACATCAGGAATTCGCCGATCTGCACCTGGCCGTTCTGCACGGCGCGCTTGACCTCCGGCTGCTTGACCAGCGAGTCCTCGGGGTGGACGACGATCTCCAGCTTGCCGTTGCTGCCCTTCTTCACGTCCTCGCCGAACTGCAGGATGTTGCGGGTGAAGTAGTTGCGCTCGTTGGAACGCGTGGGCATGTTCCACTTTTCCGCGAAAGCGGCGGGGCTGGCCAGCGCGGCGGCCAGGATGCCGGCGGCCGCCAGCAGGGTGCGGATCTTCGATTGCATGGCTCGTTTCCTTCTTCGGTTGGGATTCAGAGGTCGCTGCGGGCCAGGTCCCACATCAGCCGGTAGGTTCCGATGGAGACGAGGGCAGCGCCGGTGTCGCGAAAGCGGGCCTGGGCCAGCGCGCGCACGGCGGGCACGTCGGTGCCCTCCACCAGCACGAACCAGTCGCCGGCGCCGGGATTGGGCTTGTCGGGCTCGGTGAGCGATTTCGACAGCCGCGGGTCGCTCTCCACCAGGTGCAGCGAGATGATCCCGGGCAGCATGCCGGGGTCCAGCAGCTCCTGCACCCGGGAACGCAGGC
This sequence comes from Ramlibacter sp., assembly GCA_022844525.1. Taxonomy (GTDB): domain Bacteria; phylum Pseudomonadota; class Gammaproteobacteria; order Burkholderiales; family Burkholderiaceae_C; genus Ramlibacter. The sequence continues at coordinate 7,793 of JALHLO010000198.1, forward strand.
GGTCCTGCGTGCCGGCGGCCGGGCGCAGGCGCGCGACGGCCAGCGCCGCCCCGCGGCCCTGG
>JALHLO010000199.1 GCA_022844525.1 Ramlibacter sp.
GGTGCCGCCAGCGGGATGCTGGGGACCGCCCGGCTGACGGGGCAGTCCCTCGGCGCGGTGCTGCTGGCGCTGATCTACAGCGTGGCGGGCGTGGGCGAGGGTGCCTCCACCATCGCCTTTGCGCTGGCGGCGCTGCTGGCCGGCGCGTCCTCGGCGTTCAGCCTGCTGCGGCTGCGCGCCTGAGCTTCACGGGCGCTCGTGCTGCGCCGCGCCGCACAGGGTGAGGCTGCGTGGCTGGCCGGGTGCGCGTGGCTATCGGTCCGCCGAGGGGTCCCTGCCGACGCTGGCCAGGACGGTCCGTTCGGGCCCGTCCCCGCGATTGCAGGTCGCCCGTCCTACCTGCGCTGGTACTGCGTGGCGCCGAACAGGATCTCGCGCGCCTTGTCGTCCTGGATCGGCTTGCGCAGCTCGGCCAGCACCTTCACGCCGCGCTGCACGGCCGGCCGGTCCGCGATCGTGTCGAACCAGCGCTTGAGGTGCGGGTATTCCTCGATCACCACGCCCTGGTTCTGCCAGCTGCGCAGCCAGGGGAAGGTGGCGATGTCGGCGATGGAGTACTCGGCGCCCCCCAGCCACTCGCTTTGGGCGAGCCGCTTGTCGATCACGCCGTAGAGGCGGCGCGCCTCGTTGGTGTAGCGGTCGATCGCGTACTGGAGCTTCTCCGGCGCATAGATGCGGAAGTGGTGCGCCTGGCCGAGCATGGGCCCGACGCCGCCCATCTGGAACATCAGCCACTGCAGCACCTCGAACTTCTCGCGGTCGCCGCGCGGCAGGAACCGGCCGGTCTTGGAGGCCAGGTACACCAGGATGGCGCCCGACTCGAACAGCGAGATCGGCCGGCCGTCCGGCCCCTGGGGATCGACCATCGCCGGGATCTTGTTGTTCGGGCTGATTTCCAGGAATTCGGGGCGGAACTGCTCGCCGGCGCCGATGTTCACCGGGATGGCACGCCAGGGCAGGCCGCACTCCTCCAGCATGATGTGGACCTTGTGCCCGTTGGGGGTCGGCCAGGAATAGACGTCGATCATCGACACGCGCGTAACCTCCTGTTTCAATCCATAATGTCCGGACTTTATAGGGCAAAGCCACCCCGGATGTTCGAGCGGATCAAGAAGGCCTTCCTGCGCGACCCGAAGGAGCGCGGCGAAAGCCTGCCGTCCCAGGCCTCCACGCACGGTCCCGTGTCGGAGTGGGCGGCCTCGCGCGGGATGAGCTTTTCCAGCGGCACGCTCGGCAGCACCGTCACCATGCAGGGCAAGGTGGGCGGGCGATCCTGGAAGATGGAGCTGGGGCGGCCCTCCCGCGATTACATCGGCGGCGAGGAACTGCGGGCGCGCGCGGAGCTCGGCGCCTTCGACGACGTGGGCGCGATGATCATCAACCGGCCGCTGAAGGAAACGCTGGAGCGGCGCGCCTACAGCATGATCACCGACACGCTGCAGACCACGGCCGACCCCCGCCTGCCGGAGGAAATGCGCTGGCTGGCCATGTACGACGAGATCGGCTGGGACGGCCCGCCGCCGGCCTTCTGGACCCGCTACGCCGTGCTCTCGGACAAGCGCGAGCACGCGCTGGCATGGGTCGACGACCACCTGGTGGGGCAGTTGATGGGATGGCCCGAGCCGGCGCCGCTGCCGACGGTGCCCTTCATGATCGTGCTGCTGCGGGGAAAGTGCTACCTGCGCATGCAGTACCTGCCGGCGGAGACGACCACGCTGGACCACGCGACGGACGTGTTCATCAGCGCGTGCGAGAGCGCGCTGGGGGCGTTCAAGAAGTAGGTCCCGTCATCCCCGCCTGCGCGGGGACGACGGTCAGGCTCCCCGCGTCACCGCCGGCTCGGCATCCTTGCCGTAGGCGCCGTACTTGCCCAGCTCCCACTTGGCGATGGCGTTGCGGTGCACTTCGTCCGGGCCGTCCGCGAAGCGCAGCGTGCGCGCGTGCGCGTAGGCCTGCGCGAGCGGGAAGGCGCCCGAGACGCCGCCGCCGCCGTGGACCTGCATCGCCCAGTCGATCACCTGGCAGGCCATGTTCGGCGCCACCACCTTGATCATCGCGATTTCGGTGCGGGCCGCCTTGTTGCCGGCGCGGTCCATCATCCAGGCGGCCTTGAGCGTCAGCAGGCGCGCCATGTCGATCTTGCAGCGCGCTTCGGCGATGCGTTCCTGCGTCACCGTCTGCTGCGCCACCGTCTTGCCGAAGGCCACGCGCGAGGAGGCGCGGCGGCACATCAGCTCCAGCGCGCGCTCGGCCAGGCCGATCAGGCGCATGCAGTGGTGGATGCGCCCGGGGCCCAGGCGGCCTTGCGCGATCTCGAAGCCGCGGCCTTCGCCCAGCAGGATGTTGCCGGCCGGCACCTTGACGTTCTCGAAGTACATCTCGGCGTGGCCGTGCGGCGCGTCGTCGTAGCCGAACACGTCCAGCGGCCGCACGATGCGGATGCCCGGCGTGTCCGCCGGGATCACGATCATGCTCTGCTGCGAATGGCGCGGCGCCTCCGGGTCGGTCTTGCCCATGGTGATGTAGACCTTGCAGCGCGGGTCGGGCGCGCCGGAGATCCACCACTTGTGGCCGTTGACGATGTAGTGGTCGCCCTGGCGCTCGATGCGCGTCTGGATGTTGGTCGCGTCCGAGGAGGCGACGTCCGGCTCGGTCATCGCGAAGGCCGAGCGGATCTCGCCTTCCAGCAGCGGCTTGAGCCACTTCGCCTTGATCTCGTCCGAGCCGTAGCGGGCGATGGTTTCCATGTTGCCGGTGTCCGGCGCCGAGCAGTTGAACACTTCGGACGACCAGGGCACCTGGCCCATGATCTCGGCCAGCGGCGCATATTCCAGGTTGGTCAGGCCGGCGCCCGTGTAGCCGGAGGCCTGCGCGGTGTCCACGGGCAGGAACAGGTTCCACAGGCCCGCGGGGCGCGCCTTCTTCTTCAGGTCCTCGATGATCGGGATCGGCGACCAGCGCTTGCCGGCATCCGTGTTGGCCTGCAGCTGTTTCTTGTACGTCCCCTCGTTCGGGTAGATGTGCTCGTCCATGAACTTCTGCAGGCGCGCCTGGAGTTCCCTGGTCTTGGCGGAGTATTCGAAGTCCATGCGTATTGCTCCTCGGGTAAAACGGTTCAGGCCTTCTGCGCGAAGGCCCAGGCGAGTTCGGCCATCGGCCGCGCGCCGGCGGCGGAGGCCGCGGCCTGCGCGCTCGATGCGGTGCCGGCCTCCACCCGTTTCGCGATGCCCTGCAGGATGGCGGCGATGCGGAACAGGTTGTAGGCCAGGTAGAAATTCCAGTCCGCCTTCAGGTCGGCGACGGTGGCCAGGCCGGTGCGGTCGCAGTAGCGGCGGATGTATTCGTCTTCACTGGGAATGCCCAGCGCCGCGAGGTCCAGGCCGCCGATGCCGCGGCCCGGATGCGGGACGTGCCAGGCCATGCAGTGGTAGCTGAAGTCCGCCAGCGGATGGCCCAGCGTCGACAGCTCCCAGTCCAGCACCGCGACGATGCGCGGCTCGGTCGCGTGGAACATCACGTTGTCCAGGCGGTAGTCGCCGTGCACGATCGAGACCTTGGCCTCGTCGCGCGCCGCCGGCGGGATGTGCGCGGGCAGCCACTCGACCAGCTTCTCCATCTCCGGGATGGGCTGGCTCATGGGGCCGGCGCCGTCGGCCGAGGCCTTGTACTGCTTGCTCCAGCGGCCGATCTGGCGGTCGAAGTAGTTGCCCGGCTTGCCGTAGCCGGCCAGGCCGCGCTCGGCGAACTTCACCGTGTGCAGCGCCGAGATCACGCGGTTCATCTCGTCGTAGATCTCGCCGCGCTGTTCGCGCGTCATGCCCGGCAGCGCCTGGTCCCACAGCACGCGGCCTTCCATGCACTCCATGATGTAGAAGGCCCGGCCGATCACGGACTCGTCCTCGCACAGGCAGTGCATGCGCGGCACCGGCACGTCGGTGCCGTGCAGGCCGCGCATCACCGCGAACTCGCGCTCGATCGCATGCGCCGAAGGCAGCAGCCTGGCCACCGGCCCCGGCTTGGAGCGCATCACGTAGTTGCGCTGCGGCGTCAGCAGCTTGTAGGTGGGGTTGGACTGGCCGCCCTTGAACATCTCCACGGACAGCGGGCCGCGGAAGCCTTCCAGGTTCTGCTCCAGCCAGGCCGTGAGCGCGGCCACGTCGAAAGCATGCTTGTCGGACACCGCGCGGGTGCCGACGAAATGTTCGTAGGTATCGCTCATCGCTCGTTGTCCGCTTCGACGATGCGCATCAGCGCCTCGCGGTTGCGAATGACCACGCCGCCCGGCTCGATGCGGATCACTTCCTCGCGCTCCATCTGCTTGAGCTCCTGGTTGACGCGCTGGCGCGAGGCGCCCAGCAGCTGCGCCAGTTCCTCCTGCGCCAGGTGCAGGCCGATGCGCACCTCGCGGCCGTCCTGCAGCGAGGGCACGCCGTAGCTGCGCACCAGGTGGGCGAGCTGCTTGGCCAGGCGGGCGCGCAGCGGCAGGGTGTTGAGGTCTTCCACCAGGCCGAACAGCGTGCGGATGCGGCGCGCGTGCAGGCGCAGCAGGGCTTCGTAGAGCTCGACATGCTGCGACAGGATCTTCTGCACGTCGGCGCGCGACACCATCAGCATCGTGGTGTCCCCGTGCGCGTAGGCGTCGTGCGTGCGGCGTTCGCCGTCGAACATGGCGACGTCACCGAACCAGATCCCCGGCTCGACGTAGGTCAGCGTGACCTGCTTGCCCGTGATCGAGGTGGAGCTCACGCGCACCGCGCCGCGCGCCACCCCGCTCCAGGCTTCCGCCGGGTCGCCGCGCGCGCAGATCAGTTCGCCGTCCTTGTAGCGTTTGACGAAGGCGCATCGCAGGATGTCGTGGCGGAGCGAGGGGGACAGGGAGGAGAACCAGCGGCCGTTGTTGATCGCTGCGCGTTCCTCGATGGTAAGGATGGGGTCGTCCATGGTCTGTCTTGTGAGCGACTGGCGCCCGGTGCATTGTCGCGTGCGGGACGGCTCAGGAGTAGCGCGGCGGCTGCTTGGCCAGGAAGGCCTGGATGCCGATGGCGCCGTTCGCGTGGTGCAGGTTGCGCACGAAGTGCTCGCGTTCGCTGGCCAGCTGCTGGGTCAGGGACGCGGTGGCGGCGTCGTTCAGCAGCTCCTTGATGCTGGCCAGCGCATTGGGCGCGCGCTCGTTCAGGCGGGCCGCCAGGGCCAGCGCTTCGTCCAGCGCACTCCCGGCGGCCGCGACCCGGTTCACCACCCCCAGCTCGTGCAGGCGCCGGCTGCCGATGCGCTCGCCGCACATCAGCAGTTCGCTGACGAGCTGGCGGGGCAGGGCGCGCGCCAGGCTCCAGGTGCCGCCGCCGTCGGGCGACAGGCCGACCGTGCTGTACGCCATCACGAAGGCGGCGTCGTCGGCGGCCACGATGAAGTCGCAGGCCAGCGCCAGCGAGAAGCCGGCGCCGGCGGCGAAGCCTTCGACCGCGGCGATCACCGGCTTGGGGAAGGTGCGGATCGCGTCGATCCAGCCGTGCAGGCCTTCGATGGACTGCGCCTGCACGTGCGGCGGCTTGCCCCGGTTCTCCAGCAGGCGCTGCAGGTTGCCCCCGGCGCAGAAGGTGCTGCCCGCGCCGGTGATGACGACGCTGCCGACGTCCGGGTTGCTGTCGGCGGCGTTCAGGGCCTCGATGCCGGCGGCGTAGATCTCGGGCCCGAGCGCGTTGCGCAGGTCGGGGTTGCTGATGGTCAGCACCATCGTGCGGCCGTGGCTCGCGCTTTTCAGTTCGGCGGGCATCTCAGGATTCTTCCTGCAGCAGGGACAGGCCGATGGCGCCGCGGCGGCGCAGCCAGGGGCTGGGGCGGTAGCGCGGGTCGCCGTACACGGTCTGCATGTTGAACAGCACTTCCAGGATGTTGGTGGGACCCCAGCGGTCGCCCATGGCCAGCGGGCCGAGCGGGTAGCCCAGGCCCAGCGTCACCGCCGTCTCCAGGTCCCTGGGCGAGCAGATGCGCTGCTGGCAGATGTCGGAGGCGATGTTCACGATGGTCGCCACCACCCGCTGCGTCACGAAGCCGGCGGAGTCGCGGATCACGCTGACCGGCTTGCCGTCGCGGGCGAACAGCGCATGCGCGGCGTCGCGCATGTCGGCGCGCGTGGCGGGGTTGGTCGCCAGCACGCGGCGCTTCGTGGCCGCGTCCTCGATCAGCAGGTCGATGCCGACGGTGCGGGCGGGATCCAGCCGCTCCACCACGGCGACCGTCGTCACGTCGAAGCCCAGCGGCGCCACCAGCGTGAGCGCCTGGGCCGAGGCGGACTGGCCGGTCTCGACCTTCGCCCCCAGTTCCTTGAGCAGCTGGTACAGCTCGGCGCGGCGCGCGGCGCGGGTGGACACCCAGACCGGCGGCATCTCGTCGACGGTGGGGGCCGCGGACTCGGCCGCCACCTGCGCCTTGCCGTCGACATAGCGATAGAAGCCTTCGCCGGTCTTGCGTCCGAGCACATTGCCGGCGACCCGCTGCGCGGCGATCACGCTGGGGCGGTAGCGCGGCTCGTCGTAGTACTGGCGGTACACCGACTCCATCACCGGATGCGAGACGTCCAGCCCGGTCAGGTCCATCAGCTCGAACGGGCCCAGCTTGAAGCCGACCTGGTCGCGCAGGATGCGGTCGATGGTGGCGAAATCGGCGACGCCCTCGCCGGCGATGCGCAGCGCCTCGGTGTTGAAGCCGCGGCCGGCGTGGTTGACGATGAAGCCGGGCGTGTCCTGCGCCTGCACCGGGGTGTGCCCCATCTGCCTGGCATACGCGGTCAGGCCTTCGCAGACGGAAGGGTCGGTCTTGAGGCCGGCGATGACCTCCACCACCTTCATCAGCGGGACCGGGTTGAAGAAGTGGTAGCCGGCCACGCGCTGCGGGCGCTGCAGGCCGGCGGCGATCGCGGTCACGGACAGCGAAGAAGTGTTGGTGGCCAGCACCGCATCGGTGCCGACGATGCGTTCCAGTTCCGCGAACAGCGACTTCTTGACGTCCAGCCGCTCGATCACCGCCTCGATCACCAGCTCGCAGTCGGCCAGGTCCTGCAGGCTGGCGGCCGGGCGCACGCGCTCCTTGGCCGCCTGCACCGCCGCGGCGTCCATCCGGCCTTTTTCCAGCAGCCGGTCCCACTGGGTCCCGAGCTCCCGGACCGCCCTGGCCACCACCTCGGGCTGCGTGTCGTACAGGCGCACCGTGCTGCCGGCCTGGGCGGCGATCTGCGCGATGCCGCGCCCCATGGCGCCGGCTCCGGCGACGCCAATCGTCTTGTAACGAGTCTCCATCGGCGCATTATCTGCGGGCCCAGGTGCACGCCCGGCGCAAGATTCCTTTGGCGCGGCGCGCGGGCATGCCTAGAATGGGCGCCCAGATGTTGCACCCGGTTACCGTCCGTGTCCTGGCAATCGCTGCGTGCGGATGGCTGCTCGCCGGAGAGGCGTCGGCGCTCACCCTTGGCCGCGCCAGCGGCGCGGCGCTGATCGGCCGGCCGCTGGAGCTGGTGATCCCGGTCACCCTCGACGCCTCGGACACGCAGGGGCCGTGCGCGGGCGCCGACCTGTTCTACGGTGAAGAGCGGGTGCGGGCGCCCATCGTCCGCTGGGAGCCCGGCATCGGCACGCAGGGTGTCCTGCGCGTCACGTCCACCGCGCCCGTCGACGAACCCATGGTCACGCTGTACCTGCGGGTCGGATGCGCGCAGAGCTCCACCCGCCGCTTCGTCCTGCTGGCGGAGCCGCCGGCGGAGGTGCAGCCGCCGGTGACGGCGCCGGCCCCGGCAGCCAATCAGTCCCCGTCCACCAGCCCCCGCCGCGCGACCGCGCCGGCCGGGCGCC
>JALHLO010000200.1 GCA_022844525.1 Ramlibacter sp.
TCGGGCAGCAGGAAGAAGCCGAACATGCCGCCTTCGCAGTCGGCGGCGAAGGGCAGGCCGGCTTCGGACGCCGCGGCCTTCAGGCCGTCGACCAGCGACTGCGTCTTCTTCGCCAGCGCCGGGAAGAACTCGGGGCGCGCGATTTCCTTGAGCGTCGCCAGGCCGCAGGCCGTGGCCACCGGGTTGCCGGAGAGCGTGCCCGCCTGGTAGACCGGCCCCAGCGGCGCCAGGCGTTCCATCAGCGCGCGCGGGCCGCCGAAGGCCGCCAGCGGCATGCCGCCGCCGATCACCTTGCCCATCACCGTCATGTCGGGCGCGAAGCCGGGGATCTGCCTGGCGTACACGCTCTGCGCGCCGCCCAGCGCCACGCGGAAGCCGGTCATCACCTCGTCGAACACCAGCAGGGCGCCGTGCTGCGTGCACAGCTCGCGGCAGCGCTTCATGAAGGGCACGCTGGCGCGCACGAAGTTCATGTTGCCCGCGATCGCCTCGATGATCACGCAGGCGAGTTCCTGGCCGTGGGTGGCGAAGGCCTCTTCCAGCTGCTGGATGTTGTTGTACTCCAGCACCATCGTGTGCTGCACCACTTCCGGCGGCACGCCGGCGGAGGTCGGGTGGCCGAAGGTCGCCAGGCCGGACCCGGCCTTTACCAGCAGCGCGTCGGCGTGCCCGTGGTAGCAGCCCTCGAACTTGATGATGCGGCTGCGGCCGGTGGCGCCGCGCGCCAGGCGGATCGCGCTCATCGCGGCTTCCGTGCCGGAGCTGACCAGGCGCACCATCTCCACCGAAGGCACGTGCCGGGCGATCTCCTCGGCCAGCTCGATCTCGCGCTCGGTCGGCGCGCCGTAGGAGAAGCCTTCCAGCACCGCCTGCTGCACCGCCTCCAGCACGCGCGGGTGGCCGTGGCCCAGGATCATCGGGCCCCAGGAGCCGATGTAGTCGATGAACTTCTGGCCGTTGGCGTCCCAGAAGTAGGCGCCCTGGGCGCGTTGCACGAAGCGCGGGGTGCCGCCGACGGCGCGGAAGGCGCGTACCGGGGAGTTCACCCCGCCGGGGATCAGCGCGCGGGCGCGGTCGAACAGTTGCTGGTTGCGGTCAGTGCTTGGTGTCATGTGCGGGAAGGTCGAAGGCTGGGGGCGCGTCGGGGTCGCCGTCCTCGTCGTCGGCTCCCGAGGGCTGGGCCCAGAACATCCGGTCGGGGACGACGTTGCCCATGCCGGGGCGGAAGCCGCCGTCGAGGCAGCGGTCCAGGTAGGCCAGCGCTACGCGGCCCGCGGCCGCCAGGTCGGCGCCACCGGCGACCAGGGCGGCGAGCGCCGCCGCCAGCGTGTCCCCGGCGCCGGAGAACACCGCGTCGAAGCGCTCGAATTTCTCGCTGGCCAGCACCGTCTGCGGGGTGGCCAGCACGTTCTCCACGAACTGGTCGGGCAGCGGGACGCCGGTCACCAGCGTGTAGGGCACGCCCATTTCCGAGGCCGCCTTGGCGATGTCGCGGGCGGTCGGGCTGCGCTCGTTGTTCCACTCCGGCAACAGCCAGCGCCAGAGCGTGCTGTGGTTTCCTACCAACACGGTCGTCTGCGGCAGCATCAGCTCGCGGAAGGCGTCTTCGTACAGGTCGGTGGGGCCTTCGTCCCACCAGGAAAGGGCCGGCATGTACGCGATGACCGGCACGTCGGGGTAGTCCGCGGCGATCTCCGCGATGGTGCTCAGGGTCTCGGGGCTGCCGACGAAACCGAGCTTGATCACCTGCACCGGAACGTCCTCGAGGATCGTGCGCGCCTGCTCTGCGACCGCGTCCTCGTCGAAGGCGAAATGGTCGAACACCTCGCCGGTGTCGCGCACATACGCGCCGGTGACGATGGGCAGCGGATGTGCGCCCACCGACGCGATCGCCGTGATGTCGGCGGCGAGGCCGCCCGCGCCGCTCGGATCGTTCGCGTTGAACACCAGCACGCAGGCCGGTCCCTCGTCCTCGCCTTCGGGTTCGGCGGGGCGGGTCTCGATGGGTGTGGAATTAGTCATGGCCCGGTGAATGTGCCTGGCGCGCCCTCGACTCAGCTTAGTCAACCGGCCTAGATAGAATCGTTGCATTCTATTCGAAGGCCCCTTAAGCTGTGACTGAAAGCAAAACCTGGATGTGTCTGATTTGCGGGTGGATTTACGATGAATCCGCAGGCGCTCCGGAACATGGAATCGCCCCGGGAACCCCCTGGGAACAAGTGCCCATGAACTGGACCTGCCCCGAATGCGGGGCGCGCAAGGAAGATTTCGAGATGGTCCAGATCTGAAGAAACAAAAACGCGGCGTTGGGACTCGTCTGAGGGGATGCCGCACCTTGAGAAGTTACAAGTGAGGAGCGCGTCAAGTGAGCACCACTGGATTGAAGGTGTTGGTGATCGATGACAGCAACACCATCCGGCGCAGTGCGGAGATCTTCCTGAAGCAGGGCGGCCACGAGGTGATGCTGGCGGAGGACGGCTTTGACGCCCTCTCCAAGGTCAACGACTACGAACCCAACCTGATCTTCTGCGACATCCTGATGCCGCGGCTGGACGGGTACCAGACCTGCGCGATCATCAAGCGCAACGCGAAGTTCTCCTCCGTCCCGGTCGTGATGCTGTCGTCCAAGGACGGCGTGTTCGACAAGGCGCGCGGCCGCATGGTCGGCTCGCAGGAGTACCTGACCAAACCCTTCACGAAAGACCAGCTGCTGCAGACGGTGCAGCAGTTCGGCACGGCGAAATAAAAGGAGAGATGCCATGGCCATCCGCAAAGTGCTCGTTGTCGACGATTCCAAGACCGAGCTGATGTTCATGACGGACCTGCTGCAGAAGAACGGCTTTTCCGTCAAGACCGCAGAGAGCGCGGAGGACGCGTTCCGCCGCCTGGGCGAGGAGAAGCCCGACCTGATCCTGATGGACGTGGTGATGCCCGGCCAGAACGGCTTCCAGCTGACGCGCGCCATCACGCGCGATCCGCTCTACGCCGACGTGCCGATCATCATGTGCACCAGCAAGAACCAGGAAACCGACCGGGTCTGGGGCATGCGCCAGGGCGCGCGCGACTACATCACCAAACCGGTGGACGCCGCCGAGCTCATGGCCAAGATCAAGGCCCTGGGTTGAGCGGCGGCCAGTAGTACCTTCCCATGGCCAACCGCGAAGCCCTCCGCGAGCTGCAAAGCCGGCTGGCCAGCCGGCTCCAGGCCGCCCGCACCGAGGGCGTGCAGGCGGGCTGGCTCGCCGTCGAGTCCGCCGGCAGCAAGTACCTGTTCCCGCTGAGCCAGGCGGGCGAGATCTTCCCGTACACCGCCCCGCAGGCGGTGCCGTACACCCAGAACTGGTTCCTCGGCGTGGCCAACCTGCGCGGCGGCCTCTACGGGGTGGTCGACCTCGCCAGCTACGTCAGCGGCCAGGCACCGGCGCAACGATCCGATGCCGGCCGCGCCGAGTCGCGGCTGGTGGCCCTGAACCAGCTGCTCGAAATCAACTGCGCGTTGCTCATCGACCGGCTGGCCGGCCTGCGCAACACGGACGCCTTCACGTCCTCCAGCGACGCCCCCCAGGGCTCGCCCGACTACTTCGGCAGCGGCTACACCGATGCCAGCGGCGCGTACTGGCAGGAAATCAACCTGCAGGCCCTGTCGCAACAACCGCAATTCCTGAGCATCAGCGCTTAGATCTCCCCCGAAGGCACCACCATGTCAGCCTCCTTTTCCCTGAAGAACCTGTTCGGCAAGAAGCCGTCCGACGAAGCCGATCCCTCGGTGACCCAGGACCTGAGCTTCGGTGCCCCGGACCCGAGCACGGCCGCCATCGAGGCCGGCAGCACGCAGAACGAAAGCACGCTGGGCGACGACTCGATCGACGAGCAGGTCGACCAGGCGGAACTGATCAAGGTTCCCATCCTCGGCCGGCGCACGACGGCGACCCACCAGCGGATCCTGTTCACGCTGCTGTCCCTGTCGCTGGTGGTGCTGGGCTCGGTGGCCATCTTCGCGGTGAACCAGGCGGACAAGGTCGCGCAGCAGGTGGCCGGTACCGGCAACTCGCTGATGCAGTCGCAGCGGCTGGCCAAGTCGGTGTCGCAGGCGCTGATCGGTTCGCCGCAGGCCTTCCCGGACGTGAAGGAATCGGCCCAGGTGCTGGCGCAGACCGTGCGCGGCCTGCAGGCCGGCGACTCCAACCTCCGGCTGGCGCCGGTGGGCCAGGAACTGCAGACCGACCTCGAGAAGATCATCCCGCTGATGCAGCGCGCCGAGAAGAACGCGCAGACCGTGCTGAACCAGCAGAAGATCCTGACGCAGGTGGGCGCCGCGCTGCGCACCATCAACCGCCAGTCTTCCGACCTGCTGGAAATCGCGGAGACGGTGTCGTCCCTGAAGCTGCAGCAGAACGCCAACCCCGCCGAGATCTCCGCCGCGGGCCAGCTGGTGATGCTGACGCAGCGGATCGGCAAGTCGGCCAACGAATTCCTGACCATGGAAGGCGTGTCGCCGGAAGCCGTGTTCCTGCTGGGCAAGGACCTGAACTCCTTCAAGGAAATCGCGCAGGGCCTCATGGACGGCAGCCCCGAGCTGCGCCTGCCCGGCTCCAAGGACGAACAGACCCGCGAGCGCCTGGACGCGCTGCTCAAGCTCTATGAACAGACCCGCACGCAGGCCGGCGCCATCCTGGGCAACCTGCAGGGCCTGGTGTCCGCGCGCGAAGCGCAGGCATCCATCATTGCCGACTCCGAGCCGCTGCGCCGTGCGCTGGAAGACCTGCAGGGCAAGCTGTCCGCGCAGACCGGCCTGGGCGCCGGCCCGCTGATCGCCCTGGGCGTCGCCGCGCTGTTCGCCATCGCCTGCGCCTTCGGCCTGGCCTTCGTGCAGCTGCAGGACTCCCGCTCGCGCCAGGAACGCGCCGAATCGCAGCGCCAGGAAGCCGAGCGCCAGGAGCAGGAAGCCAAGCGTGTGAACGACGCCAACCAGGCCGCCATTCTTCGCCTGATGAACGAACTGCAGTCGGTGGCCGAAGGCGACCTGACGCAGGAAGCGACCGTGACCGAGGACATCACCGGCGCCATCGCCGACTCGGTGAACTACACGGTGGAAGAACTGCGCCAGCTGGTGGGCGCCGTGCAGAACACGGCCACCAAGGTGGCGCAGACGACGGCGCAGGTGGAAAGCACCTCGACCGAACTGCTGGCGGCCTCGACCGAGCAGCTGCGCGAGATCCGCGAAACCGGCCAGTCGGTGCTGGACATGGCGGGCCGCATCAACACGGTGGCCGGCCAGGCGCAGGAATCGGCGCAGGTTGCGCGGCAATCGCTGAAGGCCGCCGAGTCGGGCCTGCAGGCCGTGCAGAACGCCATCGGCGGCATGAACGCCATCCGCGACCAGATCCAGGACACCTCCAAGCGGATCAAGCGGCTGGGCGAGTCCTCGCAGGAGATCGGCGAAATCACCGAACTGATTTCCGACATTACCGAACAGACGAACGTGCTGGCCCTGAACGCCGCCATCCAGGCCGCGTCGGCCGGTGAAGCGGGACGCGGCTTCTCGGTGGTGGCGGAAGAAGTGCAGCGCCTGGCCGAACGCTCGGCGGACGCCACGCGCCAGATCTCGGCGCTGGTGAAGGCCATTCAGACCGACACGCAGGACGCGGTGGCCGCCATGGAGCGCTCGACGCAGGGCGTGGTGGAAGGGGCCAAGCTGTCCGACAACGCCGGTACCGCGCTGACCGAGATCGACCAGGTGTCGCGCCGCCTCGCCGACCTGATCGAACAGATCTCGCAGTCCGCTTCCAAGGAAGCCGAGTCCGCCAACGTGGTGGCCGGCAACATCCAGCACATTTTCGCGGTGACCGAGCAGACGGGTGAAGGCACCCGCTCCACGGCGCAGCAGGTTCGTGAACTGACCCGGATGGCGGAAGAACTGCGCCAGTCGGTGTCGCGGTTCAAGATCGCGTGAGTTCAAGGGTCTAGGGCCTAGGGGCTAGGGGCTAGGGAAACAGCCGCCGCCCCCTAGCCCCTAACCCCTAGGCCCTAGACCCTACAGAGTCATTGATGCAAGCAGCCCAAGACCTCGATCTGGCGCAAAACGACCTGGGCCCACTGGCCTGGGTGCTGGACGAACTGCGCAAGTCGCTCGAGTCCGCCTCGTCCGCGCTGCGCCGCTTCGTGCGCGACGCCGCGCAGGCCCGCGGCCAGGACCTCACCAACGTCGACAACGGCCAGCTGCGCATCGCGCGGCAGCACATGCACCAGGCCGTCGGCGCGCTGGAGATGGTCGGGCTCGCCGCCCCCGCGCACATCCTGCGCAGCATGGAGGCGGTGGCGCAGAAGTTCATCGAGCGCCCGGAGCTGTGCACCGAGGCGGCCGCCGCCAAGGTGGAGCGCGCCGGCTTCGCCCTGACCGAATACCTGGAAGCGCTGCTGGGCGGCAAGGGCGTGTCGCCCCTGTCGCTGTTCATCCAGTACAAGGACGTGCAGGACCTCACCGGGGCCGACCGCGTGCACCCGGCCGACCTGTGGGGACTGGACTGGCGCTGGAACGACTTCCAGGCGCCCGCTTCCGCGCAGGCGCTGAGCTATGAGCCGGCCGTGCGCTCGCGCATGGACCAGGCGGTCCTGCGCATCGTGAAGACCGCCGACGCGGCCGCGGGCAAGGACCTCGTGGAAGTGAGCCTGGGCCTGGCCGCCTCGCAGGAGGCACGCCAGCCCAAGATCTTCTGGAAGATCGCCGCCGGCTACTTCCAGGCGATCTCGCTGGGCCTGCTGCCCGCGGACGTCTACGTCAAGCGCGCCGCCTCGCGCGTGCTGCTGCAGTACGCCTCGCTGGCCAAGGGCGACCCGAGCGTCTCCGACCGGCTGGCCGAGGACCTCGTCTTCTTCTGCGCGCAGGCCGTGCCGGCGCGGCCGGCCGAGGCGCCGGCGCTGATCGCGGTGCGCCAGGGTTACGGCCTGGCGAACTTCAAGCCGGTCGACTATGCGACCAGCCCGTTCGGCCGCTTCGACCCCGTGCTGCTGGTGCAGCTGCGCAAGCGCATCGCCGCCTGCAAGGAAAGCTGGTCGGCGCTGTCGAGCGGCGAGGCGCACAAGGTCAAGGGGGTGGGCGAGCAGTTCACCTCGCTGTGCGACACGCTGGTGAAGCTCTATCCCGCGAGCCAGCCGCTGGCCCAGGCGCTGGCCGCCGCCATCGACATGGTGGTCCGGGGCAACCGCGCCCCGAGCGCGGAGCTCGCGATGGAAGTCGCGACGGCCGTGCTGTACCTCGAGGCCGCGTTCCAGGACCTCGATCCCAACGACCAGCAACTGGCGGAGCGCACCGCGCGCCTGGCCGAACGCCTGAAGAAGGTGGTGCAGGGCGGACATCCGGAACCGCTGGAGCACTGGGTCGAGGACCTGTACCGGCGCGTCAGCGACAAGCAGACCATGGGCAGCGTCGTGGGCGAACTGCGCGGCACCATGAACGAGCTGGAAAAGCTGCTGGACCAGTTCTTCCGCAACCCGGCCGACAAGGGACCGCTGCGCGACGCGCCCAGCTTCCTCGCGCAGATGCGCGGCGTGCTGTCGGTGCTGGGCCTGGACCAGGCCTCCCAGGCCGTCATGCGCATGCGCGAGACGGTCGAGGACATCATCACGACCGAGGTCGAGGAAGAGAAGGCGCGCGCCGCCGGCACCTTCGAGAAGCTCGGCATCAACCTCGGCGCGCTCGGTTTCCTGATCGACATGCTGAACTACCAGCCGACGCTGGCCAAGAAGCTGTTCGTCTGGGACGATGCGCGCGGCGAACTCAAGCCCCTGATGGGCCGCGCGGAAGCGCCCGCGCCGGCGGCGCCG
>JALHLO010000201.1 GCA_022844525.1 Ramlibacter sp.
CGCTTCGCGCCGCAGCAGCGCCACGCCCGCCTGCCCCTCCAGTGCCTTGATGCGCGCGCTGGCCGCGGCCAGCGACAGGTGCTGCGCCTGCGCGGCGCGCGTCAGGTTGCCCTCGCGCGCGACCGCGGCGAACAGGCGCAGGTCGGTCAGGTCGAAGTCCATCCTGCGATGGTAAGTGCCTTCGGAAATTCCGAAGGCTGGCTCGCGAAATGAATGATTGTGGGCTGCCGCCGCCGGTGCGAGGATCGCCGCTCCCAAGGAGACAAGATGCCCCAGACCCGCTTGAGCCGGGCGCGCCGCGCGCTCGTGGCCGCCGCCTTCGCCGCCCCCCTGTTCGCCGCCGCCCAGGGCTACCCCAGCCGCCCGGTCACCATGATCGTGCCGCAGGCGCCCGGCGGCACCAACGACATCGTCGGCCGCGTGGTGAGCCAGAAGCTGGCCGAAGTGCTGCAGGCGAACGTGGTGGTCGACAACCGGCCCGGCGCCGGCGGCAACATCGGCACCCAGCTGGCCGCCAAGGCGCCCAAGGACGGCCACACGCTGCTCATGACGATCAGCAGCAGCCAGGCGATCAATCCGGCGCTCTACAAGAACCCGGGCTTCGACCCGGTCAAGGACTTCCGTCCCGTCACGCTGATCGGCGCCGTGCCCAACGTGCTGCTGGTCCACCCGAGCTTCCAGGCGAAGTCGCTGCAGGAGCTGGTCGCGCTGGCCAAGGCGAAGCCGAACGCCTACCAGTACGCCTCCGCCGGCAACGGCACCCTCAACCACCTGCTGGGCGAGATGCTCAACACCATGGCCGGCATCCAGCTGCAGCACGTGCCCTACAAGGGCGTGGCACCGGCGATGAACGACGTGCTCGGCGGGCAGCTGCCCATCCTGTTCGGGAGCCTGCCCTCGGCGCTGGCGCACATCAAGGCCGGCAAGCTGCGCGCGCTGGGCGTGAGCGGCGCCGCGCGCTCGCCCGTCCTGCCCGACGTGCCCGCCATCGGCGAGGTGGTCAAGGGCTACAACGGCACGCTGTGGATCGGCCTGTTCGCGCCGGCGGGCGTGCCCGCGGACGTGATCGCGAAGCTGGAGGACGGCATGGCCAAGGCGCTCGCTTCGAAGGACCTGCGCGACAAGCTGGAGCAGCAGGGCGTGGAGATCGCGGGTTCGCCCACGCAGCCGGTCAGCGGCGACGCCTTCGCCAAGGTGCTGCAGGAAGACATCGCGAAGTGGGCGCGGATCGTCAAGCAGTCCGGCGCCACGGTCGACTGAGCGCGCCATGGCCCGCCCGCTCGACAACATCACGGTCGTCTCGCTGGAGCACGCGATCGCGGCGCCGTTCTGCACGCGCCAGCTCGCCGACCTCGGCGCCCGCGTGATCAAGGTGGAGCGCCCGGGCCAGGGCGACTTCGCCCGCGCCTACGACAAGCGCACCAGCGGCCTCGCCTCGCACTTCGTGTGGGTGAACCGCTCCAAGGAAAGCCTGACGCTGGACCTGAAGCAGCCGGAGGCGCTGGCCGTGCTGCAGGAGCTGCTGGCCGACGCCGACGTGCTGGTGCAGAACCTGGCCCCCGGCGCGGCGGCCCGCATGGGGCTGTCGTTCGAGGCGCTGCATGCGCGCCATCCGCGCCTGATCGTGTGCGACATCTCGGGCTACGGCAACGACGGTCCCTATCGCGACAAGAAGGCCTACGACCTGCTGATCCAGAGCGAGGCCGGCTTCGTGTCCGTGACCGGCACTCCCGAGGAGCCCTCCAAGTCGGGCGTGTCCATCGCCGACATCGCCGCCGGCATGTACGCGTACAGCAACATCCTGGCGGCGCTGCTGCAGCGGCAGCAGACCGGGGCGGGCAGCCACATCGACGTCTCGATGCTGGAGTGCCTGACCGAGTGGATGGGCTTCCCGCTGTACTACGCCTACGAGGGTGCGCCGCCGCCGCCGCGCAGCGGCGCCTCGCACGCGACCATCTATCCCTACGGGCCGTTCCAGGCCGGCGACGGCAAGTCGGTGATGCTGGGCCTGCAGAACGAGCGCGAGTGGCAGGCCTTCTGCGAGCACGTGCTGCTGCGCCCCGAGCTCACGCAGGACCCGCGCTTCGCCGGCAACGCGCAGCGCAACGAGAACCGCGCCGAGCTGCGCGCGCTGATCCACGAGGAGTTCGCGCAACTCACGGCCGCCGGCGTCATCGAGCGCCTCGAGCGCGCGAAGATCGGCAACGCGCAGGTGAACACGATGGCCGACGTGTGGGCGCATCCGCAACTGCATGCCCGCGAGCGCCTGCAGCCCGTGCCTTCGCCGGTGGGCGCCATCCAGGCCTTCCTGCCGCCGGGCGTCAACAGCAGCTACTCCTACCGCATGGACGCCATTCCCGCGGTGGGCGAACACACCGAAGCCATCCTGCGCGCCCTGGGCCGCGGCGATGCGCAGATCGCCGCGCTGCGCGCGCAGCAGGCCGTCTGAGGAAGCCGCGCATGACCGCCATCGAACGCTCCTTCCTGTTCGTTCCCGGCACCAGGCCGGAGCGCTTCGCCAAGGCCTGCGACAGCGGGGCCGACGCGGTGATCATCGACCTGGAAGACGCGGTGTCGCCGGCCGACAAGGCCGGCGCGCGCGCAGCCGTCGCCAACTGGCTCACCCCCGAGCGCCGCGTGGTCCTGCGCATCAACGGTGTCGACACCGCGTGGTTCCAGGACGATTGCGCGCTGGCGCGGCTGCCCGGCGTGGCGGCCATCATGCTGCCGAAAGCCGAGCGGCTCGAGGACATCGCGGCGGTGCGCGCGGCCGGTGCCGCCGGCGTGCTGCCCCTGATCGAGACGGCGGCCGGCTACGACAACGCGAAGGTGCTGGCGCGCGCGGGCGGCGTGCAGCGGCTGGTGTTCGGCTCCATCGACTTCCAGCTGGACCTCGGCATCACCGGCGAGGAGGACGAGCTGCTGGCGTTCCGCTCCGGCCTCGTGCTGGCGTCGCGCCTCGCGCAATTGCCGGCGCCGGTGGACGGCGTCAGCACCGCCATCGACGACGCGGCCAGTGTCGCGGCGGATGCCGCACGGGCCCGCCGCCTGGGTTTCGGCGCCAAGCTGTGCATCCACCCGAAGCAGGTGGCCGTGGTGAACGCGGCCTTCCGGCCGACGCCCGAGGAGGTCCGCTGGGCCGAGCGCATCCTGGAAGCGGCGCGGGCCGCAGGCGGCGCCGCGGTCTCGGTCGACGGCAAGATGGTCGACCGGCCGGTGATCCTCAAGGCGCAGGGGATCGTGGACGAGGCGAAGGCGCGGTCCTAGTTCAACGCGGATCGCCGGTGGCCCGCTCGAGCCGCTCCGCCAGCGACGCGGCCGACAGCTCGCCCACCCGCGTGTCCACCAGCCGGCCTTGCGCATCGAAGAAGAGGGTGGTGGGCAGCGCGCGGTGGCCGCGCTGCGCGCCGAATTCGCCGTGCGTATCGAGCAGCACGTTGCGCAGGGGCCGCGGCTGCGTGCGCAGGAAGGCCTGCACGCGCTCGGCGCTTTCCCCCTGGTTCAGGAACACGAAGTGCACGTCGCCGCGTTGGGCCTGCGCCTGTTGCAGCACCGGCATCTCGCGCCGGCACGGCGGGCACCAGGTCGCCCACAGGTTGACGACCACGGGCTTGCCGCGGAAGGCCGCCATCGGGACCAGCGTCCCGTCCGCGGCGGCGAAGGAGCGCTCCGGCAGCTGCGTCCCCTGGGGTGCGGTCGCGCCGAGCAGGAGCACACCCGTGATCCACACGGCTGCCGCGGCAGCGGTGGCCGCGGCGAGCGGCTTGCGCAGGGGCGCGGAGCGCAGCGCCAGGGCCACGCCGTACGCGGCGGCCACGGCCGCTCCCGCGAGGGTGTTCCAGCCGCCGTCGCGCACGTCCAGCATGCGCCAAGGCGTGGCGAGGTAGGCGTCCAGGTACTGCAGCACGAAGGCGACGCGCGCGGCCAGCAGGCCCGCGAACAGCATGCCGTACAGGTGCTTCTCGATCTTCCCGCCGGTGCGCTTGCCGGCCCAGGCGCCGGCCGCGCTGGCCACGAGCAGGGCCACGATGGCCAGCGGCAGGACCGCCGGCAGCGCGAGCGGGCCGATGTTCAGGGTCTGGTTCAAGCCCGGCCTTCCACGTGCGCCCGGTCGAAGGCGTGCAGCACGAACACCGTCAGCACCGCGGTCACCGGCCCGGCCACGGGATGCAGGATGAAGGCGACCGCCGGCACCACCAGGATCAGGTTGCGCAGGCTCCAGCTGTAGAGGAGACCGGCGCGGGCGACGTAGCGCCGGCCCGCCGGCGACCAGCGCTCGCGCGCCTGCGACTCCACCGGCATGCCGCCGATGAAGCTGGCATGGTTGTAGAAGCGCACGGCCAGCACCGAGGCGACGAGCGACGCGAACAGCAGCGCGAGCAGCACCAGTTCCAGCGCGAGCCGCGGCGTGAACTGCGGCACCACCGCACCGCGGGCCAGCCCGGCTTCCAGCGAAGGCGCGGCCAGGCTGATGGTGCCCATCAGCCCCAGCACCGCCGCCGACGCCGTCATCGACGCCGACATGAGCGAGTTGCGCAGCGTCTGCACGGCGAGGATCTCGGAGCCCTTCTGCGCCGAGATCGCGTCGAACCACTGCTCGCGCAGCGCGGCGTGCGCGGCGCGGGCGACCCCTTCCTGGTCCGTCCGCGGGCCCAGCGCGAGCCACAGCTCGTAGGTGGCGATGGCGGCGATGGTGAGCCCGGCCGCGAGCCACTGCCAGCCGGTGCTCATGCCCGCACGGCGCGCCGGCCGCGGCCGAAACGCTCCACCAGTTCGAACACAGCCATGCCGGCGAGCATGGCCGCGAAGAACAGCATGCCCTTGGGTTCGCCCATGCCCACCGTCACCAGCGCCGGTCCCGGGCAGAGGCCCGCGAGGCCCCAGCCGACGCCGAACAGGACGCTGCCGCCGATCAGGCGACGGTCCAGGTGGCGGGCGGACGGGATGCGCATCTGCAGCCCCAGCAGCGAGGTGGACCGGCCGCGGGCGATGCCGAAGGCGATGGCGCCGATCGCGATCGCGCCCGCCATCACGAAGGCGAGCGAGGGATCCCAGGCGCCCGCGAGGTCGAGGAAGCCGAGCACGCGGGCCGGGTCGGCCATGCCGGAGGCAATCAGGCCGATGCCGAACACGAGGCCCGCGACGAGCGAGAAGAACACCGCCATGTCTCAGGCCCCCCAGAATCCCGGCGCGTGCCGGAGGACGAACACCGTGCCGAAGCCCGCCACCATGAAGGCGGCCGTGGCCCCGAGCGAACGGGGCGACAGGCGCGAGATGCCGCACACCCCGTGTCCGCTGGTGCAGCCGGACCCGTAGCGCGTGCCCATGCCCACCAGCAGGCCCGCCAGCACCAGGGTCCCCGCGCCCGCGTCGATGCGGGGCTGCGGCAGCTCGGTCGAGAGCGCGTAGACCAGCGGCGCAGCGAGCATGCCCGCCAGGAAGGCGACGCGCCAGGCGAAGTCGCCGCGCGCGGGCTTGAACAGCCCGCCCAGCACGCCGCTGATGCCGGCGATGCGGCCATTGAGCAGCACGAAGATGGCCGCGGCCAGTCCGATGAGGATCCCGCCGGCCGCGGCCGCCTCGGGGTTGAAGGCATTCCAGTCGATCGTCAACGTCTCACTCCTTGGGACAGAACAGGCGGTGCAGCACCGCCAGGATCTCGATGCACGCCGGGTCGGCGATGCGATAGTAGATGTGCTTGCCCTCGCGCCGCGTGCGCACCAGCCCTTCGCTGCGCAGCACGCCGAGCTGTTGCGACAAGGTAGGCTGCCGGATCGCCAGCCGCTCCTCGAGCTCGCCCACGCAGCGCTCGCCCTGCCACAGTTCGCACAGCAGCTGCATGCGTTCGGGATTGGCCATCAGCTTGAGCAGGCCGGCGGCCTGGGCGCCCACGGCGCCCAGCTGCGCGGGTGCGAGGGGAACGGTCGAGGTCATTGGTTCAGCTCATCAGACTTACTTGACTGATAGTTTATTAAAATATAAACTGTAAGTCAAGCGACCCCACCGGTTCCCCGGAAAGAAAGGATGCCCATGAGCGCCAGTCCCACCATCCGGTCCTTCTTCGACCCCAGGACCTGGACCGTCTCCTACGTGGTCAGCGACGAGGCCGGCGGCAGCGCCGCGGTCATCGACCCGGTGCTGGACTTCGACTACAAGTCCGGCAGCACCGGCACGCAGTCCGCCGACGCCATCGTCGCCTACCTGCAGGACCAGCGCCTGAAGGTGGAGTGGATCCTGGAAACGCACGCCCACGCCGACCATCTCTCCGCGGCGCGCTACCTGCAAGGCCGGGTGGGCGGGCGCATCGCCATCGGCGAGAACATCCGCGAGGTGCAGGCCACCTTCAGGAAGCTGTACAACCTGGAGCGCAACTTCCTGCCGGACGGCAGCCAGTTCGACCACCTGTTCCACGACGGCGAGACCTTCCACGTGGGCCGGCTCGAAGTGAAGGCCCTGCTGGTGCCGGGCCACACGCCGGCGGACATGGCCTACCTGGTGGGCGACGCGGTGTTCGTGGGCGACACGCTGTTCATGCCGGACGTGGGTTCGGCGCGCGCCGACTTCCCGGGCGGCGACGCGCGCATCCTGTACCGCTCGATGCGCCGGCTGCTGGAGCTGCCGCCGTCCACGCGCATGTTCGTCTGCCACGACTATCCGCCCCAGGGCCGCGAGCCGAAGTGGGAAACCACCGTGGCGCAGCAGCGCGCGTCCAACGTCCACGTGCGCGACGGCATCAGCGAGGACGAATTCGTCGCCATGCGGCAGGCGCGCGACGCGACTCTGGAAGTGCCCACGCTGATCCTGCCCTCCATCCAGGTGAACGTGCGTGCCGGCCAGCTGCCGCCGGCGGACGACAACGGCGTGGCCTACCTGCGGATCCCGCTGAACGCGCTGGGGAAAGGAAAGCGAACCTGACCCGGGGGGACCACGTCCGGCGGTGGGCGCGGCATCGCCTTCAGCGGGGCAAGCCGGCCTGCCAGGCCGCCACGCGCTGCCGCCACTGCGCCAGGCGGGGCGCATCGGCATTGGCGGCAACCAGCTGGTCGACCAGGGCCGCCTGCCGGCTGCTGAATTCTTCCGGGAACTGCGGCTCCACCGTCACCATGCAGTCGGCGCGTTCGCCGCCGGCGCCGGGCCAGCCCTGTCCCTTGATGCGATAGGTGAGGTAGCCGCGCTTCAGGCGCATCTGCTGCGGTCCGCCCGGCGTGGGCACCTCGATCCAGCGCTCCGCCATCCAGGCGAAGCCGTCGACCGGCAGTTCGCAACGCACGGTGCCGTCGGCCTCCAGCGTGAAGAAGTCGTGCGGCTGCAGCACGATGCGCACCTGCAGCGTCTCGCTGCGCTTGCCGCCGGGTCCCTGCATCCGCACCGAGACCCGCAGCACGTCGCCGTCGCGCGTGCCCGCTGGCACCTGCACGCGGCAGCGGTACTTCAGCGGCGCGGCCTGGCCGCTGCCTTCGCAATGCGGGCAGGCGTGGCGCGCCACGCCCTCGCCCTGGCAGGCCTTGCACCTGGCGGGCGCCATCCATCCGAACCAGAGCTGCTGGCGCGCGCGGCCGCTGCCGCCGCACTCGTGGCAGCTGGTGGCGTGCGGTTCGACGCCGGTGCCCGCGCAGTCGGCGCAGTCGTCCACCAGTTCGCCCTGCAGCGTGCGCGTGCACCCGGCGAAGGCCTCCTCGAGCGCGACTTCGACGCGGTGCTCGCGCGGCGGCCGCGCCGCGGGCGGGGCGGGCTCGTCCTCGACGTCCGCGGGCATCGTGTCGCGCGCGTTGCGGATTTCCTCCAGCGCGCGGTTGATGCGCTGG
>JALHLO010000202.1 GCA_022844525.1 Ramlibacter sp.
GCCGGCCGCGGTGGCCGCCAGGCCCGACGCCGGCGCCGGCGGAGCCAGGTACGGCGCCGTCTGCGCCGCCTGCCACGGGGAGGGCGGCAACTCCGCCACCCCGGCGAACCCGAAGCTTTCGCAGCAGCACGATGCCTACATCGTCAAGCAGCTGCAGGAATTCAAGAACGGCAAGCGCCCGAGCCCCATCATGCAGGGCTTCGCGTCGCAGCTGACCGAGCAGGACATGAAGAACGTGGCCGTCTACCTGGGTGCGCAGAAGGCCAAGCCCGGCTTCGCCAGCGACAAGGAACTGGTGAGCCTGGGCGAGAAGATCTACCGCGGCGGCATCCAGAACCGCCAGGTGCCCGCCTGCGCCGGCTGCCACAGCCCCAACGGCGCCGGCATCCCGGCCCAGTACCCCCGCCTTTCCGGCCAGCACGCGGCCTATACGGCCAGCCAGCTGGTGGCCTTCCGCGACGGCGTGCGCAAGAACAGCCCGCAGATGTCCCAGATCGCGGTCAAGCTCAACGACCGGGAGATCCGCGCCGTGTCGGACTACATCGCCGGCCTGCGCTGAAAGCCCGCCGGTTGAACTAACCCTGGCCGCTGAGCTCCAAGACGGGCGGGCCCCTCGCAGGAGGGCCCGCCTTTTTTCATCCGAGAAGCCATGACGACCCTCACCGCCGATCCGCCCGACGGCCCCGGCGCCACCTCCACCGCCCGCGGGCTGTTCGAGCTCGTCTCGTCCATGCGCTTCGCGATCGCCTTGCTGACGGTGATCTGCGTCGCCTCGGTGATCGGCACCGTGCTCAAGCAGCACGAGCCCCTGGGCAACTACATCAACCAGTTCGGCCCGTTCTGGGCCGCGCTGTTCATGGCGATCAAGCTCAACGCCGTCTACAGCGCCTGGTGGTTCCTGCTGATCCTGGCCTTCCTGGTGGTGAGCACCTCGCTGTGCATCGCCCGCAACACGCCCAAGGTCATCGCGGACCTGAAGGCGTACAAGGAAAACATCCGCGAGAACTCGCTGCAGGCCTTCCACCACCGCGCCGATGGCGTGCTGGCCGGCGCGCCCGGCGAGGAAGCGCGGCGCATGGGGCAGGCGCTGGTGAAGAACGGCTGGAAGGTGCGGCTGCAGCAGCGGGGCGAATCCTGGATGGTCGCGGCCAAGGCCGGCGGCGTGAACAAGATGGGCTACCTGGCCGCGCACAGCGCCATCGTGCTGGTGTGCATCGGCGGCCTGCTCGATGGCGACCTGATCGTGCGCGCGCAGATGTGGTTCAACGGCAAGCAGCCCTACGGCGGCGGCGGGATGATCTCGGAAGTGCCGGCGAAGCACCGGCTGCCCAGCACCAACCCCACCTTCCGCGGCAACATCCTGGTCTCCGAAGGCACGCAGTCGTCCACCGCCATCCTCGCCCAGTCCGACGGCATCCTGCTGCAGGAGCTGCCCTTCGCGATCGAGCTGAAGAAGTTCATCGTCGAACACTACTCCACGGGCATGCCCAAGCTGTTCGCCAGCGACATCGTGATCCACGACCGCGAGACCGGCGAGAAGATCCCGGCGCGCGTGGAGGTGAACCACCCGGTGCGCCACCGCGGCATCGAGATCTACCAGTCGAGCTTCGACGACGGCGGCTCCAGCGTCACGCTCAAGTCGGTGCCGCTGGACGGCGCCGGCCGCAGCTTCGAGGTGCAGGGCACCATCGGCGGCTCCACCGAACTGGCGCGCGGCAGCGGCAGCGACGCGCAGAAGCTCACGCTGGAATACACGGGGCTGCGCGTGATGAACGTGGAGAACCTGGCCGGCGCCAGCGAGAGCGGCGCCGACCCGCGCAAGGTGGACCTGCGCGCCTCGCTCGAGTCGCGCCTGGGCGCCGCCAACAAGACGGTGACGAAGAAGGCGCTGCGCAATGTCGGCCCCAGCATCACCTACAAGCTGCGCGACGCGGCAGGCCAGGCGCGCGAGTACCACAACTACATGCTGCCGGTGGAGCTGGGCGAAGGCGTGCCGGTGTTCCTGCTCGGGATGCGCGACACGCCGGCCGACAGCTTCCGCTACCTGCGCCTGCCGGCCGACGAAAGCGGCTCGCTCGACGGCTTCCTGCGCCTGCGCGCCGCGCTGGGCGATGCCGCGATGCGCGAGGCCGCCGTGCGCAACTACGCGCGCGGTGCCACGGACCCGGCGCGCCCGGAACTGGCGCAACAGCTGTCGGCGTCCAGCCTGCGCGCGCTGGCCCTGTTCGCCGGCGCGGAAAGCGCCCCGGGCAAGGCGCCCGGCGGCCTGCAGGCGGTCTCGGAGTTCATCGACGGCAATGTGCCGGAAGCGGAACGCCCGCGCGCCGGCGAGGTGCTGGTGCGCATCCTCAACGGCGCCCTGTTCGAGCTGGCCCAGCTGAGCCGCGAGAAGGCGGGCCTGCAGCCGCTGCCGCGCGACGAGCGCACCCAGGCCTTCATGACCCAGGCGGTGCTGGCGCTCAGCGACGCCTTCAACTACCCGGCGCCCATGGCCTTCGAACTCAAGGACTTCAAGCAGGTCCAAGCCAGTGTGTTCCAGGTGACCCGCTCGCCGGGCCGCCTGATCGTGTACCTGGGCTGCGCCTTGCTGATCCTGGGGGTTTTCGCCATGCTGTATGTTCGCGAGCGGCGCCTGTGGATCTGGCTCACCCCCGCGGGGGCGGGGGCACAGGCGCGCATGGCGCTGTCCAGCAACCGCAAGCTGCTGGACGTGGACCGCGAGTTCCGCAAGCTCCGGGACCGGCTCTTGGGAGACAAGCAATGAATACCGCGACGACCACCACCACCACCCTCACGCTGGACGAAGGCTACTTCTCGCGCCGCAACTGGTTCGACTGGCTGTTCGCGCTCATCGTGGCCGCGGGCGGCCTCTACGCCTTCGCCGCCTACCAGCCGCACATGGACGTGTACGAGAAGGGCATCCTGCTCGCCGCCATCCCGTCGGCGATCTGGCTGGGCTGGTTCTGGCGGCCGCTGCGGGTGCTGATGCTGGCGGTCGCCGCGTTCTCGCTGCTGGGGATCACCGCCTACCAGGGGCAGCTCGCCCGCGCCGACACCGTCTTCTGGCTGAAGTACTTCCTTTCCAGCCAGTCCGCCATCCTCTGGATGAGCGTGCTGTTCGTCATGAGCACGGTGTTCTACTGGATCGGCATGTTCGCGCGCGCCCAGGGCCCGACGATGGAGCTGATCGGCTCCCGCCTGGCCTGGGTTGCCGTCGGCATGGCCCTGATCGGCACCATGGTTCGCTGGTACGAGGGCTACCTGATCGGCCCGGACGTCGGCCACATCCCTGTGAGCAACCTGTACGAGGTGTTCGTCCTGTTCTGCTGGATGACGACCGCCTTCTACCTGTATTTCGAGGAGCAGTACGGCACGCGCGGCTTCGGCGCCTTCGTGATGCTGGTGGTGACCGCGGCGGTCGGCTTCCTGGTCTGGTATTCCTTCGCGCGCGAAGCGCACGAGATCCAGCCGCTGGTGCCCGCGCTCAAGAGCTGGTGGATGAAGCTGCACGTGCCGGCCAACTTCGTCGGCTACGGGACCTTCTCGGTGGCGGCGATGGTCGCCTTCGCCTACCTGATCAAGCAGCAGGCCGCGGAAACGCGCTGGCACCGGCTCGCGCCCCTGTGGGTGCTGGGCGTGTTCCTCAGCGTGATCCCGATGGCTTTCCGCAAGTCGCTGGAGAGCAGCAGCAGCTACTGGGTGATGTACTTCGCGATCTCGGCGCTGATCGTCGGCGGCATCCTGCTGGGACGCCGCCGCATCGCCGAGCGCCTGCCCCCGCTGGAAGTGCTGGACGACGTGATGTACAAGTCCATCGCCGTGGGCTTCGCCTTCTTCACGATCGCCACCGTGCTCGGCGCGCTGTGGGCGGCCGAGGCCTGGGGCGGCTACTGGAGCTGGGACCCGAAGGAGACCTGGGCGCTGATCGTCTGGCTGAACTACGCGGCCTGGCTGCACATGCGGCTGATGAAGGGCCTGCGCGGCACGGTGTCCGCGTGGTGGGCGCTGGTCGGCCTGGCCGTCACCACCTTCGCCTTCCTGGGCGTGAACATGTTCCTCTCCGGGCTGCATAGCTACGGAGAACTCTGAGGAACCTGAAACCTTCCGGGTCGCACGAACGAACAAGAGTCAACGGGCAGCTACGAAAGGGTCTCCATGCTGATCAGGACAGGTCGTGACGGTTTCCAGCATCCGGTGGGCAGCGAGATCACGCCGCGCGCGGTCTACCAGGACCGGCGGCTGCTGCTGAAGTGGATGGCGACCGGCGCGGCCGGTGCCGGCCTGGCGGCGTGGGCGCAGCGCGAGGCGCTCGCGCAGCAGGTGGCCCGGCCCGGCAAGCTGGCGGCGATCGGCGCGGTGCGCTCGGCGACGCCCGGCGCGGTGACCATGGAGAAGGTCACCGCGTACAAGGACGCCAGCAGCTACAACAACTTCTACGAGTTCGGCACCGACAAGGCGGACCCGGCGCAGAACGCGCACACGCTGAAGACCCGGCCCTGGACGGTCGAGATCGAAGGGCTGGTGAAGAAGCCGGGCAAGTACGCGATCGAGGACCTGCTGAAGCTCTCCGCGCAGGAGGAGCGCATCTACCGCCTGCGCTGCGTCGAAGGCTGGTCGATGGTGATCCCCTGGGTGGGCTACCCGCTGGCGAAGCTGATCGAGAAGGTCGAGCCGCTGGGGAACGCGAAGTTCGTGGAGTTCCTGACGCTGGCCGATCCCAAGACCATGCCTTACGTGGGCTCGCGGGTGCTGGAGTGGCCGTATGCCGAGGGCCTGCGCATGGACGAGGCCATGCATCCGCTGACGCTGCTGACCTTCGGCATGTACGGCGAGGTGCTCCCCAACCAGAACGGCGCGCCGGTGCGCATCGTCGTGCCCTGGAAGTACGGCTTCAAGAGCGCCAAGAGCATCGTGAAGATCCGCTTCACCGAGCAGATGCCGAAGACCGCCTGGAACAAGGCCGCCGCCAACGAGTACGGCTTCTATTCCAACGTGAACCCGAACGTGGACCATCCGCGCTGGTCGCAGGCCACCGAGCGGCGCATCGGCGAGGACGGCCTGTTCGCCAAGAAGCGCAAGACGCTGATGTTCAACGGCTACGAGGCGCAGGTCGGGCAGCTGTACGCGGGGCTGGACCTCAAGAAGAACTACTGATGCCGGCGGCCCGGGCGCTGCTGCACCCGGCGGCCAAGCCGCTGCTGTTCCTGCTGGCGCTGCTGCCCTTCGCGTGGCTGTTCTACGGCGCCCTCGCCGACAGGCTGGGCGCGAATCCGGCGGAGTACCTCACGCGCGCCACCGGCGACTGGACGCTGCGCTTCCTGTGCCTGACGCTGGCGGTGACGCCCTTGCGCGTGCTGGCGAAGCTGCCGGCGCTGGCGCGCTTTCGCCGCATGCTGGGCCTGTTCACCTACTTCTACGTGTTCCTGCACTTCCTCACCTGGGCCTGGTTCGACCAGGGCTTCGATTTCGGCGAGATGGGCAAGGACATCGCCAAGCGGCCTTTCATCCTGGTGGGCTTCGCGTCCTTCCTGCTGCTGACGCCGCTGGCGGCGACTTCCTTCAACCGCGCGGTGAAGGCGATGGGCGCGAAGCGCTGGCAGGCGCTGCACCGCATCGTCTACGTCATTCCCTTCACCGCGATCCTGCATTTCTTCTGGATGCGGGCGGGGAAGAACGATTTCGCGGAGGTGGCGGTGTATGCGGTGATCCTCGGCGTGCTGCTGGGATGGCGCGTGTCCCGCAGGCTGGCGGTGAGCCCGAAGGCGAACCCCAGCGTGTCGCGCTGATCGTCGCGGTTCGCCTTCGGGCTCACCACGACCTGCGAAGGCAGCGCATTCCGTCGGTCGGGTTGACGGCGAGCGTGTAGGTCGTGGTGAGCGGCGCAGCCCGAACCGCGACACCTCAGGGCAGCAGCTTCTCTTTGCGCATCTGGTCCCCCGCATCCTCGCGCTCGCGGATGACGTGCGCCTGCGCGCCATCCACCAGCACTTCCGCCGGCCGGCCGCGCGTGTTGTAGTTGCTGGCCATGCTCATGCAGTAGGCCCCCGCGGACAGCACCGCCAGCAGCTCGCCCGGCTGCACGGCGAGCTTGCGGTCGCGGCCGATCCAGTCGCCGCTTTCGCACACCGGGCCCACCACGTCGTAGGTCACCGGCTTGCCCGCGCCCTGCCGCAGCGGCACGATCTGGTGGAAGGCCTCGTACATCGCCGGGCGCGGCAGGTCGTTCATCGCGGCGTCGATGATGCAGAAGTTCTTCTGCTCGCCGGGCTTGAGGTACAGCACCTCGGTCACGCAGGCGCCGGCATTGCCCACGAGCGAGCGGCCCGGCTCGATCATCAGCTGCCGGTCGCCGTAGCCGCGCGCGTCCAGGCGGGCCAGCAGGCGCTGCCACAGCACGTCGGCCGCCGGCGGCTGCTCGCTGTTGTAGACGATCCCCAGACCGCCGCCGAAGTCGATGTGGGCCAGGGCAATGCCCTCGGACTCGATCGCGGCGACCAGGTCCAGCACGCGGTCCAGCGCGTCCAGGTAGGGCGAGACCTGCGTGATCTGCGAGCCGATGTGGCAGTCGATCCCGGTCACTCGCAGGCCGGGCAGGGCGGCGGCGCGGCGGTACGCGCGCAGCGCCTCCTTGTGCGCGATGCCGAACTTGTTGCCCTTCAGGCCCGTGGAGATGTAGGGATGCGTGAGCGGGTTCACGTCCGGGTTCACGCGCAGGCTCACCGGCGCGCGCGTGCCCATCGCGGCCGCGACTTCGCTGAGGACCTCCAGCTCCGCCTCGCTTTCGACGTTGAAGCAGTGGATGCCGGCATCCAGCGCGCGCCGCATCTCGGCGCGCGTCTTGCCCACGCCCGAGAAGATGATGTCGGAGCCCTTCGCGCCGGCGGCCAGCACGCGTTCCAGTTCGCCGCCGGACACGATGTCGAAGCCGCAGCCCGCGCGCGCGAACACCTGCAGGATCGCCAGCGAGGAATTGGCTTTCAGGGCGTAGAAGATCCTCGCCTTGCGCCCGGCGAAGCCGCGCTGGTAGGCGGCCAGCGCGGACAGCATGGCGGCGCGCGAGTAGACGAACAGGGGCGTGCCGTGTCCGCGCGCGAGGTCCGCCAGGCGGACGTCCTCGACGAACAGCTCCTCGCCGCGGTACTGGAAGAACGGCCCGCCGGGCAGTGCGCCGGCGCTCATGGGTTGCGCACCGGTGCGGCCGTGCCCGAAGGCGGCAGGGACGACGCGGCCCGGGCCGGGACCACGGCGGTGGAAGAGGGCGTGAGCGTCTCGGGCAGGCTGGCGCGGCCGGCGGCGGCCTCACCCGTGGGCAGGAACAGCGGGCCCTTCTGGCCGCACGCGGCCAGCAGCGCGACGCAGCCGCAGGCGAGCACGCGCCTGCGGGCGGGCGTGCTGACTAGAATCTGGAGGACACCGAACATCCACGAATTGTAATGACCGATCACGAATACCTCGACCGCGCGGAGGCCCTGCTTGCGAGCGTCGAGGCCTGCTGCGACCGGATCAACGAAAGCACGGACGCCGACGTCGACAACCAGCGGGTCGGCGGGATGGTGACGCTCACCTTCGACGACCGCAGCCAGATCGTGATCAACATGCAGAAGCCGCTGCACGAGATGTGGCTGGCCGCGCGCGGCGGCGCCTACCACTACCGGTGGGACGGGCAGTGCTGGCGCGACACCAAGGGCACCGGCGAGTTCTTCGCCGAACTGAGCCGGCACGCCAGCCTGCAGGCCGGCCGCCAGCTCGCGTTCAGTTCCTGAACAGGTCGAGGATGCTGCTGCGCTCCTCGGCGGGCG
>JALHLO010000203.1 GCA_022844525.1 Ramlibacter sp.
ACAGGTTCCAGGCATTGACTCGCTTCATGGTTTCTCCATCTCGAAAAGCGGCAGGCGACCATCGCCTCCTGCCTGCTTCGGGTGCCGGGGGTCCGGCGCGTTCCGGGCGGCTGAGCCAGCCTTGGCAAAGATCAAGAACGGCGCCCCCGCACGGAAAAAACGCACGCCTGCTCCGCGGGACTGCCGATGCTTTGCGCCTCGTCCTACACCTTTCCTGTGCACTTGTTCCTACGATGGGCGCATGAGCACGAGGAATGGGCCGCACGCGCGCGCCGCCGCCACCGATGACAGCCGCCCCGTCGGCGTCGCGGGCCGCACGGCCGCGCGCTACAGCCGGGCCGAGTACGCCAAGGTGCTGGCACTGCAGGACGAAGTCGCCCGCGCGGACGCCGACTACCAGCGCCTGCGCAACGCCTACATGGACGTCGCGCAGAAGGAGCCGACGCACGAGGTGGCCCTGGCCATGATCGGCGCCGACATGGATCGCGCCCACGCCCGGCTGCAGGCCCTGATCGGCCTGCCCCGGCTGCCCTTCACCCATGAGCCCAGCAGCGTGGCGCGGCGCGAGGCCCAGCGCCTCGTCGACGAAAAGCACTGACGCGCGCAGGGGCTGGCGACTACAGCAGCTCGGTCCGGCTTCCGAGCGGGCAACCCCCGCAGCCAGGCGCACCATGTGGGCAAGGAGGCCGCCATGAACAACCACCAAGCCATCGACCCCAGCCTGTGCACCGGCGAGCCGCTGCTGGAGAGCCTGGACGACGGCTTCTCCCCTCCGGCGGATGCGCGGGCGCCGCAGGAATCGCAAAGTGGCCCTGCCGAACCCGCCGACCCCGTGCTCGGACCCCAGAGCCCCTTCTGACATGAACGCTTCCCACCACCCGCCCACGCACCCGGTCGAGCCCGACCCCTTCCCGCCGGAAAGCGACGCGCCCGCGTCCAACCCGACGCAGTTGCCGGTCGAGCCCGAATTCGGGCAGGCGCTGCCGCAGGCGGAGCCGGAGGATCCCGGCGTGCCCAAGCCCACGATCTGACCAGGACCCCAGGAGCCCACCATGCGCACCCCCCAAGGCATCACGCCGCCGGCACCCGGCCTCGACCGCGAGGAACCGACCTTCGTGCCCGAACAGGACATCCCGACCAGCGAGCGCCGCCCCGCGGGGGACAGCGGCCGCACGGGCGAAGAACGCCCTTCGCGCAGTCCCGAACGCGAATGAGCGGAACCGCCCCGGCGCCCAGCCATCCGCCGGCCGACCCGCCCAAGCCGGCGAATCCGGAGCCGACCACGGCGCCCGTCGACCCGGAAAAGGGCCACGTGCACACCGACCCCGAACAGGGCAAGTCGGAACACCCCAGCCAGTGAACGGCTAGCCGGTGGCGTCCAGCAGCCCCTGGGCGTCCTCGTCGGCGCTGGCGATGGGCGTCGCCTTGGCCAGCGCCATCCACACGCCGAAGGGCAGCGCCGAGCGCGCCGGCCGCAGCGCCGGGCGCGCGACGCCCAGCCGCTCTCCCTGCACCACCAGCACGCCGCACTCGGCTGGCACCTCGTCGGGCTCGGCGATCGGCCGCCCGCGCGCGTCGTTGCCCAGCACGTACCAGCACTCGCCGAGGTCGCGGTAGGCGCCGCGCTTGGCGTCCTGCCGCAAGTCGGCCAGCAGGTCGGCGCGGCGCACCTTGATCTCGTGCACGATGGGCTCGACGTAGCTTTCCACCGAGGTGTGGCGGATCGAGAAGACGTCGGGCCGCGCGACGCACCAGCGCAGGGGCCTGGCGGCATCGCCCGTGGGCACCTGCGCGCGCAGGCTCAGGCCGGTCCACGCCAGACGGCCGGCGCGGGCCATTTCCTGCGCCACGCGTTGCACCAGTGTTTCGTGCGCGGACAGGGCGGCGCGGTTGCGGGCCAGCACGGTCGCCAGCCACTGCATGCCGCCGTCGGTCACGCGCAGCGTCTCGTGCCCGAGCGGCGAACGCAGGCGCTCGAGCATGCCGGCGGCCAGCAGGTCGATCTCCAGCGGGTCCTGGCAGGGCCAGCCTGCCGAGCGGTAGATCTCGCGCAGCCGCCGGCCGTGCGCGCGGGTGAGCGCGGGGCTGCTGGTTGCGGGGGAGGGGACGGCGGCCGACATCGCGAAAGCGCCAGTGTACGGCGCACGGTAGGCACTCTCCCACGCCCGCCCGCGCCGTCCTCTTATCGCCCCGCCGGGGGGGCTGCCCACAATGTGCCGCATGGTTGAGAAATCGATGGAGTCCTCGCGCGCGGCTGCGCCCTATCCCGCCCTGGCCGGCGGCCCGCTGCCCGCCGTCCTCTACGGCATCACGGCCGTGCGCCTGGAGGGCAGCCAGGTCACCGAGGTGATGATGGGGATGGTCGACCCCAGCCTGCAGCACTGGGACCTGCGCCCCGCCCCCACGCGCCTCGTCGAGGTGGTGGACCGGCTGGTCGAGGGCGACACCATCGTCACCCTGTTCCCGACCGAGCGCGGCACGCTGGAGATCGGGCCGGAGGTGAAGGTGGACGTGCTGCCGGAAGGGACGGAGACGCTCGCGGCGGCGGAGGAGCAGCCGGGGCGCAGGCTGGTGGACCTGCCGAGGTTCTGAGCGGCGTCAGAGGTCCTTCAGCTGCTTCTTCAACGCCTGCTGGTCCGCCTGCCGCTCGGCCGAACGTGACTTGCGGTGCGAACCCGCCTTGCGCTGCGCGGCGGCAACGACCAGCGGATTGCGGGGCTTGGGCGGCGTGAGCCGCAGCTTGATCTGGCGGGCGGAGTTCATGTCTGCGCCCGCAATGATGGCAGCTTGAGCAAGCCGGTGGACAGCGCCGTGCCGCAGACGATGACGGCGCCGCACAGCAGCATCCAAGGCGTCACGCGTTCGCCCAGGAACAGCGCGCCGTAGAGGATCGCGAACACCGGCACCACGAAGGTCACGGCCAGCGCGCGCGCCGGCCCCGCCTGTTCGATCAGCCGGAAGTACAGGATGTAGGCGATGCCCGTGCAGAGCACGCCCACCGCCACCAGCGCCAGCCAGGCCTGCGTGCCGGGCAGGGTCGCGGGCCACAGCCAGGCGGCCGGCAATGCGAGCGCCACCGCCGCGCCCACCTGGCTGCCGGTGGCCGTCACCAGCGGCGGCAGCCCGGTGAGGTAGCGCTTGGTGGCGCTGGCCGCGATCGCATAGCAGACGGTGGCGAGCAGGCAGGCCAGCACCGCCCAGGCCGGCGCGATGCCGGCCGCGTTCGGCTTGAAGCTGGCCTCGTCCCAGGCCAGCAGCGCCACGCCCAGGAAGCCGACCAGCAGGCCCACGATGCGCGAGCCGGTCGGCCGGTCCTTGAGCCACAGCCAGGCCACCACCGCCCCGAACAGCGGCACGGTGGCGTTGAGGATGCCCGACATCCCGGTCGTGATCGACAGCAGGGCGAACGAGAACAGGAAGAAGGGGATGCCCGAGTTCAGCACGCCGATCGCGCAGATCTTCGCCCAGTGCTGGCGGAACACCTTGCCGTGGCCCTTGCCCAGCATCAGCGGCAACAGGAAGGCGGCCGCGATCGCCACGCGCAAGGCGGCGGTCGGCAAGGGCCCGAACTCCACCACCGCGAGGCGCATGAACAGGAACGAGGACCCCCAGATCGCCGCGAGCGCGGCGAAGTCGATCACGGAAGCAAGTGGCATCGCGCTAGTGTGCCAACACGCCTTCGAGCTGCAGCAGGGCCGTCTTGCGCTCCAGGCCACCGGCATAGCCGGTGAGGCTGCCGCCGGTGCCCAGCACGCGGTGGCAGGGCACGATGATGCTCACCGGGTTGCGGCCGACGGCCGCGCCGATCGCGCGCGCCGCCTGCGGCTTGCCGACCTGGCGCGCGAGCTGGCCGTAGCTCGTGGTGCCGCCGGGCGGGATCGCGCGCAGGGCCTGCCAGACGCCCTGCTGGAAGGGCGTGCCGCCCTGCAGGTCCAGCGGCAGGTCGAAGCCGGTGCGCTCGCCGGCGAAGTAGGCGCGCAGCTGCGCCATCGCTGCGCGCAGCACGGGATGCGCCGCATCCTCGCGCCAGCCCCGCGTGTCGGGCATGTGGCGCTGGCCGAGGAACCACACGCCGGCCAGCCCGCGGTCGGTGGCCGCCAGCAGCATCCCGCCCAGCGGGCTCTCGTAGCGCGCGCACACGCGGTCCGGTTTCGTTTCCATCTCAGTCTCCTTGCGATAGCGCGCTCCACGCGCGGATCACGGCATAGCTTCGCCACGGCTTCCAGGCCTGCGACGCCGCCTCGGCTTCGCGCGCCGGCTGGCGCATCTGCTGCACGCCCAGGGCCTTGTGCAGCGCGACGTCACCGGCGGGAAAGGCATCGGGCCAGCGCAGCGCCCGCATCGCGATGTATTGCGCCGTCCAGTCGCCGATGCCGGGCAGCTCCTTGAGCGCCGCCGTCGTCGCGTGCACGTCGGCGCCGGGATGCAGCGCGATGCGGCCTTCGGCGATGGCGCGGGCGATCGCCACGATCGCCGCCTGCCGCTGCCGCACGATGCCCAGCTGGCCGAGCGCATCGCCCTCGGCCGCCGCCAGCACCTCGGGCGCCGGGAACAGGTGGTGCAGCGCGGGGTCCGGTGTGGCGATCGGCGTGCCGAAGCGCTGCACCAGCCGCTGCGCCAGCGTCCGCGCGCCCGCGACGGTGATCTGCTGGCCCAGCACCGCGCGCACCGCGAGTTCGTAGCCGCTGAGCGCGCCCGGCACCCGCAGGCCGTCGCCGCGCGGAAAACTGCCGTGCAGCCGGGCGTTGATCGCATGCGGATCGGCGTCGAGGTCGAAGGCGGCCCGCACGCGGCGGATCACCAGCGGCAGCACGCCGTGCAGCGTGTCGCTCACGCGCAGCAGCAGCTGGCAGTGTTCCTGGTCGAAGTCGGCCGTCAGCCAGCCTTCCCGGCGGCTGCCGCCGGCGTCGATGGCCAGCGTGCGCGCCAGCCGCCGCTCGCCGACCGATTCCAGCCCTTCGATCGCCCGCGTGCGGAAGAAGCCCAGCATGGCGTCCACGTCGTAGGGCGGGCGGTAGCCCAGGCGCACTTCGCAGGCCGCTTCGCGCCGGCTGCCGTCGCGCCGCAGCGCGCCCGGGCTCAGGCCGTAGTGCGCCGTGAAGGCCGCGTTGAACCGCCGCACGCTGCCGAAGCCGCTGACCAGCGCGACCTGCGTGATCGGCAGCGGCGTGTCGGCCAGCAATTGCTTGGCGCTCAGCAGCCGCCGCGTCTGCAGGTATTGCAGGGGCGACACGCCCAGCTGCTGCTCGAAGATGCGGCGCAGGTGGCGGTCGCTGATGCCCAGCCGCTGCGCCAGGGCCTCGACCGACGGTGCCTCGGTACCCCAGGCTTCGGGCTCGTCGAGCAGGCGAGCGGCCTGCTGGGCCAGCACGGCGCTGGCATCCTGCGTCGACCAGCGCAGCGCCTGCGGCGCCAGCTCGGGCCGGCAGCGCAGGCAGGGGCGGAAGCCGGCGTTCTCCGCCTGGGCCGCGAGGGCGAAGAAGCGGCAGTTCTCGCGCCGCGGCGTGCGCACGCGGCAGACCGGCCGGCAGTAGATGCCGGTGCTGGTCACGCCCGTGAAGAAGCTGCCGTCGAAGCGCGCATCGCGGGCCTTGAGCGCCAGGTAGCAGGCGTCGGGGGACAGCGGCGGCTCGACGGGAGTCATGCGCCCGATGATACGCAGCGCCGGGCGCGGGACTGGCCGTTTTCGGACATGTTCCTGCCGGCCCCGCGCCTAGAATGCCCCGCAAGTCCCACAACAACATTCCCCGCACCGACCCATGCAGCTCAGCCCCAGCATTTTCAAGGCCTATGACGTCCGCGGCATCGTCCCCTCGACGCTGACGGAAGAGGTTGCCGAGGCGCTCGGCCGCGCCTTCGGCACCATCGCCCGCGGCGAGGGCGAGCAGACCGTCGCCGTCGGCCGCGACGGCCGCCTGAGCGGCCCCGCGCTGTCGGCCGCCCTCGTGCGCGGCCTCGTCGCCAGCGGCGTCGACGTGATCGACGTCGGCATGGTGACCACGCCGATGCTCTACTTCGCCGCCAACACGCTGTGCACGAGCGGCATCCAGGTCACCGGCAGCCACAACCCGAAGGACTACAACGGCTTCAAGATGGTGATGGCCGGCCGCGCGATCTACGGCGAGGAGATCCAGGCCCTGCGCCGCATGATCGAGGGTTCCGCCTGGGACCAGCCGGCGGCACCGGGCAAGGTGCGCAACGTCAACGTGTTCGCGCCCTACCGCGACCGCATCAAGGGCGACATCCGGCTGGCCCGGCCGATGAAGATCGTGGTGGACTGCGGCAACGGCGTGGCCGGCGCCTCGGCCCCGCAGATCTTTCGCGCCATCGGCTGCGAGGTCATCGAGCTGTTCAGCGAGGTGGACGGCAACTTTCCCAACCACCACCCCGACCCCAGCAAGCCGGAGAACCTGCGCGACCTGATCGCGAAGCTCAAGGAGACGGGCGCCGACCTCGGGCTGGCCTTCGACGGCGACGGCGACCGCCTGGGCATCATCACCCGCGAGGGCAACAACATCTATCCGGACCGCCAGATGATGCTGTTCGCGCAGGACGTGCTGTCGCGCGTGCCCGGCGGCACCATCCTGTTCGACGTGAAGTGCACGCAGCGCCTGGGCCCGGCGATCGCGGCGGCCGGCGGCAAGCCCATGATGTACAAGACCGGCCACTCGCTGATCAAGGCGAAGATGAAGGAAGTGAACGCGCCGCTGGGCGGCGAGATGAGCGGCCACATCTTCTTCAAGGAGCGCTGGTACGGCTTCGACGACGGCACCTACGCGGGCTGCCGCCTGCTCGAGATCCTGTCGCGCCACCCCGATCCCAGCAAGGTGCTCAACGAGCTGCCCACCAGCTTCTCCACGCCGGAGCTGAACGTGCAGTGCCAGGAAGGCGAGCCGCATCGCGTGGTCGACGAGCTGGTGAAGAAGGCGCGCTTCCCCGACGCGCAGGTCTCCACCATCGACGGCCTGCGCGTGGACTGGCCGGACGGCTTCGGCCTGCTGCGCGCATCGAACACCACGTCCGTGCTGGTGCTGCGCTTCGAAGGCCATACGCAGGAGGCGCTGCACCGCATCGAGGACGCGATGCTGTCGCTGCTGCGCAGCGTCAAGCCCGACGCGAAAGTCGGCGAGGCGGCGCATTGACCGACAATGGGGGTTTGGGCGCGGCCGCGCCCGCCACGGGGCGCCGAGCGCGCCGCTGAAACCCCTTGAGAGTCCTGATCGTCAAGCTGTCCTCGCTGGGTGACGTCGTGCAGACGCTGCCCGTCGTGCACGACATCCAGGCGCGCTTCCCGCAAGCCGTCGTGGACTGGGTCGTCGAGGAAGCCTTCGCGCCCCTGCTGCGGCAAGCGCCCACCCTCACTCGCGTGCTGCCGATGGCGCAGCGGCGCTGGCGCAAGGCGCGCTGGGCCGCCGGTGTGCGGCGCGAACGCCAGGAGTTCCTGCGCGTGCTGCGCGAGGAAAGCTACGACGCCGTGCTGGACCTGCAGGGGCTGATCAAGTCGGCGCTGGTGGCGCGCAAGGCGCGCCTGGCACCGGGCGGCTTCACCGCGTCCTTCGGCAACCGCAGCGAGCTGTGCGGCTACGAGTGGCCGGTGCGCTACCTCGTGCAGAAGCCCGTGCCCATGCCGAAGCGCATGCACGCGGTGGCGCGCACGCGCTGGATGGCAGCCGCCGCGCTGGGCTACGACACGGCGGTGGTGGACCGGCCGCCGGTGTACCCCTGGGCGCGCGATCCGGCGCCGGGCGCGCCGCAGGTCGTGT